>DASPTE010000078.1:0-34085 GCA_035623585.1 Steroidobacteraceae bacterium | reverse complement strand
ATGGGAATTCTCGATGCGCTGGTTGATGATCTGCCAAACGGTGCGCTCGCCTTCGCCCGCCAGGTCGTGCGCGAGCGGCGGCCGCTGCGCATCGCCGCCGATGTCACCGGACGCATCCGCGCGGTGAACCCTGAGCTCTTCGCGCAGTTCCGCAAGCAACTCGAACCGAAGGCGCGCGGGCAACTCGCACCCTGGAAAATCATCGATGCCATCGAGGCCGCGGTAACCTTGCCGAAGGAGGAAGCGTTCAAGCGCGAACGCGAGTACTTCATCGAGTGCCGCGACAGTCCACAGCGCCGGGCACTCGTGCACGTCTTTTTCGCCGAACGCGAGGCACGCAAGATCCCAGGGCTCCCCCCCGACATTCAGCCCCTGCCGATCAAGCGCGCCGCGGTCATCGGCGCTGGCACCATGGGCGGGGGCATCGCCATGAACTTCGCGAATGCCGGCATCCCGGTCGCGGTGCTCGAGGTGTCCCAAGAGGCGCTCGATCGCGGTGTCGGCGTCATCAGGAAAAACTACGGCGCTTCGGTTACGCGCGGGAGCCTCACGCAGGAGCGCGCCGATCAGGCACTCGCGCTCATCCGCCCGGTCACCGAGTACGAAGCGCTCAAGGACGCGGACATCATCATCGAAGCGGTGTTCGAGGACATGGACACCAAGCGCTCGGTGTTCGGGAAGCTCGATAAGGTCGCGAAGCCCGAGGCGATTCTCGCCACCAACACCTCGACCCTCGACATCGATAGGATCGGCTCCGCCACGGGCCGCCCCGAGCAGGTTGTCGGCACGCATTTTTTCAGTCCCGCGAACATCATGAAGCTCCTCGAGAACGTACGCGGCAAGCAAACATCGCCTAAGACCATCGCCACCGTCATGGCGCTTGGCAAGACGCTCGGCAAGATCGCGGTGCTCGCAGGCAACTGCGATGGCTTCATCGGTAACCGCATGGTGGCCTTCTACGGCTCGGAAGCCGAGTTTCTCCTCGAGGAGGGCGCGACGCCCGAACAGATCGATCGGGTGATCGAGGGGTTCGGCTTTGCGATGGGACCGCTCGCGATGCGCGATCTCGCCGGCAACGATGTCGGCTTTGCCGTCCGCAAGGGCCGCAAGCTGCCTGCGGACGAGCGCTGGTCGCCGATCCTCGAGCGCTTGGTCGCCCAGGGGCGCTATGGACAGAAAACCGGCAAGGGTTTCTACCGCTACGAGGGCCGCACGCGGATTTCTGATCCCGAGGTGCTCTCGCTGATCGAAGGCGTGTCGCGCGATCTCGGCATCAAGCGGCGTGTGATTGCTGACGAGGAGATTCTCGATCGCCTGCTCCATCCGCTCGTGAACGAGGGCGCACGCATCGTGGAGGAGGGGATTGCACTGCGCGCTAGCGACGTCGATATCGTCTATGTCTACGGTTATGGTTTCCCCGCCTGGCGCGGCGGGCCGATGTACTGGGCCGAACAGGCGGGACTCATGCGCGTGGTGGCGACGATGCAGCGGCTCGCGCCGACGCACGGTGAGCGCTGGCGACCCGCGCCACTTCTTGAGCGGCTTGCGGCATCGGGCCGGGGCTGGAGCAGCTGAGGGGTGGCGCGGCTCAGCGTCGTGTGAAATTCAGGCCGAAGACGGTATCGCGGCCGTTCTCGCTCTTGGTCCATTTTTCCGAAAAATAATCGCGGTCGATGAACCTCAGCACGACCTGCCGCATGTGCGGCGCGGCGGAACTGTGGGGATTGGTCGCGCCGACGAAATTGAAACCGAGGGGATTCTGTCCGCTTTTGAGCGGGGGTCGTTTCCAGCCTTACGACGTGCCGATCGTCTCCTCGATCGCTTTGCCGTTCGATATCAGCCGGATCGAATTTGTCAGCTTCCCACAACCCGGCAGATCCGCCTCCCACTCGCCTGCGAGTGACTTCAATTGCTCGAAGGAGTCTGCGCCCTCGGGGGGTGCACCGTCTGCCCCTGCGCAGCAAACGAGGCACGCAGTGAAAAACAAGGTGCGCATGCCAAACAGATGCTAACACGCGGGCTGCGGCGATCCCGCTGCTCCCGCGAGCCGCCGCCGTTCCCCGGCCTCCGTGGAAGGCGCGCCGGTTCGTGGTCTTTCTGTACCGCCCGCAATCCAAACAGTTCCCACTTGCAGCCCGCCAACTGTGCCGGGTGAATTCGCGGAAGTGTCCGTAGAGTCGCGTTCGTCCCTGAGCGCACGGCAACGCAAGAAGCGGGTGGATGAGATTCGGCTGCGCTGCTGAGATGCCGCCGCTCGGACATTGACCGTCACGGAGTCTGTTTGAACCAAGGAGAGTTACCATGAAAACCTCGACGACCTTGAATTTGCAGTATTTCGGCGTGTTGCTTGTACTCGCGCTCGGCAGCGGTCTGGCATTCGCCGGTAGCGATGCGCTGTTCCCACCCTCAGCAGTGGTGTCCTACCGCGACCTCAACCTCACGAACGCAGAGGATGTCGCTATTCTCTACGGGCGTATCACCCGAGCCGCCGAGGAGGTGTGCCAGCCGGCTGCGCGCACAGGAAGCAAACTTCCCCGGCCTGGGTACCACGATTGCGTCGCCCACGCGGTCGCGGTTGCCGTCGCGAAGGTGAACCGACCTGAGCTCAGCGCTTATCATGCGCGCAGGGAGCATCGCGGTTCGCCCGCGGCGATCGCAGCCGCCACGCGGTGGGCCTGACCGGTGAGCGCAGGCTGCGGGCGGGCAGCCTGCGCCGCCTCTGGAGCGCGACTTAGATGACCATTCTCGTCAGCGGCAGCGCTGGCCACCTCGGCGAAGCGCTCGTTCGCACCTTGCGTGGCTTGCAACGCGAGGTTGTTGGCCTCGACATGCGGCCATCCCCGTTCACCGAGTGCGTGGGATCGATCTGCAATCGCGCCTTCGTGAAAGAGAGCCTGCGCGGGGTGCATGCGGTAGTGCATGCCGCATCGCTACACAAGCCGCACCTTGGAACTCGTTCGGCTCAGGACTTCGTCGATACGAACGTCAACGGGACGCTGGTACTGCTCGAGGAGTCCGTGGCGGCGGGCGTCGACTGCGTTATCTACACGAGCACCACGAGCGCCTTCGGCGCAGCACTCACGCCCGATGCAGGTCAACCAGCCGTCTGGGCAAACGAGAATCTGGCGCCGAAGCCGAAGAATATCTACGGCGTCACGAAACTCATGGCCGAAAGTCTCGGTGAGCTTTTTCATCATCGCCATGGTCTGCCCGTCATCGTATTGCGCACCTCGCGATTCTTCCCCGAGACGGACGACGACGCCGCGGTGGGCAATGTCTACGAACTTCCAAACGTGCAGGCCAACGAGCTGCTGTACCGCAGGGTGGACCTCGAGGATGTCGTCAGTGCGCACCTCCTCGCGCTTGAACGTGCCAGGAACATCGGCTTCGCGCGCTACGTCATTTCGGCGACGACGCCATTTGCGCCGAAAGATCTCGCGCAATTGCGCTCGGATGCAGCGGCCGTCGTGCGTCGGCTGTTTCCGGAATCTGAAGCGCTGTTCGCGGCGCGCCGCTGGCGGCTCTTTCGCAAGATCGACCGCGTGTACGACAATCAGCTCGCCCGCCGCGAGCTCGGTTGGCAACCAAACTACGATTTCGCCCATGTGCTGCGCTGCCTGAGAATGGGCCGGAACTTTCGCAGCCCGCTCTCGCTCGAGGTCGGCAGCAAGGGCTACCACGAGCGGATCTTCGCAGACGATCCTTATCCGGTCTCTTAGCCATCGCACCGGTCGGGGGATCGCTTGACGGTACCTGCCGCCCGCGTAACACTGTCAAGGTAAGCTTGACAAGTGGAGTCCAGCCATGGTTCTCGGCCGAAGGCGTCGCAGGCTGCGCTGTACCTTTTGTGGCAAGAGAGACGAGCAGGTATCGCGGCTCATCGCCGGCGCGCGCGGATACATCTGCGATGCGTGTGTTGGCGTCTGCAACAAAATCCTGGAAGCGACACCGTCTTCGTTTTCGGGCTGGCAGGTGATGAGCGATAAGGAGCTCTTGGATCATCTCGGGTCGTGTCTGGCAACCGTCGAGGCCACGCGGCAGGTACTGCAGATGCAAATCGACACGCTGCGCGGGCGCGGCGTCAGCTGGGACCTTATTGGCAAGTCATTGGGCGTATCGCGACAAGCCGCATGGGAGCGCTTCTCGTAGTCACCGCGTGCGCGAGTTCAGGCGCATTTCAAGGCATCGCCGCGTCGCTCAGGAAGACATTCCAGTCGGTGGTCGGCGGCTTTGCGGGAATCTGAAAAAAGAGGTCACTGACCCAGCCGCGGTGATAGGTCGCGTGATTGACGATATGCATGAGGATTTGCGCACGTGTCATGCTGCCCTTCTTTCCGGACACGAGCCGAAACGTGACGATCTCTTGCAGGCTCGAGGCTGACTGCCCCGCAGCCCAGGCGATCAGCCACTCGTTCGCTTTCTGCTGAGCGAGCCAGAGCGCAGGGAGCTCCGGATGCAAAACGAGGTTGCGCGCGCTGAACCCATGCGGCCGGCCCTCAAGATTCGCCTGCCATATGAGATCGACCACGTAAGTGTGATTGAGGGTGCCGATGATGCTCTTGAAATGCGTCGGACGCTCGCGGGTGACTTCGCCCGGTGGGAGAGAGGCAACCGCATCAAACGTGAGCTGATCCGCCCACGCCTTGTATCTTGCGAGCAGGTTGGCGGTTTCCTTGTCGAACATGGACGTGAGTGCGCTGTGTACCGCTCGGGGGCCCAGAGCTTTGCGCAGAGACTACCTCCTGCGACGCCCAGCGCGCAGCACCCCGTACGGGGGAGCGCAGAGTCAATCGGCGGGCGCGGATCGGTTAGAATTTCGCACCACGAGCGGCATCTGCACTTTTTGAGCCGGAGGACTCTCCTGCCATGAGCCTCACCCTGACTTCATCCGCGTTCACGCAAAACGGCGCGATCCCGAAGCACTACACCTGCGAAGGGGCGGATCTGTCACCGCCGCTGCAATGGTCGGGTGCCCCCCGAGGCACCAAGAGCTTCGCACTCATCGTGGACGACCCGGATGCGCCAGACCCGCGCGCGCCGAAGATGACCTGGGTGCACTGGGTGGTCCACAACCTCCCGGCGTCCGCGCAGTCTTTGCCGGAAGATGCCGCGCGCCGGGGCATGCCCGAGGGAGCGGTGCAGGGACTTAATGACTGGAAGCGCACGGGCTACGGTGGTCCATGCCCGCCGATCGGCCGTCACCGCTACTTTCACAAACTCTACGCGCTCGACTCGGTGCTTACTGGGCTGGCAAAACCGACCAAAACTGAATTGCTCAACGCACTGAAGCCACACGTGCTCGCCGAGGCGGAGCTTGTCGGGACGTATCAGAAGGGCGCCTGAGAACCACATTGCCGCGAGCGCCGCGGCGATGATCGTGATGCTGATTGCGTCGGTAAGTGCCGCCGCGACCAACGTGCCCTTTACGAACGAGCACGCGTCGCAGCACCCACCGGCGAGCGTCGCCGAGTGGGCGAGGGGGGCGCGGCTTTTCGCCGACCTCGGCAACTACCACCGCACCGTGACCACCTCATCCCCGCTTGCGCAGCAGTACTTCGATCAGGGCATGCGACTTCTGTGGGCGTTCAACCACGACGAGGCGACGCGCTCCTTTGCCAAGGCCACGGAGCTCGACCCGGGCTGCGCCGCTTGTTACTGGGGCGTCGCGCTCACCGTCGGCCCGAACTACAACGTGCTCAAGATCGAGGCAGTGCGCGCGCAGCTGGCCTGGGATGCGCTGCAGGAGGCGAAGCAGCGCGCGGCGAACGCCTCCGCCGTCGAGCAGGCGCTGATCACAGCGCTCGCCACGCGCTATCCCGCCCCCGATCCGCCGGCGCCTAGCGACATCGAGCGCATCCTGAACGCTTACGCGAGCGCGATGCTCGAGGTGGCCGGTCGATTCCCCGACGATCTCGACGTGCAGACGCTTTGCGCTGAGGCACAGATGACCGTTCATGCCTGGAAACTCTGGACCGCGGATGGACAGCCGGTGGCGGGGACACTCGATATCGAGGCGCGCCTCGAATCGGTCTTGCGGCGTGCGCCTGATCACCCGGGCGCCAATCACTACTACATCCACGTCATGGAGGCCTCACCGCACCCCGAAAAGGCGCTCGCCTCGGCCGAGCGGCTCAAGGGACTCATGCCCGCGGCCGGGCATCTCGAGCACATGCCGGCCCACATCTTCCAGCGCGTCGGGCGTTACGAAGCGGCCGCCGAGGCCAACCGCCGTGGAGTGGTTGCGGATCACGCCTACTTTGCCGCAACGGAAGCGCCCGATTTCTACGTCATGTATCTCGGCCATAACTACGACTTCCTCGCGTACGCGGCGGCGATGGAGGGCCGCAAGGCCGAGACTCTGAACGCGGTGCAGGAGGGAGTTGGCGTCATGCCGCTGCCGATGCTGCTCGCGATGGGCAGCACGGGCTGGACACTGAGCGCGCAGTACGCCGCGCTCGTGCGGTTCGGACTTTGGGACGAGCTGATCGCGCTCGGGCCGCCGGATACCCGTGCGCGTGGACTCACGGCCGGCTATCTCTATGGACGTGGCGTAGCGCTCGCCGCGCGCGGGCGGCTTGCCGAAGCACAAAGCACGCTCGAGGAACTCAAGCGTTTCGCGGACGCCGAGAATGCCGCCGCGGACAAAGACGATACCCTCGTCGGAGTTCTCGCGGTCGCTGTGCCAATCGTAGCCGCGCGCATTGCCGCCTCGAGCAACGAGGGCCTGCAGGCGATCACACTCCTCGAGCAGGCGGTCGCCGCAGAAGACCGGCTCCCTTATAACGAGCCCGCCGAGTGGTTTTTTCCCGCGCGTCACCTTCTTGGTGCGCAGCTGCTTATCGAGGGTCAGGCAGCGCAGGCGGAGCGGGTATACCGCGAGGATCTGCGGCGCAACCCCGAGAACGGCTGGGCGCTCTACGGTCTTGAAGCTGCGCTGCGTGCCGAGGGCCGCGCGCGCGAAGCGGCGCGGGTCGCGCAGTCGTTTGAGGTGGCCTGGAAACACGCGGACATCGAGCTGCCGGCGTCCGCATTCTGGTTCGCAGGCCCGGACACCGCGAGCTGCGAATGCGAGCACCATCCGCCGGCCGCCCCGCCGCGGCGTGCCGAACCTATTCGTGAGCCACCGAGCGCTCGTGTTGACTGAAGGCTCTCAGGGCATAAACTGCGCGGGCCCTGACTCTTAGCGAGATGACGATGAGTGCCCGGCCCGCAGCGATTGCGCGTCCTGCCCGCGAGGGCGCGGCGCCCACCCCCGAGGTGGACTGGCGCCGCGTCGCGACGTTGCTTCACGCCTCACGCGCCCTCGATGAGATCGAGGAAACGCGCCTCGTGCCCGAGCGCAAGGTGCTCTACCAGTTCTCGGCACGCGGTCACGATCTGGCGCAGATCCTCCTTGGACTGCGCCTCACCGATGCCCACGATGGCCTCGGCGTGTATTACCGCTCCCGACCTTTGATGCTCGCGCTCGGGGTCAGCTTTGAGGATGCCGCCGCCGGGCCGCTCATGCGCGCTGATTCCTTCAGCGGCGGGCGCGACATCGGCGTGGTTTTCAATCGTCCCTCGCGCGGCGGGGCGACCGTGCTCCCCTCCTGCGGCGGGGTCGGTACGCAATACACGCCCACCGCCGGCTGGGCGCAAGCGATCCGCTATCGGCACGAGGTGCTCGCCGACCCCAGTTACGCGCAGAGCATCGCGGTAGTGCTTGGCGGCGATGCATCGACCGCGACGAACGGCTTCTGGTCGGCACTCAACATCGCGACCACGCTCAAGTTACCGATGCTCTTTTATATAGAGGACAATGCGTTCGGGATCTCCGTGCCGTCGGCGTTGCAGACCCCGGGCGGCAACATTGCCGCCAACCTGCGCTCTTTCAGCGGACTCTCGATCCTCGAGGGCGACGGGAGCGCGCCGCACTCGGCAGCGGAGCTGACTGCGAGCGCGGTGGCGCGCGTGCGCCGCGAGCGCTCGCCGCTGCTCCTGCGCCTCACGGTGCCGCGACTCTCGGGCCATTCCGGACAGGACACACAGGCGTACAAGTCTGCGGACACGCTGCGCGAGGAGCGCGGACGCGATCCGCTCGTCCAACTACATGAGTTCCTGGTTCCCGCGCTCATGCCCGAAGCCGAGTGGCTCCGCCTCGCGGACGAGGCCCGGCGCGAGGTCGCTGAGGCGATCGAGCGCGCCATTGCCCGCGCCGCACCCGATGCGCGCACGCTCACACGTTACGTCCGTTCAGAGGCGGGTCCTGGTGGAGAACTTCAGCGACAGGGGGGGCTTCGGCCCGAGGGTTACGCATTTGCGCCCTCGAGCGTCGTCGCACATCCTGAGCCGACTCGTATCAACATGCTCACGGCGATTCGTCGCACCCTCGATGTCGAACTTGGAAACAATCCGCGCATGCTGATATTCGGCGAGGATGTGGGACCGAAGGGCGGGGTGCACGCCGCAACGCTTGGGCTTCAGGCGAAGTACGGCGGGAGCCGCGTGTTCGATACGAGTCTCTCCGAAGAAGGGATCATCGGGCGCGCGGTCGGCATGGCGCTCGCGGGTCTGCTCCCGGTCCCGGAAATCCAGTTTCGCAAGTACGCGGATCCGGCGGCCGAACAACTGAACGACTGCGGCACGCTGCGCTGGCGCACTCACAATCACTTTGCGGCACCCATGGTGGTGCGTATGCCGGGCGGATTCTTCAAAACCGGCGATCCCTGGCACAGCCAGACGAACGAAATCACCTGGGTGCACGGCGTCGGCTGGCAGTTCGCGGTGCCCTCTAACGCGGAGGATGCGGTCGGGCTTCTGCGGCAGGCGCTGCGCGGCAACGACCCGGTGGTTTTCTTTGAGCACCGCGCCATGCTCGACGCCGCTTGGGCGCGACGCCCGTATCCGGGGGACGACTTCGTGGTGCCCTTTGGCGCGGCACGCACGCTGCGCAGGGGGAGCGAACTCACCCTCGTCAGCTGGGGCGCAATGGTCGAGCGTTGCGAGCAGGCGGCGATCGAATCGCAGATCGACGTTGAACTCCTCGACCTGCGCACGCTCTCTCCCTGGGACCAGAAGGCGGTGCGCGCATCGGTCGAGAAGACCCACCGTTGCCTCATCGTCCATGAGGACAACCTGACCGCGGGTTTTGGCGCCGAGATTGCCGCCACGCTGGCGCAGCAGAGCTTCTACAGCCTCGAGGCCCCGATCGAGCGGCTCGCGATGCCCGACATCCCAAGTCCCCACAGTCCGGTGCTGCTGGAAGCCGCGGTACCAAGTGTCGCCCGCATCACGCAGGCGATTCGCGAGCTCGCGGGTCTCTGAGCCCAACATGAGCAGCGGTGTTGAGATCCGCGCGCCGGTGGACGAACAAGCCGAAGGCACCCGTTCGCAGATCCTTCGCTGGCTCAAGCGGCCGGGCGAACGCGTCGCGGAGAACGAGCCGCTCGTCGAGCTCGAAACCGACAAGGTGACGGTCGAAGTGCCCTCTCCGGGATCAGGTGTGCTTGCCGAAATCCTAAAGCACGAACAGGACGAGGTGAGTCCCGGTGAGCTGCTCGGGCGCATCAATGTGCAGACGACGGGCGCCGAGCCCAGGGGTAATACGCCCGCGCCCGAAACTCCCGCGCGTGGCGCCGCGACGGCAAGTCGGACGGCTGCGACGACAGTCGTTCAAGCCGAGTCGGTTACGGCCGAGGCGCATGCCGCCGGGCAGTTGAGTCCTGCGGTGCGGCGGCTTCTCGCGGAGCGCGGCCTCGCTGCGCACAGCGTGCGCGGCACGGGTCGGGGCGGGCGAATTACGGTCGAGGATGTCCTCCAGGCCGGCGCCCCTGCTGCCGGCAACGAGAGCGCAGTGGCTACAAGCGGGCAGCGACCCACCGCGGAAATGTCCGCCGAGCCAGCGATCCGCAGCCATCGCGTGCCGCACACGGCGGTGCGCCGGAGAATTGCCGAGCACATGGTGCAAAGTCTCTCGAGTGCACCGCACGTGACGACGGTGTTTGAGGCAGATCTCACCGAGGTGCTCAAGGATCGCAATCGCCGCCGCGAGGAGTTTGCGCAGCGCGGCGTGCCACTCACGTTGACCGCTTACTTTGTCCAGGCGTCAGTGAGCGCTATCCGTGCCGTGCCCGAGGCCAACAGCCGCTGGACCGATACGGCGCTCGAGCTCTACGACTCGATCCACATCGGCATTGCGACGGCGGTCGAAGGCATCGGACTCGTCGTGCCGGTCCTCAAGGATGCGGATGCCCGCGATCTCTTCGATACGGCGCGCGCGCTCGATGATCTCGTCGCCCGCGCACGTGCCGGGAAGCTCACGCCGGCGGACGTGCGTGGCGGAACCTTCACGATCTCAAACCACGGTGTCAGCGGGAGCTTGCTCGCTGCCCCGATCATCATTAACCAGCCCCAGTCGGCGATCCTCGGCGTTGGTAAGCTCGAGAAGCGGCCGGTGATCGTGGAGGATGGTGATGAGCAGAAGATCGTCGTGCGGCCACGCTGCTATGTGACGCTCACGCTCGACCATCGGGTCATGGACGGGCACCAGGCCAATCGTTTCCTTGAGACGTTCGTAGGCGCGCTCGCGAACTGGCCAACCACGGCCGGGTCTTGAGCTGCCGTGCCGGGGCAGCAGCGCAGCAGGCAGCTTGAGCCGATCGAGCGGGCGAGTTGCGACGAGTTGCGCGCGCTGCAGCTCGAGCGCCTCAAGTGGTCGGTGCGTCACGCCTACGAGAACTCAGCTCCGTATCGCGCCAAGTGCGAAGCGGTAGGCGTCCACCCGGATGATCTCGAGGCACTCGAAGATCTGCAGCGCTTTCCCTTCACGCTGAAGGACGACCTGCGCGCGAGCTATCCCTTCGGGATGTTCGCGGTGCCTCGCGAGCAGGTGGTGCGCATCCACGCCTCGAGTGGCACGACCGGCAAGCCGACGATCGTCGGCTATACGCGTCGCGACATCGACATCTGGGCGCACCTTGTCGCACGCTCGATTCGAGCGGCGGGCGGGCGTCCCGGGGACATCGTGCACGTCGCCTACGGTTACGGACTCTTCACCGGGGGCCTTGGGGCGCACTACGGTGCGGAGTGCCTCGGCTGCACGGTCGTCCCGCTCTCGGGCGGCCAGACCCAGAAGCAGGTGCAGCTCATCTGTGACCTTAAGCCTCATATCATTATGGTGACGCCGTCCTACATGTTGGTGATCGCAGATGAGTTTGAGCGGCAGGGTCTCGACCCCGGGGCCACGTCACTGCGCGCCGGCCTTTTTGGCGCCGAGCCCTGGACGGGGGCGATGCGCGGGGAGATCGAATCGCGCATGGGGCTCGATGCGCTCGATATCTACGGACTCTCCGAAGTGATGGGCCCAGGCGTCGCGAGCGAATGCCTCGAGACCAAGGACGGAGCGGTCATCTGGGAGGATCATTTCTATCCTGAGATCATCGATCCGGTTTCCGGGGAGACCTTGCCGGAGCGCGCGCACGGCGAGCTCGTGTTCACGACACTCACTAAGGAAGCACTGCCGCTCATCCGCTATCGGACGCGTGACCTGACATCTCTCCTCCCACCGACGGCGCGCTCAATGCGCCGTCTCGCGCGCATCAGCGGTCGCTCAGACGATATGCTGATCGTGCGCGGCGTGAATCTCTTTCCGAGTCAGATCGAGGAGCTCCTGCGCGAACTCCCGATGCTGACTCTCTACTATCAACTCGAGCTCACGCGCAGCGCGCATCTTGACGAGCTCGCGGTCAAAGTCGAGTGCCGCGAAGCAATCGTCCGTGACCATGTCGCGCGCGCCACCGCGGCAAGCTTGCTCGAGCGCAGCATCAAAGCCCGGATCGGCATTTCCACTCTTGTCGCGGTCTGCGATCCCGGCACGATCGACCGCTCTTCCGGCAAAGCACAGCGGGTCATCGACAAGCGCGATAAGCGCTAGCCGCTAGCGGGTAACCGAAAACGGGCTGGTGCGTTTAACCATGCACCGGCCAAGACTGCCTGTTCCGGCGCGAACTGTGACGTGATCTGCATTTGCAGGGGGGAGGGGGGCGTAGTCTGCCGCACGCGCAGGAGGAGGAGGTTCGCGATGTTGACATTGTCGGCCAAGCGCCTGTTCACCATTCGTTCATCTTCACGCCTGGTATTGCTCGCTGCAGCGGCAGTGCTCGGAGGCTGCGTGGTGGAGGTACCGGCACAGCGCGTCTACGAGGCTCCGCCGCCATCCGAACCCGCGGCACCCGCAGAGGTTGCTGCGGTACAAACACCTGAACCGCCGCCGCCGCTTCCAGAGTTTCAGCAGCCGCCGTGTCCCGTGGAGGGATATATGTGGACCCCAGGCTATTGGGCATGGGGGCCGGGCGGTTATTACTGGGTCCCCGGAACCTGGGTCGAGCCCCCGCACGTCGGACTTCTCTGGACGCCCGGTTATTGGGCGTTCGCGAGCGGCGTGTACGTTTTCCACGCCGGCTATTGGGGCACACACGTCGGCTTCTACGGCGGCGTGAACTATGGTTATGGTTATGTGGGCACGGGTTACGCGGGCGGTCGCTGGGTCGGCAACGCTTTCGCCTACAACCAAGCGGTCACGAACGTCAACGTGGTCAACGTGCATAACGTGTACCACGAAACCGTGATCAACAACGTCACGGTCAACAACGTGACCGTCAATCGCGTGAGCTACAACGGCGGAGCCGGCGGCATCCAGGCCACGCCTAACGTGCACGAGCGGCAGTGGGCGCAGGAGGCGCACGTGATGCCAACTGCGGTTCAGCAACAACATATCGAACAGGCGTCCCGCAATCCGGGCATGTTCGCGACCGCGAACGGTGGGCGCCCGCCGATCGCCGCCACTCCGCAGGCCGCGAACTTCACGGGTCCTGGCGTCGTGCACGCCAAGGGTGCCGTGCCGCCGACCTTGTACAGCGCAGGCCGCGCGGGCTACACCGGCACCATGCCCGAGAACGCTCCGCACACTAAGACTCCGGCGCCGCCGCCGCCGGTTGCTCAGCAGCAGACGCAGGCGAAAGCGTTTAACGCGAACGCCAATCCGCAGGCACAGCACGGCGCGCAACCTCAAGCGCAGTACAACGCTAAACCGCAGTCGCAGAACAACGGCAAGCCGCAATCGCAGAATAACGGCAAGCCTCAGGCGCAGAACAAGGAGCATGGCTCCGCGAGCGGTGATAAAGACAAGCACGCCGAGCAGCAGCAGCACTAGAGGCTGATACCCGGCCTCTGAAAGCACGCCCGCGACACGCGGGCGTGGCGTCTCATTCCCCGGGCGGACAAGGCATCCGCTACCTGCTAGGCTTGCCGAACGCGCAAGCTCTAAAGCAGCGCGATTCTCCGCATGTACACCCAGGCTCTCGACACCCACGGCAAGGATCCGGTCGCTACGGATGGCGGCGCGGCGGCCGCGCGCTTTCAGGCGCGGATCGACGCCGAGGAGAAGATCGAACCCAAGGACTGGATGCCCGACGCCTACCGGCAGACGCTCATCCGGCAGATCTCCCAGCACGCGCACTCGGAGATCGTCGGCATGCTTCCCGAGGGCAACTGGATCACGCGCGCGCCGACGCTCAGGCGCAAGGTCGTGCTGATCGCCAAGGTGCAGGATGAGGGCGGTCACGGCATGTATCTCTACAGCGCCGCCGAAACGCTCGGTATTGCGCGCGAGGAAATGGTCTCACAGCTGCTCTCGGGCGCCGCCAAGTACTCGAGCATCTTCAATTACCCGACGCTCACCTGGGCGGACGTCGGCGCGATCGGCTGGCTGGTGGACGGCGCGGCGATCATGAACCAGATCCCGATCTGTCGCTGTTCCTATGGCCCGTACGCGCGCGCCATGGTCCGCATCTGCAAAGAGGAGAGCTTTCATCAGCGGCAGGGGTTCGAGATCATGCTGACACTCGCCCGCGGAAGCGATGCACAGCGCGCCATGGCGCAGGATGCGCTCAATCGCTGGTGGTGGCCGTCGATCATGATGTTCGGCCCGAGTGATGCCGACTCGAAGCACACCGCACAGTCGATGCGTTGGAAAATCAAGCGTTTTAGCAACGACGAGCTACGGCAGAAATTCATCGACATCACCGTACCGCAGGCGCACTTTCTCGGGCTCGCGATTCCCGACAAGGACCTGCGCTGGAACGAAACCACACAGCACTACGAGATCGGTGCGATCGACTGGAACGAGTTCAATGCGGTGGTGAAGGGCAACGGTCCCTGCAACCGCGAGCGGCTCGAGGCACGGCGCGCAGCGCACGACTCGGGCCGCTGGGTGCGCGAGGCCGCCGCTGCGTACGCGGACAAAGAGCGCGCCCGCGCATCGCGCGCCGCCTAGGTGCGACCATCTGAAGGGGCGCAAGCCCAAGCGAGGTAACCGTGAGCGACGACTGGCCGCTGTATGAGGTGTTCATTCGCTCCCGCTCGGGACTCGAGCACAAACATGTCGGGAGCCTGCATGCGGTCGATGCGCGCATGGCGATCGAGCACGCGCGCGATGTCTACACGCGGCGGCTCGAGGGGGTGAGCATCTGGGTGGTGCCATCGAAAGAGATCATCGCCTCCGATCCAGGCGATGCCGAGGCGCTGTTTGAGCCGGCGCGCGACAAGGTCTACCGGCATCCGACGTTTTACACGATCCCCGAGGAGGTCAAGAACCTGTGAGCGCGGTGGCCCGCGACGAGATTGCGCCACCTGAGGACGCGCACTTTCGCTACGTGCTGCGTCTCGCCGACACAGCTCTCGTGCTCGGCCAGCGCCTCGGGGAGTGGGTCGGTCACGCGCCGGCGCTCGAGGAGGATCTCGGGCTCGCGAACCTCGCGCTCGATCTCCTCGGCGAAGCGCGCCTGCTTCTGACGTATGCAAGCGAGCTCGAGGGCCGCGCACGTGATGAAGATGCACTCGCGTTTCTGCGTGAGGCCGAGGAGTTCGCGAATCTCGCGCTCGCCGAGCAACCGAATGGTGATTTTGCGCATACCATCGTGCGTCAGTGGCTCATCGACTGCTGGCAGCTCGAGATCTATCAAGCGCTGCTCAATTCCCAGGATGCGCGCCTCGCGGCGATCGCCGCCAAGGCGCTTAAGGAAACGCGCTACCACTACCGCTTCAGCAGCGGCTGGCTCGTACGGCTCGGGGATGGCACCGCGGAAAGCCATGGGCGCATGCAGCGGGCGCTCGATGATCTTTGGTGTTTTACCGCGGAGTTCTTCGCGCCCGACGAAGTCGATGAGCGCATGAGCGCTGCCGGCATTGCACCGCCGCTCACGCGCCTCGCGGCGCCCTGGTCGGCCCGTGTTGAAGAGGATCTGCGCCTGGCGACGCTCAAGCGCCCGCCTGTGCAGCCCTATCCCTGGCACGGGAAACGCGGCGTGCACACCGAGCACCTCTCACACATGCTCGCCGAGATGCAGCACCTGCAGCGCACGTACCCCGGCGCCCGGTGGTAGGCTGAGACGATGGCGATCGCGATCGAACGCTCGGACGCTCGGGAGCGCGAACAGTTTGTCTGGGAGCTGCTGAATGCGGTTCCCGACCCCGAAATCCCCGTGCTCACCATCGTGGATCTCGGGATTGTCCGGCACGTACGGCACGAGGCCGATGGCCGTCTGCACATCGGCCTCACGCCGACCTACTCGGGTTGCCCAGCGACGGAAATGATCCGCACCGCGGTGCGCTCGAGCCTCGATGCACACGGGGCTCAGGATGTGATCCTCGATGAGGTGCTCTCCCCGCCCTGGACGAGCGCGTGGCTCAGCGCCGCGGGCCGCGAAAAGCTCCGCGCGTTCGGCATCGCCCCTCCGGAGGAGGAAGTCACGAATCCCCGCCAACTGCTGCACAGTGCGCGCCCGGCGTGTCCGCGCTGCGGATCGAGCGCGACCGAGCGCGTGAGCGAGTTCGGCTCGACGCCTTGCAAGGCGCACTACCGCTGCACGGCTTGTCGCGAGCCTTTCGACTACTTCAAGTGCCTCTGAGATGCTCAGGTTTCACGCGCTCAAGGTGTTAGAAATCACCCCCGACGCCGAGGACGCGGTTGCGATTGCGCTCGAGGTGCCGCCCGACCTGCGCGAGACTTATCGAGGTCGCGCCGGGCAACACGTCGTCGTGCGGCACGGGATCGACTGCCAGGAAACCCGCCGCACATACTCCCTCGTCAATGCCCCGGACGAGTGGCCGTTACGCATCGTGCCGCGCGTACATGCCGAGGGACGCATGTCGCGCTATCTCGCGGAACGATTGCGGGTGGGAGACAGTCTCGAGGTTCTGCCGCCAAATGGTAGCTTCACCGCGAGGGAGCCGCTCGCGGAGCACGCGACCTATGTGGCGTTCGCGGCGGGCTGTGGCATCACCCCGGTGCTCTCCATCATGCGCGCGCTCCTTTCCGGTAGCGGAAGTCGCATTATTCTTTTCTATGGCAACAGCGGCGCCAACCGCACGATGTGTCTCGAGGAATTGCTGGCCCTCAAGGATCGATACCTCGAGCGGCTCGCGTTGCACTTCGTGATGAGCCGCGAGCCGCAGGAAGTGGAACTCTATAACGGCCGTCTCGATGGCGCGCGCGTGCGGCAGTTTGCAGGGGCTCTCTTTGAGCCGACTCGAGTGCGGGAGTATTTCGTCTGCGGCCCGGGCGACATGATTGAGCAGGTGAGTTCGAGCCTGCGGGATCTTGGCGTCGACGGCGCGCGCGTGCATGCGGAGCATTTCACGCTCGCCACCGCGGAGTCGCCTGCCGCGCGGCTGCCCGAGCGCCTCGAGCGCGAGCCAGCGCCGCGCAAAGCGCAAGTTGGCGCGGCGGGGATGGCCGAGGTCACGATCCTCATGGACGGCCGACGCCGCTCCTTCAGCATGAAGATCGATGATGAGACCGTGCTCGACGCCGCGGAGCGCGCCGGGATCGAGCTACCGTTCTCGTGCCGGGCGGGCGTGTGCTCGACGTGTCGCACCAAGGTGATCTCGGGCGAGGTGGCGATGATCCAGAACTATGCGCTCGAGGAGTGGGAACTCGAGCAGGGGTACGTGCTCGCATGTCAGTCGCGGGTCAAAAGCCCCTCACTCGAACTCGACTACGACGTGAAGTAAAGAGTGGGCGCGGAGTATGCCAATGAGCTACCAAAACATTCTTTTTGAGATCACGGGAGGTATCGCCCGTCTGACTCTGAATCGACCCGAGCGCCTCAATAGTCTCAACACCGAGATGCACGCCGAACTGCGCGCTGCGCTCTCGAGCCTCCAGGGGTCGGGCGCGCGCGTGCTCGTGATCACCGGGGCGGGGCGGGGCTTTTGTGCGGGCCAGGATCTTGGCGACCGCGCGGTGGCGCCGGGGGGCGCGGCGCCCGATCTCGCCGACTCCATCGAGAAGAACTACAAGCCCCTCGTGCTTACGATCCGCCGCCTGCCGCTCCCGGTCATCGCGGCTGTGAATGGCGTGGCAGCCGGTGCCGGCGCCAACATCGCCCTCGCCTGTGACCTTGTGATCGCGGCCCGCTCTGCCGTCTTCGTGCAGGCGTTCGCGAAGCTCGGCTTGGTGCCCGACTCGGGCGGCACCTGGTTCCTGCCGCGCCTCGTCGGCACGGCGCGTGCGCTCGGGCTCGCGCTTCTTGGCGACAAGCTTTCGGCGGAGAACGCGGTGGCCTGGGGACTCATCTGGCGTTGCGTCGAGGACAGCGAGCTCGCGGGGGTCGTGGCGGGAATGGCCGAGCAACTCGCCGCGGCGCCGACGCGCGGACTCGCGCGCACCAAGCAGGCCATCTACGAGGGCTGGAGCCGCGCGCTCGCCGAACAGCTCGATATCGAGCGCGACTATCAGGGCGAGCTCGGCCGATCGGCGGACTATGCCGAGGGTGTGGCAGCGTTCGCCGCGAAGCGCACACCGCGATTCACTGGGCGATGAAGCATGCGTGATGGTGACAAGGCGGCGGCCGCGCAAGAGCGCGCCGAGCGCGCGGCGCGCGCCCTTTTCGAGCGCGATCGGGCCTCGCAGGCGCTCGGCATGCGCCTCAGCGGCATCCGCCCCGGCTGGGCGCGGGTCGCCCTCACGGTGCGCGCTGACATGGTGAACGGCCACGCCGTCGCCCATGGGGGCATCGTCTTCACGCTCGCAGACAGTGCGTTCGCGTTCGCCTGCAATTCGCACAACGAGGCGAACGTCGCCGCAGCCGCCGCGATCGACTTTCTGGCTCCGGCGCGCGAGGGCGACGAACTCGTCGCCGAGGCGAGCGAGCTCTGGCGCAGCAAGCGCCAGGGAATCTACGAAATCACGGTCACGAACCAGCGCGGGGAGCGCATCGCGCTCTTTCGCGGACGCTGCTCGCGTATCGAGGGGCAGGTCGCGAGTGGAGAGTAAGAAGTATGCAACTTGAAAGCTTTGTGGCCGGCAAGTGGCGCACGGGCGCGGGAAATGGCGTCGCGCTTCGGGATGCGACCACGGGGGAGGTCATCGCCAATGCGACTGCGGACGGGCTCGATGGGCGCGCCATGCTCGAGTACGCGCGCACCGTGGGCGGACCGCGCTTGCGTCGGCTCACCTTCCACGAGCGCGCCGCGCTTCTTAAGGCGCTCGCGAAGCTACTCACAGACCGCAAGGACGAGTTCTATCAGCTCTCCTACGCCACAGGAGCTACCAAGGGCGACTCCTGGATCGACATCGATGGCGGCATCAGCACGCTCTTCGTCTACTCGAGCAAAGGCATGCGCGAACTGCCCGATGCACGCGTGTACGTCGATGGCGCGACGGAGGGGCTTTCGAAGACCGGAACCTTCCTCGGACAACACATCTGCGTGCCACTCGAGGGGGCCGCGCTACACATCAACGCCTTCAACTTCCCGGTATGGGGCATGCTCGAGAAGCTTGCCCCGGCGCTCCTCGCCGGCATGCCGGCGATCGTGAAGCCCGCGACCCAAACCTCGTATCTAACCGAGCGGGTGTTCAGGCGGATCATCGAGTCCGGAATCCTCCCGGAAGGCTCGGTGCAGCTCATCTGCGGCGGGGTCGGCGATCTCTTCGAGCACCTCACCTGCCAGGACGTCGTGTCATTCACCGGTTCCGCCGCCACGGCGCTCAAGCTCCGCCAGCATTCGGCCGTCGTCGCAAACTCGGTGCGCTTTACGGCGGAGACCGATTCGCTCAACTCCTCGATCCTAGGCCCCGACGCTCTTGCCGGGACGCCGGAGCTCGAGCTCTTCGTGCGCGAGGTGGTGCGGGAGATGACTGTGAAAGCCGGGCAGAAATGCACGGCGATCCGCAAGGCGCTCGCGCCCGCGGCGAGCGTCAGCGACGTGCTCGACGCCCTGCGGAGTGCGCTCGGCAAGGTCGTAGTGGGCGATCCCAGGCTCGAAAAAGTGCGCATGGGACCTGTCGCCTCACTTGCGCAGCGCCGCGAAGTGGTGGAGCAACTCGCTAAGCTCAAGCGCGAAGCCGAAGTGGTGTACGGGGAGGGCGCCCCTCCGAAGCCCGAGGGCGCCGATGCCGACCGAGGCGCGTTCATGGCGCCGACGCTTCTTTACTGCCGCAACGCGGGCAACGCGCGCGCGATTCACACGGTCGAGGCATTCGGGCCCGTGTGCACGCTCGTGCCCTATGCGAGCATCGACGACGCCATCACCCTTGCCAACCGCGGCGGCGGGAGTCTCGCGGGATCCATCTTCACGGCCGATGACGCCGTTGCCGCACAACTAGTGCTCGGACTTGCGCCTTTCCACGGCAGGATCGTGGTCGTCAACCGTCATGATGCCAAGGAATCGACAGGCCACGGCTCGCCGCTTCCGCACCTGGTGCACGGTGGCCCGGGGCGTGCGGGCGGTGGTGAGGAAATGGGTGGCATTCGCGGCGTACTGCACTACATGCAGCGCACCGCAGTGCAGGGGACGCCCGATGTCATCACCGCGGTGATTGGCCGCTGGGTGAAGGGGTCACGGGAACTCGATCCTGGGATGCATCCCTTCCGCAAGGCGTTCGGGGAACTTGTGATCGGCGATACTTTCAACTCGGCTCAACGCGAAGTAACACTCGAGGACATCCGGCGTTTCGCCGAACTCTCGGGCGACAAGTTCTACGCCCACACTGACGAGGTCGCGGCGAAGCGCAATCCGATTTTCGGCGGTCTGGTCGCGCACGGTTACTTCCTTGTCTCAGCCGCCGCCGGGTTGTTCGTCGATCCGGCCTACGGGCCGGTCCTCGCCAACTATGGCCTCGACTCGCTGCGCTTCACGAAACCGGTAAAACCCGGCGATCGCATCAAGGTACGCCTCACCGTTAAGGAAAAGTCACTGCGCGCGGGCGCTGGCTACGGCGAGGTACGCTGGGACGCCGCGATCACGAATCAGAACGGCGAGGTGGTCGCGAGCTACGACGTTCTGACGATGGTGAGTGAGAAGCGCGTGCCGGACGCCTAGTCGGGCGGCTCGGAACTAGGTCGCAGCTCGCTTACGCCAGTCGATACGCATGCCCGCGTGTCGATACGGCCTTCACGAGCGTCCACACGGCATCTCCGGGGCGCAGCTTGAGCGCTTCGAGCGCCTCGCGGGTGATCCGGGCAAGGACCGTGGGGCCCCCGACGTTTACCTCCACCAGGACCGCCCCGTAATCATCATGTGAGATCGCAGTAACGGTACTCGCGAGTGCATTTCGTACGCTCAGACCCTGCACCGGCCGGGTCGCGAGAATCACATCCCGCGCGAGGATCTGAAGCCGCACGCGTGCGCCGAGCGGCACGCCCCGCAAGCTGACCTGCAGTGTGCCTCTTCCCACCGTGAGCAGAGCGCTGTCGCTGGCGGTGCCAACTTGGGTGACAACGCCATCGAGCACGGCACCGACGAGGTCTGGTCCGACAATGCTCTGGAGCTCGGGTCGCAGACTCACCTCGTTCACGGTACCCTCGGCCAGCACTCTTCCGGCATCGAGCAGCACGAGGTGGGTTGCGAGCCGCAGCACCTCGTCGAACTGGTGACTCACGTACACCATCGGAATGGCAAAACGGTCGCGCAGCGCTTCAAGGTAGGGGAGGACCTCCTCGCGCCGCGGCGCATCGAGCGAGGCCAAGGGTTCATCGAGCAGGAGCAGCCGCGGCTGCGAGAGGAGTGCACGGCCGAGCGCCACGCGCTGGCGCTCGCCCCCCGAGAGCTGATACGGGCGCCTGCCAAGGAGCGGGGCGAGTCCAAGAAGCGCAATCACCTCGTCGAAGGCGACAACCTGTGGGGAGCCTCGCGCGCGTTTCTCGCCATAGTGCAGGTTGCCGGCGGCGGAGAGATGCGGGAAGAGGCGAGCGTCCTGGAACACATAGCCAATGTGGCGCCGCTCGACGGGGAGCGAGATTCCCGCGCGTGCATCGAGGAGCACCTCATCGCCAAGGCGCACCTCGCCTGAATCGGGCGCGAGAAGTCCCGAGATGATGTTGACGAGGGTGGTTTTCCCGCTCCCCGATCGGCCGAACAATGCAATGACGCCGGGTGTGGGCGCGGTGAAGGTGGCCGCGAGCGAAAATTCCGGGCGCTTTCTGACGACACTGACCTGGAGCATGTCAGCGACCGAGAAAACGCCGCACGCGCCGCACCAAAAACTCGGCCGCGAGAAGTCCCAAGAGCCCGAGCGCAAAGGAGAGCAGCGCGAGCCGCCAGGCGAGCTCATCGCCGCTTGGGGACTGCATCGCGGTGTAAAGCGCGAGTGGCAGCGTGCGGGTGACACCGGGAACGTTCGAAGCGAAGGTGATCACCGCGCCGAATTCCCCGAGGCCCGCAGCGAACGCGGTCACGGCTCCCGCGAGAATCCCTGGCAGCATGAGCGGCAGCGTGATGGAGGCGAACCGATCGAGCGGTGCGGCGCCGAGCGTGCGCGCGGCCTCTTCGAGGCCGCGGTCGACATTCTCGAGCGAGAGCCGCATCGCGCGCACCATGAGCGGGAAAGTCATGACGGCGGTGGCGAGCGCGGCGCCAGCCGTCGTGAAAGCGAGTTGGATGCCGAAGTGCGAACGCAGCCAGCCACCGATCGGGCCGCGCGTTCCAAAGAGAAGCAGCAGCACGTAGCCGACCGCAACCGGGGGCAGCACGAGCGGCAGGTGCACGAACGCATCGAGGAGAATTCGTCCGGGGAAGCGCACACGCGTCAGGACCCATGCTATGAGCACTGCGAGTGGCAGGCTGAAGGCGACGCTGCGCAGCGCCACCTCGAGACTCAGGCGCAGCGCTTCGAGCTCGGCGGAGCCCAGAAAGTCATTCATGGAAGGGGCGGGTGTCGGCGGTCGTTTTTGATTGGGGGAACTCTCTCACGAGAGACGGACCCCGGGCCAGTCTGCGACTTCCTCCGGCGGGGTCACGACCCCCCGGCGCCGCCCGCTAGCGAAGCGCCGTGAAAAGTCCGGTGCAGGCGAGTGCAAATACGAAGAGCCCAACCGCCGCAGCGGCGGCACGCTGCTGCACGTGCTTGGTAACCCAGGCGGCGATCGGTGCGGCCGCGACTCCACCGATCAGAAGCGCGATCACCATGTCGTAGCGCATGGTGCCAAGCTGCAGGTAGAGGGTGAGGCTCGTGCAGAAGGCGACGAAGAAGACCGCGGCATTCGCGGTCCCCACCGCGTAGCGAGGCCTGACCCCGCGTGCGACCATGGTCGAAGTGGTGATCGTGCCCCAACCGCCGCCGCCGATAGCATCGAGAAAGCCCGCGACGAGACCAAGCCACGGCCCCTGGGCGCCGACGTTTATCGTTATGCGCTTGCGAATCACGCGGGCGAGGACCACGAGCGATACGCAAAGAAGATACGTCCAGACGAAGGGCCGCACGGTATGCGCAGGCACACGCGCGAGCACACTCGCGCCCGCGATGCCGCCGATGACGCCCGGCACGACCAATGAGAAAAATATGCGCCGATCGATGTTGCGGAACCAGGCGTGTGAGGCGCTTGAGACGCCCGCGGTGACGAACTCGGCAGCGTGCACGGTCGCGCTCGTGATCGCAGGGGGCACGCCGAGCGTTGCCAGTATCGTGCTCGAGCAGATGCCGTAGCCCATGCCGATACAGCCATCGATCAGCTGGGCGATGAACCCCACCGGGACGAGCCACCAGACCTCGGGTGCGATCGTCACTAAGACGATCCCCGCTTCGATTCAGGCGACGAGCGCGCTCTTAAGCGGCAGCGGTGGCCCCCAGGGCGGATCAAGGGCCCCGGAGGCGAGGCCTTTCTCCTCAAGCCAGACGCGGTTGAAAAGACGCGACTGATACTTTGCTCCGCCATCACACAGGAGGGTGACGATAGTATGTCCGGGTCCGAGGTCGCGCGCGACTTGTAGCGCTGCCGCGACGTTGATGCCGCTCGTGCTGCCGAGAAAAAGCCCCTCATCGCGCAGCAGCCGATAAACGGTCCGCACGGTCTCGGGATCCTCGATGTGCACCGCGTCATCGAGCGGCGCGCCTTCGAGATTTTTGGTGACGCGGCCGATGCCGATGCCTTCGGTGATCGAGCCCGTACCGGTCGCCTTGAGTGTACCGGTTTTCACGTAAGCGTAGAGACTGCTGCCGGGGGGATCGGCGAGCACACAACGGATCGTGCGGCGGCGCGATTTGAGAAACTCCGAAACTCCCGCAAGCGTGCCGCCCGTGCCGGTCGCGCACACAAAGGCATCAACGCCCCCGTTGGTCTGCGCCCAGATCTCAGGACCCGTAGTGCGAATGTGTGCGTCGCGGTTCGCGGTATTGTCGAACTGGTTCGACCAGATCGCATTCTCGAGCGAGGCGGCGAGCCGCTGCGCAACCTTCTGGTACTGATTCGGGTTGCTGTAGGGCACGACCGGTACCTGGTGTACTTCGGCGCCCAACATCTCAAGGAGCCGGTATTTCTCGGCCGACTGATTGTTCGGCATGACGATGACGCAGCGATAGCCACGTGCGTTGCAGACGTGGGCGAGCCCAATTCCGGTATTGCCCGCAGTGCCTTCGACGATCGTGCCGCCGGGGCCAATCTGACCGCGCCGCTCGGCATCCTGCACGATCGCGCTCGCCGCACGGTCCTTCACCGAGCCGCCCGGGTTCATGAATTCCGCCTTGCCGAGGATCTCGCAGCCGCTTTCCTCGCTAAAGCGCTGCAGCCGAATGAGCGGAGTGTTGCCGACCGCCCCGACGAACCCATCGACAAGACTCATGCCACCGCCCCAGCGCAGATTGCGAGGTCGAGGTCCGTCGCCTCAAAGGCGGCCACATCGCCAACGATCAGTAGAGCTGGCGGCTCGATCTGCCGTTCGGTGGCGAGTTGGATGATGTTACCGAGCACACCCCGCAGGATACGCTGTTCGGGAAGTGTTGCTCGCTCGATGATCGCCACCGGATGTGCGGCTGCCGCACCGGCGGCGCGGAGTCGCGCGACGATTGTTGGAAGCTGAGCGACCCCCATGTAAAAGACCACGGTATGGTGCGGATTGGCAAAGAAGCGCCAGTCGGGGAGGGCGCCATCGTCAGTATGACCGCTTACGAAGGTCACGCTCCGAGCGAGTCGACGGTGCGTGAGCGGGAGCGCAGCCGCGGCGGCAGCGCCAAGCGCAGCGGTGATGCCGGGGACCACGACGTAGGGAATGCCGTGTGCGCTCAGGAACTCGATCTCTTCGCCACCACGGCCAAAGATGAACGGGTCGCCGCCCTTTAAGCGCGCCACGCGCTTGCCCTCGCGGGCCAGTTGCACCATGAGCGCGTGGATGCGCTCCTGTTGGCTGCTCTCGCCCTGATCCTTGCCAACGAAGATCCGCTCGGCATCGCGCCGCGCTCGTTCGAGAACCTCGCTCGAGACCAGCCGGTCGTAGAGGATGACGTCGGCCTGTCCGAGGAGTTGCAATGCGCGCAGCGTGAGCAGATCCGGGTCGCCGGGCCCAGCCCCGATCAGATACACCTCACCGAGTGCGGCGCGGTTCGCGCCACGCGCGGTTGTGAGTTGCTCGCGAAGATACTCCCGCGCGAGCGTCCGCTGCGCGCTGGCCTCATCGCCCGAGAGCACCTGCGTCGCCACCGGACCATCGACGAGCCGCTCCCAAAATCTGCGGCGCGCGAAGTGGGAGAGGCGGCGCCGCACGACTTCACGCTGCGCGCCGAGAAAGCGCGCGAGCGCGCCGAGGCGCGCGGGCAGCAATGCTTCAATCTGTGCACGCACGCGTGTCGCGAGTACGGGTGAGTGGCCCGAGGAGCCCACGGCGACCACGATTGGGGAGCGGTCGATGATCGCTGGGAAGATGAAGCTGGAAAGTTCCCGGTCGTCGACCACATTCACCGGGACGCGCGCCGAGCGGGCGGCGGCGGCGACCGCCTCGTTGATGGCGCGCTGGTCGGTCGCGGCCACCACCGCAACCGCGTCCCCGAGGAGCGTCTCGCTGAACTCCCGGGCAACGTGCGCGATCTCGCCGCGGGCTGCGCGCTCTTCGAGTTCGGGGTGGAGGTGGGGCGCGACGACCTTAACCCTGGCGCCCGCGCGCAGGAGCGAATCCGCCTTGCGCAGCGCGACCTGACCGCCGCCGACGATAAGGACCGACTGGCCATCCAGACGCAGGAATACGGGCAGGTAGTCCATTCTTGGCTCGTCAGGCCGCGTACGGCTTACGCGAACTCCAGCGTCGCTAGCTCGGCCATCATGCAGCCGACTATAGCGAGCGACGCAGGCAGCACGAACGAACCAATGCTTCTTAGAGGCTGCGCGGTGGTTATGGCATCGGTGACAGGGGAGTCACCGGGCGGTTAGGCTTCGGGGCCATGAAACTACACCAGCTGCGCTACCTCGCCGCGGTCGCCCAGAGCGGGCTCAACATCACGGCGGCGGCGCAGAAACTGCACACCTCGCAGCCCGGGGTAAGCAAGCAGATCAAGCTCCTCGAGGATGAGCTCGGGTTTCAGATCTTCGTGCGCGAAGGCCGTAATCTCACACGCATCACCCCGGCCGGACAGCAGGTGATCGAGCGGGCGCTCAGGATCCTGCAGGAAGCCCAAAGTATCCGCCAGCTCTCGAGCGAGCTGCGCGATGAGGGCAAGGGGAGCCTCTCGATCGGGACCACCCACACGCAGGCGCGCTACGTGCTGCCGGATGTGATCCGTGAGTTCCGCGGGCGTTATCCGCAGGTGCGGCTCAACCTTCACCAGGGCACCTCGGAGCAGATCGCGGAAATGGTCGCGAGCGATCGCATCGACTGTGCGATCGCCACGGGCTCAGAGCAGCTCTTTGGCGACCTCACGCTCCTTCCCTGCTACCGCTGGCATCGTACCGTCATCGTTCCCAAAGGCCATGCGCTCGCCGACGGCACACGTCTGAGCTTCAAGGCGCTCGCCGACTACCCGCTCATCACCTACACGTTCAGCTTCAGCGGCCCGTCCTCCCTCCACGAGGCGTTTGCACGGGCTGGTCTCACGCCGAACATCGCGATCACCGCGCGCGATGCCGATGTCATCCAGACCTATGTGCGGCTTGGACTCGGCGTCGGCATCGTCGCCAACATGGCGGTCGATGCGCACGATCCGGATCTCACCCCAATCGACGCCGCGCACCTTTTTCCGGCTCACACCACCTGGATCGGCTTTCGCCGCGGCACGCTGCTGCGCAAGTACATGTATGAATTTGCGCAGCTGCTTGCGCCGCACCTCGAACGGCGCCTCATCGAACGCGCGCATCGCGCGGAGTCGGCCGAGGAAGCGCAGCGGCTCTTCGCCGAGCTTGAGCTGCCGGAGCGCTAGGCAAAGAAGCGCTGTCGGCGCAGGGGAACCTGTGCGGCACCCGGCTGGTAGGCGACGTCGTAGCGCGCGAACGCCCTTCGTACTGCCTCGGGATCCTCTCCGGGGGCCAGCTCGAGCACATCGAATCCGCAGCGGGCGAGCAGGAACGCCTGGTCCTGCCGCACGCCAGTGCCCACCGCGCGCAGTTCGCCGCGGAAGTGCAGCCGCTCACGCAGAATCCGCCCCTGCGAATATCCGCGGCCATCGCCCACGGTGGGGAACTCCACCGCGACGAGTGCCAATCGCGGTAGCTCGTCCGCGAGCTCCGCCACACGATCGACGACGGTCAGCCGCACGCCAAGGCGCCCGGGCCAGACGCGCCAGCGCGCGGGATCACGTTTGAACTCGCTCAAGGGGACGATCAGCCCGGAGCCCTCGGCAGCCTCCTCGCCGAGATGACGCCAGTCATCTGCGACGATCTCACGCCGCCTGAGGATGTGCCGCATAAGCTCGCTCGCGAAAAGGCGTGAGGCCCACGCGACGCAGCGTCTCGATGAAGCGCTCGCCGTCGACGCGCAGCAGGCGATAAGTCTCGACGATGCGCTCGATGGTGGGGGCGACTTCACTTTGCGCGACGGAAGGTCCGATCACCTCGCCGAGTGCGGTAAAGCCGTTCGCCGAGCCGCCGAGGGAGATCTGGTACCACTCCTCACCGTGCTTGTCGACGCCGAGGATGCCGATGTGACCGACATGATGGTGTCCGCAGGCGTTCATGCAGCCCGACATCTTGATCTCGATGTCGCCGAGGTCGTAGAGGTAGTCGAGATCGGCGAAGCGCTGCTGGATCTGCTGGGCGACGCCGAGCGTGCCGGCATTGGCGAGTGAGCAGAAATCGAGGCCCGGGCAGGCGATCATGTCGGTGAGCGTGCCGATGTTCGGCATCGCAAGATCGAGGCGCTTGAGTTCCTGCCACACCGCGTAGAGTTGGCGCTGCGGTACATCGGCAAGGAGCAAATTCTGATTATGCGTGGCGCGGATCAGGCCGAAGCTCGAGCGCTCGGCGAGCGCCGCGAGTCCCTCCATCTGCTCGGAAGTCATATCTCCCGGGTTTGCTCCGTGCGCCTTGAGCGATACGAACACCGCGCGGTAGCCCCGCACGCGATGCGCGCGAGTGTTGTAGCGGTACCAGGCGAGAAACGCGGCCTCGCGCCCCGAGCTGACATCTAAGTCCTCGAGCGGTGCGTAGGGCTGGGGCCTGAAGTACTCGCGCACCCGCTCGACGTCCTCGGCGCGCAGGCGCGGGGCGCTCTCGCGCGAGGCGCGCCACTCGGCCTCGACCTCCTCGCGCATGCGCTCGATGCCAAGTGATTTCACGAGCACCTTGATGCGCGCCTTGTTCAGGTTGTCGCGCCGGCCGTGGAGGTTGTAGACGCGCAGGATCGCTTCGAGGTACGCGAGCAGTTCGCTAAGGGGGAGGAATTCGCGAATCACCTGACCGATCATCGGGGCGCGCCCAAGACCCCCGCCCACGAGCACCGTGAAGCCGAGCGCGCCCTCCGCATCGCGCGTCAGGTGCAGGCCGATGTCGTGGACTTCGGAGGCCGCCCGGTCCTCGGGCGAGCCGGTCACCGCAATCTTGAACTTGCGCGGCAGGTAGGTGAACTCGGGATGCAGCGTCGCCCACTGGCGGATGAGCTCGCAGTAGGGGCGCGGATCGTCGATCTCTTCGGGGGCGATCCCGGCGAGATGATCGGCGGTCACGTTACGCACGCAGTTGCCGCTCGTCTGGATGGCGTGCATCTGCACGCTCGCGAGCTCGGCGAGGATGTCGGGCACCGCGGCAAGGTGCGGCCAGTTGAGCTGCAGGTTCTGGCGAGTGGTGAAGTGACCGTAGCCGCGGTCATAGCGGCGCGCGATGTCGCCAAGCTTGCGCAGCTGGCGTGAACTCAAGAGCCCGTAGGGGATCGCGATCCGCAGCATGGGCGCATGCCGCTGGATGTAAAGCCCGTTGCGCAAGCGCAGGGGTCGGAACTCATCCTCCGAGAGCTCGCCCGCAAGATGCCGGCGCGTCTGCTCGCGGAATTCCGCGACGCGCTCATCGACAAACGCCTGATCGAGTTCGTCGTAGCGGTACATCCCCACCGACTATAGGGGCGGCCTCGCGGGGGGCTAAATACCGTCTGGTTAGGGACACCCCTTCTGGGGTTATGAGCTTCTCGACCGCTTGCGTTGCGCGTTCCCTGATCGAGGCCACGCTCCACGTCGCGTGGCCGTGCGCGTCAAATCTGACGCACCCACCAAGTCAATTAGGAGATACCCCGCTGATTGCTTCCGTTACCCACCACACGGTCGAGTTGCCCACCGATTGCTGTTGCCTTTGGAGAGCGTCGACATGCGACCCGCCAGGACCCGGTACCTGAAATGGATCACAACCCGTCAACGAGGCTGCGACTATCAGTGTTAGGACTTTTATTTGGATCTTCATATGAGGGCCTTTCGCCTGCGTTATATCACAGCCAATTGTCGGAGCAACTTAACCTAATTCGGGTTGGCACCTGGGGTCGTGCACGGAGTCCTTGGGCATACGTACGCCTGCATGCGTAATGGGCGCCAAGCCGTAACTATCTGAAAAGGCAAGGGGCGTGACCCAGCGCCACTCGGTGTCACGCCCCCTGATGTCCGCCGTTATGAGCCTTGTGCAAGACTAGCGGCAATTGGGAGGCGGGCGTGGCAGGCCTTTATTTCGAGGAATTCACGGTCGGACAGCGCTTTGAGCACTTGGTGCGGCGGACTGTCACCGAGACCGACAACCTGCTTTTCAGCGCGCTCACGATGAACCCGGCAGCACTGCACCTCGACGCCGAGTACGCGAAAGGAACGCCCTTCGGCGAGCGCATCGTGAACAGTGTCTTCACGCTCGGGCTGCTCGTGGGCCTTTCGGTCTACGACACCACCTATGGAACGACGATCGGCAACCTCGGGTGGGAGGAGGTGCGCTTTCCGCGCCCCGTCAAGATCGGCGATACGCTGCGTGCCGCCACGACCGTGATCTCGAAGCGCGAAAGCGAATCGCGGTCCGATTCCGGGATCGTGGTGTTCGAGCACCGGGCCTGGAATCAGCGCAACGAGGAGGTGGCGTCCTGCCGCCGCGCGGCGCTGATGCTCAAGAGAAGCGCGGCGTGAGCGCCGAGCGCGCGCGTGCCCCGCTGCGCTCGCTCCTCTTCGTTCCCGGGGACAGCGAGCGCAAGCAGGCCCGGGCGCTCGCAAGCGCTGCGGATGCCCTCATTCTCGACCTCGAAGATGCCGTGGATCCCGCCCAGCTGAACGCTGCGCGAGCGCACATCGGGCGACTTCTTGGTTCGCGCCCCGCCGGGCAGCCGCCTGAGCTTTGGGTGCGGGTCAACACCCCAGCGAGCGGCCTCATGCGCGAGGACCTCGAGAGTGTCTGCACCTTTCGCATGCCCGATGGGATCGTGCTGCCTAAGATCTCGGCGGCCGAGGAGATCACCGAGGTGGCTGCGCAACTCGAGCGGCTCGAGTCACACCTTGCCGCCGCTCCTGGGTCGACGCGCATCGTCGTCATTGCCACCGAAACCCCGAAGGGCCTTCTCGTCCTGCCGCGCTACCCGGCGGTGCTTGAGGCGGCGCCCGCGCTCAGGGCGCGTCTTGCGGGACTCACCTGGGGAGCGGAGGACCTGAGTACGGCTATCGGCGCGCTCGGCAAGCGCGACGCCACGGGCGCCTTCACCTTCACCTTTCAGCTCGCGCGCAGCGCGTGTCTGCTTGCTGCGGCAGCTCTTGGGGTTCAGCCGATCGATGGCGTACACACGGATCTACGCGATGCGCCGGGGCTTGAGCGCGAGCTCGGAGAGGCGCGGCGGGATGGCTTTACCGGTAAGCTTGCCATCCATCCCGACCAGGTGGGCGCGATCAATGCCGCCTTTACGCCCACGGATGCCGAGCGCGAGCATGCGCGGCGCGTGGTGGCGGCCTTTGCCGCGCGACCTGGAGCCGGGGTCGCAAGCCTCGACGGCCAGATGATCGATCGTCCTCATCTTATTCAGGCGCAGCGCATTCTGGCCGCTGCGCCCCCCGACAAGGCCAAGACATGAAGCTGAGAATCAAGGGCCCGACTCTTCGGCTGCGCCTCACGCAGGGCGAGATCCGCGAGCTCGCCGAGCGCGGTGCGGTGGAAGAGCAGGTGCCCTTCGCCCCGAACGTGAGCCTCATCTATCGCCTGAAGAGCGATCGGGCAGCGAAGGAGATCGGCGCTTCATACAACGGCAACGTGCTCGAGGTGCGCATACCGCAAGGCGCGGCGCAGGAATGGTGCACGAGCGAGCTCGTGACGCTCGCGCACGCGCAACCCTTGCCGGGAGGTGCGCTCAAAATCACGCTCGAAAAAGACTTCGAGTGCCTCACCGCGCGCGAAGGCGAGGACGAATCCGACAACTTCCCGCATCCGGGTAAAGAGAGCGGCAAGAGCTGCTGAACTAGCGGGGCGCCTCGAGCGCGAGGAGATCCTCGGGCGTGTCGATATCGATGGCGGCGCTCGGCATCCGCACGCGTACGAGCCGCTCGGGGCTGCGCCGCAGCAGCATCTGGGCCCCGGCCTCGCCGCGAAGCTCCCCGAGGTCGCGGAACATGCTGCGCGGAAAGATGGCTGGCACGTCCGCGATCCCGCCATAGAGGGCCGCGACCGTGCATTGCGGCTGACGACGCCACGCGTTCGCGAGGCGCCTGAGATCGTCCGCGGTCACCGCCGCCTGATCAGCGAGGAGCAGTGCTACGCCCGTGGCGGTCGGGGGAAGCCGAGCGACCCCTGCACGGATCGAGCTTCCAAGTCCTTCGCGCCACTCCTGATTGACGATGATTGAGCCTGGGGCGTGCTTCAGCAGGGGCGCCAGTTCCGCAGCCCCAGAACCGAGGACGACGATGAGCGCATTGCCGGTGACCTCGGCGGCGCGGGTCACGACGGTGTGGAGGAGGGGCCTCCCGGCCACGCGTACGAGTTGTTTCGGCGATCCGAAGCGGCTGGAGGCGCCCGCGGCGAGCACGAGCGCGTAGAGTCCATCGCGCGGTTTGACGCTGCGCGCTTCGGTGGACATCGGCTAAGAGCCTGAGGGGGAATCGAGCTCGACGCCCTCGGGAAGCGCCGCGCGCACGCGCGCGTAACGCGCGCGCTCCTCGAGGATCGAGTCGGCATCGATACCCCCGATCGCACGCCAGTCAGCGGTGCGTGAGTTGGTGGCGAGGAGCGCTTCGATGGCATCGCGCCGGGTGCGCCACTCGTTGAAGAACGTGGCAAAGTCGGCCATGGCATCTCCTGCCGTGCGGGTTACTTTGCCGGGCGCGGGAGCGAGCGCTGCGAGGAGCTTCTCGAGCACCTCGCGGCTGCGACCGTGCCGCGCGAGCGCCGCATCGATGGCGCGGCGCGCAGGGTCGGCGTCCGCGAACTTCGCGCGCCCGAGATCTGCGAAGCGCCGATCGCGCGCTTCAAACCAGCCGAGCACGCATGCCAAATAATCGGCACAAGCCTCGCGAAACCCCGTGAGCGCAGCCTTGTTCTCGCGCGCGAGTGCCTTCGCGCAGGCGCTCGCGACCGCGCTCGCGTGCGCACGTTCGAGGGCGAGTTGCGTGCGAATGATCTCGAGTTCGTTCATGGATCCTATGCGATAATTGACATCAATTTATCAATATAAGATTCTGATATTTAAAATTTTTACTATCTATTTAGCCACGCTGGTCAGCGCGGTCTCGAGAACACCCGAACCTGCCGCACCGTGCAGGAACGCATGGATCTCGGCAGCGATCGCGAGCGCGATGGCCTCGGGCGTACGTCCCCCAAGCGGCAGACCGACCGGGGCATGCAAACGCCGTCGTAGCCGCTGGGCGTCGGCACCCAACTCACCGAGCAGTCGATCGCGACGCACCGCGGGACCGAGCAGGCCTACGTACGGGATCGCACTCGCAGCGAGGGCGCGCAGATACGCAAGGTCCGAGGGCAGGTGATGACTCATGACGACCGCAGCGGCGAAGTCATCGAGAGCGAGCGCGCGATCAAGCTCCGGCGCTCGCGCGAGGATCACGCTCGCCGCGGCGGGAAAATGGCTCGCGACCGCGTATGCCGGACGATGATCGACGAGGGTGACTTTCCAGCCGAGGCGTGCCGCCAGATCGACGAGCGGCACGGCATCGGGTCCTGCGCCGAGGAGAAGGATCCGCGGCGGCAGCGCGAGTGGCAGCACGAAGAGTTTCCAGGTCCCTTCCTCGCCCTCGACCCAGCCGACGCGGCGTTCGCTAGCGGCGCGCGCGAGCGCCGATTCAACCGCCGGGATCGCAAGGACGCTCGTGCGCGCAGCGCCCGGGGGCAGGGCGAGAGTTCCGATCGGTGCCTCGGGCTTTGTGGATTCGGTGATCACGCCGATCGCTGTGGCGGTGTGGGCGGTGAGTGCCTCGGCAAGGTGCGCGAGCGGCTGCCAGGCGTTTTTTGGGCCCGTGTAGAGCAGGAGGATTTCCATCGCCCCCTCGCAGCCGAGGCCCAAGCCGAAGAGGAGCTCGTCGGGGCTCCTGAGGTCATAACGCACGAAGGTCGGTGCGCCGGTTTCGATCACTTTGCGCGCGTGCTCGCGCAGATCGCCTTCGAGGCAGCCCCCGGAGATGAGCCCGGCGTACTCGCCGCCCGCGGCGATCAGGATGAGCGCGCCCGGCTTGCGATAGGTCGAGCCCGCGGTGTGCAGGAGAAGCCCGAGCGCAAGCGCACGGCCCGCGGCGCGCTCGCGCGCGAAAAGGGGCAGAAGCGGACCCATTGAGCTTTCCATCCGCCTCAATTATGCCAGCACCCACCCTTTGTGCAGGCGCGCTGCGCCGCTCGTTGCGCCCGTTCCGGCCCATCGTTAGAGTCCTAACGCCTTCTTCGTGGTCACACATAACTCCTGCCGCGATGGTCAAACCTGACCCCTGGGTCGTGCACAAGTTCGGGGGGTCGAGCGTCGCTGACGCCGACTGCTTCCGCAAAGTGGCGGCCATTCTGGAATCCGCGCCCGCGGGGCGGCTCGCCGTCGTGCTGTCGGCGGCGCGCGGCGTGACGGACGCATTGTTGCGACTCGTGGCACTCGCCGAGCGGCAGGATGAGGGGTATCGGGGCGAGCTCGCGCGACTGCGCATGCGGCATGCCGAGATGGCGCAGGCGCTGCTCACGAGCACGGACACGCAAGAGTACCTCGCCGAGTTCGACCGTGACGTGCGCGATCTTTCCGGCGTGCTGCACTCGATCACGCTCACCCGCGCCGCAGCCCAGAACGTGAGCGATCTCATCGCCGGCTACGGCGAGATCTGGTCGACGCGGCTCTTCCAGCGCTACTTCGCCGCGCGCCGTCAGCGCCCGGGAGCGGTGGAGTGGCTCGATGCGCGCCGCGTCGTCATCGTGCAATGGGGAGCGCTCGGACCC
>DASPTE010000075.1:0-5584 GCA_035623585.1 Steroidobacteraceae bacterium | reverse complement strand
CGAGGCGCCAGAGTCCGCACACATACGCGTCAGTGCCGTAAAGACGCGGCAAGGCGTCGGCCGACTCTCGATTCGGCGCAAGCGGCCGCCCCGCGGCGCCCCAGACCCAGAGCGCCGTCATCGACGACTCCCCGCGCCGGGCGCGTGCCTCATTGAGCGGCAGGCCATAGAGCCACATTTCGATCTCCGAAAGCAGCCGTCGCAGCGGCCGCGCCGCCTCGCCCCTTGGCAGCGCCTCCGCCACATCGAGCCCGGCGGCGCGCGCGGGCTCGAGGGTCGGGACTGCCACGACGGCCGCTGGGGCCTCGAGCAGAAACTCGCCCGATGGGAGCGGCGTCAATGTGCAACCCGAGTCCCCGAAGGTGTCCCGGAATGCGAGTGCGAGCGCCGCGAGCTCCGCGTCGCTGAGGCGCAGTATCCCGCCCTGGTCGAGGTACACACCCGAGACCCCGGGAGTGAGCTGCACAGGGGTCGCAATCCAGCGGCTGCCGCCTGGGGAGACCGCAAGACCCGCGGCGGCGGCCGCGACGCCCGCGGGTGCGACGCCCGCAAGATCGCCGCGCCCGAGGGAATGCGCCAGCCATTCACGCCAGCCATGCCCCAGGGAGGTGCGGGCCCCAAAGCGCGCGGCATGCTCGATCCCCGGCGCGCCCGCGACCGCCGCCCCCGGCCTCGCATGCCGCAGATAGAGGTCCGTGATGACGATGACGAGCTCACGCACGGGCGCTATCGTACCGTTGATGAAGCTTACGCTCGAACCGCTCGCACACATCCATTTGATCCGCGGCTACTCGGAGAGTGAGATTCTGATCGGGGAGCAATCGGTGCGCGGCAGCTGCATCGTGAGCGCGCGCGAGCTGATCACGGAGTGGGAGCCGGCGAGTTTCGCCGAGTTCGCACCCGAGCATCTCGAAAAGATTCTCGCGCTCGACCCCGAGCTCATTCTGCTCGGCACCGGACCGGTGCAGCGCTTCGCGAGCGCGCCATTGCGCGCGGCACTCGCCGCGCGGCGCGTCGGGCTCGAAGCGATGCAGCTGGGCGCCGCGTGCCGCACCTACAACGTGCTGGTCCAGGAGGAGCGGCGCGTCGCCGCCGCGCTTTTCCTGCGTTAGACGCGCACTGCGCGCGGACATATTCCGGCGGCGAGGTTTCTGTGACCGGCTTCACCCGGGATTGCAGTGCGGCGCCGTTATCCTTGCCCGCGCCGTGGGGCACAGGCTTGCATTTGACTTTATCTGGCGCGCCGTTTTTCTCGGGGCGCTGCTCGCGTTCGCCTGTGTGCATCCGGGCGCACTCGCTCAGCAGATCTATAGATCCGTCGACGCCGACGGACACGTTGTGTACTCGGATCGCGGCTCGAGCAAGGAAGCACCGAAGACCACGATCAAGGTCGTCGAACCCGATCCCGCCGAAGTTGCCCGCCTCGCCAAGCAGCAGGAGCTGCTCAAGGTCCAGGAGGCGCAGCGCCAGAAGCAGCAGGTCGTCGACGATAAGAGCAAGGCGAGCCAGGACAAGGAGCGCGACACCCGCTGCCAGCAGGCGCGCAACCGCTACTACCAGATGAAGGACTCGGGCCGACTCTTCCAGCGTGACGCCGACGGCAATCGCATTTACTACTCGGACGAGGAAGCCGACAAGGTGCGCGAGGACGCGAAGCGCACCATGACCGCGCTCTGCGGAAGCTGAAGAACCGATAGATCGGAAAAGGCGGGGACGCCATGCGTGCTCAGACGAGCAAGACTTCAATTCTAATCACCCTCACCGCGGTGCTCGCCTGCGTGAGCTCCAGTGCGAGCGCACAGACCGCCTACAAGTATCGCGACGCGAGCGGCCAGTGGGTGTTCACCGATCAGGCGACGAGTCCGAGCGCCTCGACCGGTAACGCGGTCACCCTCGGGCACGAGCACGAGGCGTTGCAAATCAGTGTGCAGAAGGTCCAAACGCCCAAGTCCACGCAGCTGATCGCCATCAACGAATGCCTGTGCGTCATCACGGTCAAACTCACTATCGTGCAATCGGACATCGCCGAGGTCCCCGAAGGATCGAATTACGAAGCGACGCTCGATCCGAACTCGCGGCAGGTCGTCGTCGAGGTGACCGGGGCTGGCGGGGCGCTGAGCTATCACTGGAGCTCGGCGCTCGGTTCGCCGAAGGCCGTGCACCACCCGCCGCGACCCTACCGCGTGCCCTTTGCGGTGGGAGCAACGTTCACGGTCTCGCAGGCCTTCCCCGAGCGCTTCACACACGTCACACCCGACAGTCAGTTTGCGGTCGATATCGCACTCCCCGATGAGACACCGATCTATGCCGCGCGCGAGGGCACGGTGATCAACGTGCGCCACGATTCCTTCACCGGCGCGCCGCTGCCGGTGATGCTCGATCAGGCCAACGTGGTGGAGATTCTCCACGACGACGGGACGATCGCCGTCTACGCGCACCTGCACTGGGATTCGATCCGCGTCCACATCGGTCAGCATGTCGCGCTCGGGGAATACATCGCGAATTCCGGCAACACGGGCTTCACGACCGGCGCGCATCTGCATTTTGCTGTGCTGCGCAACGCCGGCACCACCGATGTGTCGGTTCCGGTTCAGTTCGCCGGTATCGGCGGCACGCCGGTCACTCCCGCCACGGCGACTCCACTCACCGCGTACTAGCGCGCGCAGCCAATTGCTGCGCTGCGCGCACACTATTGCGTTGCGGAAGTTCTAACAGCGGGACAGGCGAGAGCGCCCGAAGTTTGAAAGCGAGGGCGATCGGCAGAAGACACAAGGGGAGGGTCAACCAACCAAACAATCATTCGAAGCTGACAGACTCGAACAATTGCACTGTTCTTATTGTTGTTGAAAGTTATTGCTCTTGTTGCGACGCCCTCCTCCCTGTGTCTTCTGCAGGTCGCCCTCGCTTTCAGGTGTCGTTGTTGAGAGACAGGGAACGCATGTTAACCACGTCACAGAAAGCTTAGCAACTGCATTTGCAGCGCAGCGATCTTTACTCTGTCTAACACCTCTTGCTCCGCGCTTCATCGCACGCGCGAGACAATTGTCGCCGGTCGCGCCTTGAAGAATGTGTCAGAGTAAGTTTTCCTCGCCATTAATATCCATAACGATCATATCGTTGCGAAATATTTTTAGATCTGATGTGAGGTGCGCGCGGGAGCTGCCGCAGGGTCTTGCGGACGCGGGGACGACGCTGTGTTCGTCACGGCTCTGTGGAATTCGCGCAACAGGAAATCAATTGATTGTTCCAAAACGCGCACAGGAGCGGCGGCTCCGGATCCCCCTCAGGCAGTGCCACCGAGGAGCGGGACAAAGGCCACGGGGCCGAGTGGCACACGCTCGACGCCCTGCTCGCGGCGGGTGAAGCGCACGAGTTGCTGCTCGCCTTCGGGTCCGAGCGGCACGACCAGGCGCCCGCCGACCTTGAGCTGTTGTACGAGGGCTTCGGGGAGCGTGAGCGGAGCCGCCGCCACCAGAATCGCATCGTAGGGAGCATGAGCCTTCCAGCCGTTCACGCCATCACCGTGCCGGAAGCGCACGTTCGTGATCCCGAGCTCCTTGAGTCGTGCGCGGGCGCGTTCGAGCAAGGGCCTGATGCGCTCGATCGTATAGAGCTTGCGCACGAGCGGCGCGAGCACCGCGCTCTGATAGCCGCAGCCCGTGCCGATCTCGAGCACGTTGTCCATGGTTCCCCCTTCGAGCAGGGCCTGAGTCATGCGCGCGACGATATAGGGCTGGGAGATCGTCTGGCCGAAGCCGATCGGCAGCGCGGTGTCCTCGTAGGCGCGGCTGCCGAGAGCCTCATCGACGAAGATGTGGCGCGGCACGTTGCGGATGCGCTCGAGCACGGCGAGATTGGTGATCCCCTGCTCGCGCAGGCGCTGGACCAGCCGGTCGCGCGTGCGTGCCGAGGTCATGCCGATGCCCGCCAGACGCAGGTCAGTCATGGAAGCCCGCCGAGCCAGCGGCCGAGTTCGGGGAGCGCCCCATGACGGGTGAGATCGACCTGGAGCGGCGTCACTGACACATAGCCCTGGGCAACGGTGTCGAAGTCCGTGCCCGGTCCCGCATCCTGCTCGGGTCCTGCCGGCCCGACCCAATACACGGGGCGTCCGCGCGGGTCCTGCGCGCGCATCACTGGGGCTGAGCGATGGCGATAGCCGAGGCGGCTCGGGCGGAACCCCTTGAGCTGGCCGAAGGGCACGTCGGGCACGTTCACGTTCAGGATGAGCGTCGCCTGCAGCGGCTCCTCGAGGAGGCGTGCCACGAGCAGGCGCGCCACTTCCGCTCCCGTCTCGAAGTGACCGCCTCCGGTGCTCGTGGTGCAGAGCGAGACCGCGATCGTGGGCAGTCCGAGAAAGCGTCCCTCCACCGCGGCCGCGACCGTGCCCGAGTACAGCACGTCATCGCCGAGGTTCGGCCCGTCGTTGACGCCCGAGACGACCATGTCGTGTTCGAAATCGAAGAGGCCGCTGATTGCGAGGTGCACGCAATCGGTAGGTGTCCCGGGCACAAAGTACACACCGGGCTCGGCTTCAAAGACCCGCAGCGGCACATCGAGGGTGAGCGAGTTGCTCGCCCCGCTTTTGTTGCGGTCGGGAGCGACCACCGTCACTTCGGCAAGTGTCGCGAGTGCCTCGCGGAGGAGCCGGATGCCGGTCGCGCGAAAGCCATCATCGTTACTGACGAGGATCTTCAATGCGGGTGCGACGGAGCGCTCAAAAGTCCGCGTGACTATACTGGAAGTTAAGGACTTACGGCGGAGGAGCGTGTGAGCGGGCCACCTGAGGATGAAGACGCGGAGGAGGAACGCAATCTCTTCCGCGATGCCGTGCGCGGCGTGCGGCCGATCAAGCCGCGTGCGCCGGCGCCGCGTCCGCCGAAAACCCACCCCCGCGCGCGCTTCGCGCGCGCCGACCGCGCCGCGGTGCTCGAGGAGAGCCTAGCGCCACCGAGCGCTGAGCATCAACTCGGAAGCGGCGAAGCGCTGAGTTTTCAGCGCCCGCAAATCTCCGCCGCGGTGCTGCGCAAACTGCGCCGCGGGCAATTCCGCGTGCAGCGCGAGATCGATCTGCATGGACTTAGCGTCGAGGAAGCCAAGGAAGCCTTGCGCGAATTTCTCGCCGAGGCGCTCGCGCACGGGGTGCGCTGCGTGCGCGTCATCCATGGCAAGGGTCAGCACTCGGGGCATCGGGGGCCGGTGCTCAAAGCGGCGGTGAGTTCGCTCCTGCGGCGCAGCGGCAGGGTGTTGGCATACGTCTCGGCGCGGCAGACCGACGGTGGCACGGGCGCGCTCTACGTGCTGCTCGCTCCACCCTGAACGTCATGGTGAGTCGGGCGAGGGGGAACCTTGAGCCTGCGAGCGCGCAGGCGCTCATTCTCGGCCACAGTCACCCGAGCGACACGGTCCTCTCGCTCGCGCGACAACTCGGCGCCGCGCTTGCGGCGAATGGGGTGCGTGCGACCATCATCAATCTTTCGAACCGCCTCAATAAGCTGCGGCTCCCCTTCATCAAGGCGCGCAGGTTCGATCAGGTGTATTTCATCGGCGCCAAAGCGCTCTCCACCCGGCGCGGCGATCAGTT
>DASPTE010000072.1:0-5551 GCA_035623585.1 Steroidobacteraceae bacterium | reverse complement strand
AAAGGTGTTTCGCCGATCCCTTGAGACCACCTTACCCATGTCTCCGGTATAAAACGCCACCTATCTCACCGGAATAGACACGGAACAGCTGGTCGGGGTGACTGGATTTGAACCAGCGACTCCTACGTCCCGAACGTAGTGCTCTACCAGGCTGAGCTACACCCCGAATTCGCAGACACCGAGCGCCGCAGCGAGCGTGGCGCCGGGCGGCGGAGTCTACTGAAGAGCCCGCTCCCCTTCAATGCAAGCCTTCAAGTCGTGTGCTCGACCGAGAAGCGCGCGAGCGCCGCGAGTCCATTCTTATATGAAGAGTCCGGCAGGACCTGAAGCGAGCGCAGCGCGTGCTGCACCTCGCCTGCCGCGAGACGCGCCGTGTAGTCGAGCCCTCCCGTGGAATCGATCGCAGCAACCACCTCTTCAAGATGTGCGCGTCCCCCTTGCCTGATGGCTTCGCGGATCGCCGCGCGTTGCCCCTCGCTCCCGTTCTTGAGCGCATAAATCAGCGGTAGCGTCGGTTTGCCTTCAGCAAGATCGTCCCCGAGGTTCTTACCGCGCTCCTTGGGGTTCGAGCGATAGTCGAGCACATCGTCAACCAGTTGGTAAGCGTTACCCAGATGCCGGCCATAGGCCGCCACACCTTCACGCACTGTCGGGGTGGCGCCTGCGAGCACGGCCGCTACTTCGGCGCCCGCTTCGAAGAGTTTCGCGGTCTTGCGGTAGATCACCTCGAGGTAGCGATCTTCGGTCGTCTCGGGATTGCGGGCATTCATCAGCTGCAACACCTCGCCCTCGGCGATGACGTTCGTGGCCTGCGCCATGATCTCCATCACGGGCTGCGAGGCGAGGGCAGCCATCATCTGGAAGGCACGCGAGTACACGAAGTCGCCGACCAGGACGCTCGCCTGATTACCAAACACCTGATTCGCGGTGTCGCGACCGCGCCTGAGCACCGAGCCGTCGACCACGTCATCGTGCAGTAGCGTCGCGGTGTGGATGAACTCGATGAACGCGGCCGCCTCGACGTGAGCCCGCCCCGAGAGCTCGCACGCCCGCGCCACGAGCACGACGAGCAGCGGCCGAAGCCGCTTGCCCCCGCCTGAGATGATGTGCTCGGCGATCTGATCGACGAGGGGTACTGCGCTTCTGAGGCGTGCCCGAATGACCTCATCGACGCCGCGCAGGTCAGGCAGTACCAACGCGCGAATCTCTTCCAGGGTCATCGACTCTGGGGAGTGAGATCTCAGCCGCAGGCTCAGGGGGGATTGCACCCTCTTATCCTAGTCGACCCGAGGGAGCGAGAGAACCATACCGATGGAGCGCCCAAAACGCGCGTAACGTCCCGCCGTACTTGAGGAAAGCACCGTTTGACCCCGAGGGGGTGCCTGCGTAGAATGCGCGGCCTTTCGGTCAGAGCGTTTCCATCTCGAGCACAGTATGTACGCGGTCATTGTCACAGGCGGCAAGCAATATCGGGTGACGAAGGACGGCGTGCTCCGCGTCGAGAAACTCGATGCGGAGCCAGGAAGCGCCGTCGAGTTCGGCGAGGTACTGCTGGTGGGCGAGGGCGCCGACGTCAAGGTCGGTACCCCGATGCTTAAGGGCGGCAAGGTGCTTGCGACCGTCGTGCGCCACGGCAAGGGCCCCAAGGTGTCGGTCATCAAGTTCAGGCGCCGCAAGCATTACCTGCGGCAGAAGAACCACCGCCAGCTCTTCACCGAAGTGAAGGTCACGGATATCCGTGCGGGCTAACGCCGGCGCGGAATACGGCAAGGGCTAAGTCATGGCACATAAAAAGGCGGGCGGCAGCACCAAGAACGGCCGCGATTCCGAATCCAAGCGGCTGGGCGTCAAGCGCTTCGGCGGCGAGCACGTGCTCGCCGGGAACATCATCGTGCGCCAGCGCGGCACTCAAGTGCGCGCGGGCTCGAACGTTGGCGTGGGTACGGACCACACGCTCTTTGCGAAAGTGACCGGCAAAGTGCAGTTCAAGACGAAAGGCGCCGAGCAGCGCCTGTACGTGAGCGTGCTGCCGGAGAAGACCTGAGCGGTCGCGCCGCGCGGCGCCTCCAGCCTTTCCCCTGCCCCGCGATGCGCGCGGCGCTCCCTGGCGCGAAAATCATCCCATGAAGTTCGTTGATGAGGCCCGCTTGCGGGTGCAGGCCGGCAACGGCGGGCGCGGCAGCACGAGCTTCCGTCGCGAGAAATTCGTGCCCCTGGGGGGTCCGGACGGCGGTGACGGCGGCCAGGGCGGCAGCATTTACCTCAGGGCGGCCTCTGGCATCAACACGCTTGCCGACTACCGCATCGAGCGCACGTTCAGGGCGGGGCATGGCGAGTCCGGTGGGGGCAACGACTGCACCGGCCGCGGGGGTGCGGATCTTCTCCTCACGGTGCCGGTCGGCACCGTGGTGCGCGACGCCGATACCGACGAAGCGCTCGGGGACCTCACGCGCGATGGCGAGGAGCTCCTCGTGGCGCGCGGCGGCAAGGGGGGGTGGGGAAATCAGCGCTTCAAATCGAGCACCAACCGCTCGCCGAGGCAGTTTGGGCCAGGCCTGCCCGGCGAGAAGCGCACACTCGAACTTGAGCTCAAGGTGATCGCGGATGTCGGGCTCCTCGGGCTGCCAAATGCCGGCAAGTCGACGCTGATCCGCGCGGTCTCCGCCGCACGCCCTCGCGTGGCCGACTATCCGTTCACGACGCTCTACCCGAACCTCGGCGTCGTCGCGGTCGGCGCGCACCGCAGCTTCGTGATGGCGGACATCCCTGGCCTCATCGAAGGCGCCGCCGAAGGGGCAGGATTGGGTATCCGCTTTCTCAAGCACCTCGAGCGCACGCGACTCCTCCTGCACCTTGTCGACATCGCGCCCCTCGACCCCGAAGCAGATCCCGTGCGCGATGCGCGCACCATCGTTCGCGAGCTCAGGAAATTCAGCAAGCGGCTCGCGGCCAAGCCGCGCTGGCTCGCCATCAACAAATGCGACCTTTTGCCGCCCGAGGAAGCACAGCGGCGCGCGCGCGCGATCGTCCGAGCGCTGCGCTATCGCGGGCCGTACTTCCTGATCTCAGGAGCGACCGGCGAAGGAACGAAGGCGCTGTGCGCGGCGGTTATGAAGCTTTTGGACGGGAGCGCTCGCCCGGCACGCGCGCGCGCATCATCTCGAGGAGATGCTGGCGCCGAGCCGCCGGACGCAGCTTGAGCGGGGTCGGGATCACAGGGGTCGGGATACGAGCCTTCTCGTTCGTCATCGCTGCCTCACTGCATTGCGCGGATGCGGCCGGCCAGGCGGCTCTTGTGCCGCGCAGCCTTGTTACGGTGAATGATCTGCTTGCCCACGAGCGAGTCGATCACCGGTACCGCCTTCCGATAGTGGCTCATGGCCGCTTCCTTGTTGCCGCCGGCGATGGCCGTGGTCACGCTGCGCACGGCGGTGCGCATGCGTGAACGTAGTGCCAGGTTGCGCGCGCGGTGCTTCTCGGCCTGGCGCGCAGCCTTCTCGGCGGACTTGGTATTGGCCACGAAATCTCCGTTTTCGAGGAGCCGCCCGGGTAACCGGGGGGCGGGTAGTCTGACACGCTTCACCCGCTTGTCAACGCATGAACGACTCGCGCGAAGCGGCGAGCGCCCTGACCTTCACATAAACTGGCACCCGCGGGCGCAGCAAGTTCCGCGCGCAGGTCCGGCATTTTGAGATCAGTGGTTTAGAAGGTTTTCATGCGACTTATTCGCGGATTCGCAGGCGGCGGAACGCATGCCTCCGGTTGCATTGTTACGGTGGGCACCTTTGATGGCATTCACCTCGGCCATCAGGCGCTCATCGGCCGCGTGAGTGAACACGCGAAGCGACTTCGGCTGCCGGCGGCATTGCTGACCTTTGAGCCGATGCCGCGCGAGTACCTGCAGCCGGACGCCCCGCCCGCGCGCCTTACGTCGTTTCGCGAACGCTGGCGCATACTCAGTTCCCAACCGCTCGATTACCTCTGCCTGCTGCGCTTCGGCGAGGCTTTGCGTAACCTCACTCCCGAGGCGTTCGCCGAGCGCCTGGCGCGCGAGTTGCGCGCCCGAGTGGTTGTGGTCGGTGACGACTTTCGCTTCGGGCGCCGCGGCGAGGGCACGGTGCCGATGCTCGAAGGCTACGGCCGGCGGCTCGGCTTCGAGGTGGACACCGTGGCCCCGGTGATGTCGCGCGCGGAGCGCATCAGTAGCGGTGCTGTGCGCAAGGCTCTCGCGAGCGCCGACTTTGCGCGTGCCCGAGAGTGGCTCGGGCGTGCCTGGTCGATGCGCGGCCGCGTGATGGCGGGCAACCGCCTGGGGCATGAGCTTGGGTTCCCGACCGCGAATCTGCCGCTCGAGCGGCGCAGAGCACCGGTCGGCGGAATTTTCGCGGTGTGGGTGTACGGGGTGGGAAGCGGGGTGCTCCCGGGGGTTGCGAGCCTCGGCACGCGACCGACGGTGGGTGGTGGCGAGGCATTGCTCGAAGCGCACCTGTTTGATTTCGGAGGGGACCTCTACGGTCGGGAGATCGAAGTGGAGTTTGCGGCAAAACTGCGCGAGGAGGAGCGGTTCCCCTCGCTCGATGCGCTCGTTGCACAGATGCAGCGCGATGCGCTCGACGCGCGGCGCATCCTGAACGTTTGAAGTCACCAACATGACTGACTACAAACACACGATCAACCTGCCCAAGACCGCTTTCCCCATGAAGGCGGATCTCGCCCAGCGCGAGCCGGCGATGGTGCGTGAGTGGGCCGAGCGCGGCACGTATGCGAAGCTGCGGGAGACCGCCCGCGGTCGCCCGCGCTTCGTACTGCACGATGGACCGCCCTACGCCAATGGTGCGATCCACATCGGGCATGCGGTCAACAAGATCCTCAAGGACATCGTCGTCAAGTCACGCTCGCTCGATGGCTACGACTCGCCCTACATCCCCGGCTGGGATTGTCACGGGCTCCCGATCGAGCATCAGGTCGAGAAGAAATACGGGCGCGTCGGCCAGAAGCTCGATGCCAAGGCCTTCCGGGCGGCCTGCCGTGCCTTTGCGCTCGAGCAGGTGGACCTGCAGCGCACGGATTTCGAGCGTCTCGGCGTCCTCGGCGACTGGGGCCGCCCATACCTCACGCTCGCCCCGCGCTACGAGGCGCAGCAGCTGCGCGCGCTCGGCCAGATCATCCGCAACGGTCACGTCTATCGCGGCGTGAAGCCCGTGTACTGGTGCCTCGACTGCCGCTCAGCGCTCGCCGAAGCCGAAGTCGAATATGAGGAGCGCACCTCGCCCGCGATCGATGTCGCCTTCCGGGTGCTCGATGCCGACGATCTCGCGGCGCGCATCGGTCTCGACCCGAAGAAGGCCGCCGATCCGCCTGCGGATCTCGTCATCTGGACCACGACACCCTGGACGCTTCCGGGAAATCAGGCCGTGGCGCTGCGTGCGGAGTTTCGCTACCAGTTGATCGAGGGGCAGAGGCAGGGGGCGCGTGTGCGCGTGATGGTCGCCCACGAGCTGAGCGCGCCGAGTCTTGAGCGCTTTGGTGTCACCGAACCTCGAATGCTCGC
>DASPTE010000068.1:0-8700 GCA_035623585.1 Steroidobacteraceae bacterium | reverse complement strand
CGAGGTCGTGAACCCCGAGCTCGTGATCGCAAATCTCACCAAAGCGGGCGAGCTTTCTATGACGCTGCGCGTCGAGCGCGGCCGTGGCTACCGGCCCGCCGCAGCGCGCGCCGCGTTCGATGAGCAGACGCGCCCGATCGGACGGTTGCAGCTCGATGCATCCTTCTCGCCCGTGCGGCGCGTGACCTACTCGGTCGATGCGGCGCGCGTCGAGCAGCGCACCGATCTCGACAAGCTCATCATCGACATCGAGACGAACGGCACGATCGACGCCGAAGAGGCGATCCGCCGCGCCGGCAGCATCCTGAAGGACCAGCTGTCGGTGTTCGTGGATCTGCAGGGCGAGGAAGAGGCCGCGACGAAGGTCTCGGAGATGCAGTTCGATCCGATCCTGCTGCGTCCTGTCGATGAGCTTGAGCTCACCGTGCGCAGCGCAAACTGCCTCAAGGCCGAGAACATCCACTACATCGGCGATCTCGTGCAGCGCACCGAGGTGGAGCTCCTGCGCACACCGAACCTCGGCAAGAAATCGCTCACCGAGATCAAGGAAGTGCTGCAGAGCCATGGGCTCATGCTCGGCATGCGTCTCGATGGCTGGCCGCCCGCGGGGCTCAAGCACGACGAAGAGCGCGAAGTGATCTGAAGATAAGGCATGGCGCGCGGCCCGTGTTGTCGGGGCGCGCTCCTTGCCAGAAGAAGGTCTGTTCCATGCGTCACCATCTCTCCGGCCGGCAGCTCTCACGTAACAGCTCGCACCGGCACGCGCTCATGCGCAACATGTCGGTCTCGCTCCTTCGGCACGAGACGATCCGCACGACGCTGCCCAAGGCGAAGGAGCTCAGGCGCGTGGTCGAGCCGCTCATCACGCTCGCGAAGAGCGATGGAGATGCGAACCGCCGGATCGCGTTCTCGCGGCTGCGCGATGCGGAGATCGTCGAGAAGCTCTTCGCCGAGCTCGGGCCGCGCTTCAAGACGCGCCCGGGCGGCTATACGCGGATCCTGCGCATGGTGCCGCGCCCAGGCGACGCCGCTCCGATGGCGCTGATGCAGCTCGTCGAAGCCCCCGCTCCCGCGGCGATCGAGGAACCGACGCCGGACAAGAAGAAAGCGCGCGGCAAGGCGAAAGCGAAGTCCGAGGCAAAAGAGGCCAAGGCCGAGAAGAAGGCCGACGCGGCCGAGAAAGAGCCCAAGAAGCGCACCCCGCGCAAGAAGAAGGTTGCCGCCTAGCGCGGCACCCTGTCTTTTGGCGCGCGAACCCTCCACGAGTTTGCGCTGCCGAAACCCTTTCCAGTAGTCTCGCCGAGGGAGCCGGCGCGCGACCGGCAGCATGGGGAGGAAGCCCGTCGTGAGTCTCTACTCAGAATTCAAAGAATTTGCGATGAAAGGCAGCGTCATCGACCTCGCGGTCGGTGTCGTGATCGGCGCGGCGTTCGGCAAGATCGTGGCGTCACTTGTCGGCGATGTGGTGATGCCGGCGCTCTCGCCGCTCTTGGGCAGCGTCAACTTCAGCGACCTCGCGGTGCAGATCTCAACGAACGCCGCCGGCAAGCCCGTGATGCTGCGCTATGGCGCCTTTCTTCAGACGATCTTCGAGTTTCTCGTGATCGCAATCTCGATCTTCTTCGTGATCAAGGGAATCAATCAGCTCAAGCGTCCCGCGCCGGGCGCTCCACCCCCGGGACCGTCAAAGACCGAGACACTGTTGCAGGAGATCAGGGATCTGCTGTCGAGGCGGTAGTCAGCGTTTCAATAATGAGACAATCAATGGGCCTTTCGCTTAGCGCCGGCTAGGGAGCGGAAGGCATCGCGCGTGAGGTTCTCGCAACCCTCCTCCGTGATAGCGAGATCGTCCTCGATACGAATTCCGCCGAACTTCTTGAGCTGACCGACGCGCTTCCAGTTGATGCAGCGTGCGCGCGCATCCGCACGCGCACTCTCGAGCAGCTGCTCGATGAAATAGATTCCGGGCTCCATGGTGACGACGAACCCGTCCTCCAGATGTCGCGTCAGGCGCAGGTAGGGGTGTCCGTCGGGGCGCGAGATCTCCCCGCCCTCCGCCGAGCGCATGAAGCCCCCGACGTCGTGCACTTCGAGCCCAAGCAGATGCCCGATGCCATGGGGCAGGAAGACCCCCGTCACGCCACGTGCCAGCGCCTCCTCCGCATCGCAGCGGATGATGTCCGCATCGGCAAGGAGCTCGGCGGTGAGCTCGTGGGCTTTGAGGTGCACATCGCGCCAGTCGACCCCGGCACGCACGCTCGCGCAGAGCGTCTGCTGCAGGCGATCCATGCGAGCGATCAGCGCACGAAAGTCGCCATCCGCCCGCGAGTGGGTGCGGGTGATGTCGCTCGCATAACCCGCGAACTCTGCGCCCGCGTCGATGAGGAGCGAGTGCGACTCGGGCGGGGGCGCATGCTCGAGCACCTGGTAGTGCAGCACCGCACCGTGGGAGTTGAGCGCGATGATCGGGTTGTAGGGCAGGTCCTGCTCGCGCAATCCGCTGGCCTCGAGGAAGGCGAGCTCGATTTCGAATTCCGATGAACCGGACCTGAACGCGCGCGCCGCAGCCTGATGGCCGCGGGCGCCGAGCCGGTTCGCTTCCCGCAGGCAGGCGATTTCGTAGGGGGTCTTGGTCGCCCGCGCGTAATCGAGCCGCTGCATGAGGGGCCTGAGATTCACCGCTCCCACCCCCCAGCCCGCGAGCTCCGGGAAGACATCGCCGATGTAGGCGGCGCGCGAGAGATCGCGCGGCAGCTCCGCCCGCGCCTTGGCGCGGTCGGGGGCGGTGCGCACGTCGAAGTGCCGCACCCAGTAGCTTTTCGGGAGATCGACGCTCTTGTACCAGTAGTCCCTGGGCTGATGGAGCACCAGGCGGGGGGGCGAGCCGGGCTCGAACCAGACGAAGGAATCGGGCGCATCGTTGATCGGCGCCCAGACCTTGAAGGGGGCGTTGGCCTCGAAGGGGTAGGTGCGATCGTCCTCGAAGACCGTGAGCAACGCACCCGAGTGCACGAGGAGGCCGCCGAGGCCCGACTGCGAGAGCGCCTGCGCGGTACGCGCGCAGACCGTGCTCAGATGCGACGCAAACAAAGCCTCGGGCGACGTCGCGTGCCGGCCCGATGGGCGCGCGCTGGGCATGTGTTTTCGCTCCCCCTCAATCCTTTACAACACCTGTCGTACAGGCCCGACAGCACGGCCGCGAGATTTCCAATCGTACCCGGACTTCTATAGAATTTGCGGTCCGCGCTTTGGAACGGGGCGCGGATAAACGGCCCTACCGGCCGTCAGATCAACACACAACTCTTGCTTCTCTCTTTTGGGGTAACCGATCGATGAAAACTACACTTGCTCTTAGCGCACTCGTTGCGGCGCTGATGCTGACGGCCTGCGCGAAGCAGGAATCCGCAGGCACGACGGCCGCAGCTCCTCCTGCTCCTGCTCCGGCGGCTGCGCCGGCAGCTCCGGCAGCTGACGCCGCCGCTGCCGCCACGAATGCCGCAGCGTCGGCACAGGCTGCCGGCCAGGCTGCCACGCAGGCTGCTGATGCAGCTTCCCAGGCCGCCCAGGCCGCGGGCCAGGCTGCAACAGCCGCGGGCCAGGCCGCGACGGCGCCGGCACCGAAGCAGTAAGTTCGCGCGCTTACGGCTGGAAACACGGCCCGGACAGCTCGCCCGCGCGAGCCGTCCGGGCCGCGTTCATTTGCAATGGAGCATGCAAAGCCTCGAAAGCCCAATCTTGAGCTAGGCTGTGCTTTGGGGTTCGACCAATGACCGCCGCGACCGTCAGTGTGCGTGATGCCCGGACCACTCTGGCCGACCGCCTTTGGATCCAGAGCGTCTACCGCGATTACCTCGATGATTTAAATCCCGGCACCGGGCTCTTTCCGAAGCTGCACGAGGTGGGGCATCGCGAACCCGACCTCATCGCGCACTGGTTCGGTGATCCCAACACCTTTCCGCTCGTCATCATCAAGGACACCGAGCCGGTGGGTTTCGCGCGCGTCGTGCGCAGCGCGCCGACGCCGCAAAGGCCGCAGGTCGAGTACCGGATGGCGGAATTCTTCGTATCCCGCACGCGGCGGCGGCTTGGCATCGGGCAGACGGCGGTGCAGCTCATCCTCAGCCGCTTTTCAGGTCGCTGGGAGATCCGCGAATACCTGCGCAATGCGCCCGCGGTGAGCTTCTGGCGGCGCGTCGTCGCGCGCTATACCGCCGGCGCTTACCAGGAGCGCGTCGTCAACGGCGAGCTGTTCCAGATGTTTGATTCCGGGAAGCCCCGCCAGGCACCCCCGGTGTAGCGGCCGGACAGCCACCGCAGCCCGTCTGCTTCGCGAGCGTGCGCTCGCGCAGCGTCCTTACCCAGAGCGCATCGCGCAGCGGCGCGACTCCGGCGAGTACATCGAGCGCCCGAAGGCGCACGCGCAGCGATGCGAGCCTCCAGAACGCAAAGAACGCGCACGCGGCGACGATCAGCGCGACGAGTGCCTCCTGGAAGATGAGGCTCATGCGCCGACCCCTCCGCCGCCGAAGAAGAGCGCGATCCGATAGGTGGCGAACGCGCCGAGATAGGCGAGCACGAAGAGATAGAGCGCCATGTAGATGGGATAGCGCCAGGTGTTGGTCTCGCGCTTCACCACCGCGAGCGTCGAGAGACACTGCGGCGCAAACACGTACCAGGCAAGGAGCGACAACCCGGTCGCGATGCTCCAGGTCTGCGCGATCACCGGGGTGAGCGCACCCGCCACATCGCTCGAGCCCGACATGGCGTACACCGTCCCGAGCGCGCTCACCGCGACCTCGCGCGCGGCAAGCCCCGGGACCAGCGCGATCGAGATCTGCCAGTTAAATCCGAGCGGCGCGAAGAGGTACTCGAGCGCGTGCCCGAGCATGCCGGCGACGCTGTACTGGATCGCAGGTCCTGTGGCCCCCGCGGGCGGCGCCGGGAAACTCGCGAGCGACCAGAGCAGCACCATGAGACTCAGGATGATGGTGCCGACGCGCGTGAGAAAGATGCGCGTGCGCTCCCAGAGCCCGAGTGCGAGATCGCGCACCCGTGGCAGACGGTACTCGGGGAGCTCGAGCAGGAGCGGCCGGTACTCCCCACGCATCACCGTGCGTTTGAGCACGAGCGCCACCGCGAGCGCGCTCACGACGCCCGCTATGTAGAGCCCGAAGAGGACGAGCCCGCGAAGGTTGAAGATGCCGATCGAGCGCTGCGGAATGAAAGCGCCGATCAGGAGCGCGTACACCGGCAGGCGCGCCGAGCAGGTCATGAGAGGGGCGATCATGATCGTGGCGAGCCGATCGCGCGCGGAGGGGATCGTGCGCGTCGCCATGATCCCGGGAATCGCGCAGGCGAAGCTCGAAAGCAGCGGAATGAACGCGCGCCCCGAGAGCCCGACGCGCCCCATGAGGCGATCGAGGAGGAACGCGGCACGCGGCAGATAGCCCGAGTCCTCGAGCGCCAGGATGAAGAGAAAAAGGATGAGGATCTGCGGCAGGAACACGAGGACGCTGCCCACGCCTGCGAGCACGCCATCGAGGAGGAGCCCGCGCAGCGGCCCCTCGGGCAACACTCCCGCGAGCCAGGCGGCGAGGGACTGGATGCCGATGTTGATCCAGTTCTGCGGCGCTTTCGCCCAGGCAAACACCGCCTGGAACATGAGGAAGAGAACGCCCGCGAGAAGCAGCGGACCTGCGATCGGGTTGAGCACGAGCGCATCGAGCCGCGCGAACACCCGAAGCCGCGCCGGCACCTTGTAGTGGCTGTCGGTGAGGATGCGGCGCACTTCGCGCTGCAGTGCCTCGATGTCCGCAGCCGTCGGTGCGGGTGGTGCCTCGAGCCGCGCGCGCTTGCGCGTCAGCGACTCCGGGGCGAAACCGTAGCTGTCGATGGCGTCGACGAGCTCGCGCTCCCCGCCCGCACGCACGGCGACGGTCGGCACCACGCTCACCCCGAGTGCGCGCTCAAGCGCTCCGCGATCAAGGTAGTAGCCGCGCTCGGCCGCAAGATCGCTCATATTGAGCGCGACGATCATCGGACGGCCGAGGCGCTTCAACTCGAGCACGAGCCGCAGGTTCAGGCGCAGGTTGGTCGCATCGACGACGCAGACGAGGAGATCGGGTGGGGGTTCGGTTGCATGCCGGCCGAGCACTACGTCACGGGCGATCGCCTCATCGAGGCTCGCGGGCTCGAGGCTGTAGGCGCCCGGAAGGTCGACGACACGGAATGTGCGGCCGCTCCGTGGACCCACGAGCCGTCCTTCCTTGCGCTCGACGGTGACGCCGGGATAGTTGGCAACCTTCTGGCGGCTGCCGGTGAGGCGGTTGAAGAGTGCGGTCTTGCCGCAGTTAGGGACGCCGACGAGCGAGAGCGAGAGCTGCGGTGCGGCGAGCGCCGCAGCCGCGGGCGCGTTCATGGCCCCGATCCGCTCCGCGCGATCTCCACCCAGACGTTTTCAGCCTCGCGTCGCCGCAGCGCGAGCGTCGTGTGCCCGACGCGCACGACGAAGGGATCACGACCGGGGCGGGCCTCGGCGAGAACTTCGACTTCCTCGCCGCTCACGAAGCCGAATTCGAGCAGACGCCGCTCAATCGCCGAGAGCGCGACCGTGTGCCGGCCGACCCCCACGACGCGCGCGCTCGTGCCCGGGGAGAGCGCGGAAAGGCTCACGAAGCCCGGTTCGATCCGAAGGCCTTCAGGGGCAGCGGCAGCGTCCATGCGGGGCAGTATGGATGAGAACGGTTCGTATTTGCAATCGCATTAATACGGACTAGCCGAAATAGTCAGGCACCATCAGCCGGCTAGGCAATCTGTTAACAATCAAGCGCTTAGGGCTGCTTGAGCGGGATGCCCCACGGCATCCGCAAGAAGCAGCATGAGGTATTTACCCGTATAGGAGCCCGGGGCTGCCGCGATGTCTTCGGGCGTGCCGGTCGCGATCACTTGCCCGCCCCCCTCGCCCCCCTCGGGGCCAAGGTCAATCACCCAGTCTGAGGTCTTGATGACCTCGAGGTTGTGCTCGATGACCACGATCGTATTGCCTTCATCGCGAAGCCGATGCAGCACGGCGAGGAGCTGTTCGACGTCGTGGAAATGAAGTCCGGTGGTCGGCTCATCGAGGATGTACAGCGTCTTCCCGGTGGCGCGCTTGGCGAGCTCGCGCGAGAGCTTGACCCGCTGCGCCTCGCCCCCAGAGAGGGTGGTCGCGCTCTGCCCGAGCCGCATGTAGGCGAGGCCGACGTCGGTGAGGGTCTGCAGTTTCCCTGCGACCGCGGGCACGTTCTGGAAGAAGCGTGCGGCCTCTTCCACGGTCATCTCGAGCACCTCGTGGATGTTCTTGCCGCGGTAGAGGATCTCGAGCGTCTCGCGGTTGTAGCGGCGCCCCTGGCATACATCGCAAGGCACGTACACATCCGGAAGGAAGTGCATCTCGACGCGGATGACGCCATCCCCCTGGCAGGCCTCGCAGCGCCCGCCCTTCACGTTGAAACTGAAACGCCCGGCGTCATAGCCGCGGGCGCGCGCCTCGGGCACGGCCGCGAACAGCTCCCGCAGCGGCGCGAAAAGCCCGGTGTAAGTGGCCGGATTCGAGCGCGGCGTGCGCCCGATGGGACTTTGGTCGATATCGATGACGCGATCGATCTGCTCGAGCCCCTCGATCCCATCACAGGGCGCCGCGTCGATGCGGGTGTCGTTCAGACGCTTCGTGGTGTGCGCAAAGAGCGTGTCGATGATGAGCGTCGATTTGCCCGATCCCGACACCCCGGTCACGCAGGTGAGGAGCCCGACGGGGATTTCGACGGTGACGTTGCGCAGATTGTTGCCGCGCGCGCCTTGGATGCGAATCTGACGCTTGGGATCCGGGCGCATGCGCAAGGAGGGCACCGCGATGCGCCGCCGCCCCGAAAGGTACTGCCCGGTGATCGAGGCGGGGTTCGCCGCGATCTCGCGCGGGGTGCCCTGCGCGACGAGCTCTCCGCCGTGCGCGCCCGCGCCCGGGCCGAGATCGACGACGTGATCGGCCTCGCGGATCGCTTCCTCGTCGTGCTCGACCACGATCACCGTGTTGCCGAGATCGCGCAGATGCTTGAGCACCGCGAGCAGGCGGCGGTTGTCGCGCTGGTGTAGCCCGATCGAGGGCTCATCGAGGATGTACATGACGCCGGTGAGCCCCGAGCCGACCTGGCTCGCGAGCCGTATGCGCTGCGATTCCCCGCCCGAGAGCGTCTCGGCGCTGCGATCGAGGGTGAGATAATCGAGCCCGACGTCACTGAGGAACCGCAGCCGCTCGACGACCCCGCGTGCGATGCGGGTCGCGACCTCCCCACGCCAGCCGCTCAGGTTGAGAGCGCTGAGGAACTCGAGCGCACGGCCGACGGTGAGCCGTGTCAGCTCCGGGAGACTCTTGCCGGCCACAAACACGCTGCGCGCCGCGCGCGTGAGACGCGTGCCCTGGCACTCGGCGCAGGGACGCACGCCGAGATAGCGCGCGAGCTCCTCGCGCACCATCGCGGACTCGGTCTCCCGGTAGCGCCTCGTGAGGTTCGGCAGGATTCCTTCGAATGTATGCCGGCGGCGCGCGCGGCGGCCGGACGCCTCGCGGTAGCTGAAATCGATCGCTTCCGTGCCGCTCCCGTAGAGCAGCACACGCCGCACGTCCTCGGGGAGTTCGGTCCAGGGCGTCTCGATGTCGAAACC
>DASPTE010000061.1:0-11974 GCA_035623585.1 Steroidobacteraceae bacterium | reverse complement strand
GCGGGTCTGCTCCTCGAAGGCCAGGCGCGAGGCCGCCGGACGATAGCCGCGGCCGCGCTCGACGCGCAGCGTCATGGAAAGCTCGCCCGCCTTGGTGAGATTTGCGATCACGAGCTCGGGGTTCACGACCTCGATGTCGTGATCGGTCTGGATATCGCCCGCGGTGACCGGTCCCGGGCCCTTCTTGTGGAGGCGCAACTCAGCGCCCTCGCGCGCATGCATCCGCAGCGCCACGGACTTGAGATTGAGGAGAATGTCGACTACGTCCTCCTGCACGCCCTCGATGCTCGTGTACTCGTGCAGTACGCCGTCGATCTCGACCTCCGTGATCGCGGCCCCCGGCATGGAGGAGAGCAGTACGCGCCGCAGCGCGTTGCCGAGCGTATGGCCAAAGCCGCGCTCGAACGGCTCGATGACCACGCGCGCCTGGCGGGGGGCGATCGGCTGCACCTTCACCACGCGGGGTCTCAGGAACTCGCTTACAGAACCCTGCATTGCACTCTCACCTTGCCGGCAGACTCAGGCCGGCGACAGAAGGAAAAAACCCTCGCAAAACCGCCTACTTGGGGTCGATTGTCCCCATTGCAAGCGCTTGGAAACCCTTACTTCGAATAAAGCTCCACTACGAGGTTCTCGTTGATGTCCGGTAGGACATCGTCCCGCCCGGGGGCGGACTTGAAGACGCCGCGGAACTCCTTGTCGTTCACCTCGACCCACTCGGGGAGCCCGACCTGCTGCGCCACATTCAGCGCGCTCGCGATGCGCAGCTGCTTCCTCGACTTCTCGCGCACCTGGACGATGTCCCCGGCCTTCACCTGGTAGGAGGGGATGGTCACGGGCTTCTCGTTCACGGTGATCGCCTTGTGGGAGACGAGCTGGCGCGCCTCGGCGCGCGTCGATGCGAAGCCCATGCGGTAGACGACATTATCGAGCCGGCACTCGAGGAGCCGCAGCAAATTCTCGCCCGTCGCGCCGCTTTTGCGCGCCGCCTCCTCGTAATAGTTGCCGAATTGCCTCTCCAGCACCCCGTACATGCGCCGCAGCTTCTGCTTCTCACGCAGCTGCAGCCCATAGTCCGAGAGCCGCGTGCGCCGCTCGCCCTTGATGCCGCCCGGGGGCACGCTGAACTTGCACTTGCTCTCGAGCGGCTTGACGCCGCTCTTGAGGAAAAGATCGGTGCCCTCGCGACGCGCGAGCTTGCACTTTGGTCCGGTGTAACGCGCCATAGTGTCGTTTCGTCCCCTCTTAAACCCTGCGCTTCTTCGGCGGGCGGCAGCCGTTGTGTGGAATGGGTGTCACGTCCGCGATGCTCGTGATCTTGAGTCCGCAGTTGTTGAGCGCGCGCACCGCGGACTCGCGTCCCGGGCCCGGGCCCCCGACGCGCACCTCGACGTTCTTCACGCCGTGCTCCTGGGCGGCCGTGCCGGCCTTCTCGGCCGCGACCTGCGCGGCGAAGGGCGTGCTCTTGCGCGAGCCGCGGAACCCGCAGCCGCCCGCGGTAGCCCAGGAGAGCGTGTTTCCCTGCCGATCGGTGATCGTGATGATCGTGTTGTTGAATGAGGCATGAACGTGCGCGATCGCATCGAGCACGTTCTTGCGCGCCTTCTTCGGCTTCTTGGGCGCTGCGGCGGGGGCCGCTGCCGCCGCTCCTCCTGCCGGTGCCGCGGCGGGTGCCGGGGCGGCAGGGGCGGGAGCGCGTTCCTGGGGTTTCTCTTCAGCCATGCGTTATACCTTTCCGGCCGGTGCGTTCAGCTTCACCGCCTGCTTGCGTGGGCCCTTGCGGGTGCGCGCGTTGGTGCGCGTGCGCTGGCCGCGCACCGGGAGTCCGCGGCGGTGACGGATGCCGCGGTGTGAGCCGAGGTCCATCAGCCGCTTGATGTTCATCGAGACTTCGCGGCGCAAGTCGCCCTCGACCGCGAACTTGGCGATCTGCGTGCGGATCGCGTTCACCTCGGCTTCGGTGAGGTCCTTCACCTTGGTGGCGGGATTCACGCCCGCCGCGGCGAGCGCGGTGCGGGCCCTCGATTTGCCCACGCCATAGATATGCGTGAGCCCGATGACGATGTGCTTGTTCATCGGGATGTTGATGCCGGCGATGCGTGCCATATGAACTTACCTCAACCCTGGCGCTGCTTGTGCCGCGGGTCCGAGCAGATGACGTAGACCACGCGGCGGCGGCGCACGATCTTGCAGTTCTTGCAGATCTTCTTGACCGATGGACGTACTTTCATGGATCAGCCACCTGAACCCGTGCGGCCATAGCCGAGCAGGTTCGCCTTCTTGAGAAGTCCGCCGTACTGATGCGACATCATGTGCGCGTGCAGCTGCGCCATGAAATCCATCACCACGACGACGACGATGAGGAGCGAGGTCCCGCCGAAGCGAAACGGCACGCCCCCCTGTGAAATGAGCATCTCGGGCAGCACGCAGACCGCGGTCACATAGAGCGCGCCCCAAAGAGTGAGCCGCGTCAGCACCTGATCGATGTACTCCGCGGTCTGCTGTCCCGGGCGGATGCCGCGCACGAAGGCGCCGGATTTCTTCAGGTTGTCGGCGGTGTCGCGCGCGTTGAAAACGAGCGCCGTGTAGAAGAAACAGAAGAAGATGATGAGGAGCGCATACAACAAGAGGTGCAGCGGCTGCCCATAGCCAAGCGCCGCCGCCACGCTCTGCGCGGCGTTCGAGAACCACCCCTCCGTGCTCGTGCCGAGGAAGCTCACGATCGTCACCGGGAAGGCGAGCAGGCTCGATGCGAAGATCGGCGGGATCACTCCCGACATGTTGAGCTTGAAGGGCAGATGCGTGCTCTGGCCCGCGTACAGGCGCCGCCCCACCTGGCGTTTCGCGTAATCGACCGGAATGCGCCGCTGCGCGCGCTCGACGAAGACGACGAAGCCGGTCGTCAGGATCACGAGTGCCATCAGCAGCAACGCGAACGGGCCCGTCATCTCCCCGTTGCTCACCGACTCCATCATGTTGCTCACGGCTCCGGGGAAGCCGGCCACGATGCCGGCGACGATCAGCATCGAGATGCCGTTGCCCACGCCGCGCTCGGTAATCTGCTCGCCGAGCCACATGAGGAAGACCGTGCCCGTGGTCATCGTGACGCTGGCGATGAAAAGGAACTGCCAGCCACTCACCGTCGTCATGCCGCCCTTGGCGAGGGCGCCCGCGGCCGCGAAGGATTGCACCAGGGCGAGCGCGACCGTGCCGTAGCGGGTGTACTGCGTGATCTTGCGCCGCCCGGACTCGCCTTCCTTGCGCAGCTCGATGAGCGAGGGCACGACCATCGACATCATCTGCACGATGATGGAGGCCGAGATATAAGGCATGACTCCCATCGCGAAGATCGAGAAACGCGAGAGCGCCCCACCCGAGAACATGTTGACGATGCCGAGTATGGTGTTGGATTTGTCGCTGAAGAAGCGCGCGACTTCCGCCATGTTGATGCCCGGCACCGGGATGAAGGTGCCGATGCGGTAGACGACGAGCGCCCCGAGGAGGAAGAGGAGCCGGCTGCGGATATCCCCAAGCCGGGCCGCCTCCGAAAACGTCGTCGCGGGATTACTGAAAACTGTGTCTGCCATGACTTGAGCTCTCAGGCCTCGACCTTACCGCCCGCGGCCTCGATCGCCGCGCGCGCTCCTTTGGTCACCGCTACCCCCTTGAGCGTGACCGCCTTCTTAAGTTCCCCCGAGAGCACCACCTTGGCGCGCTCAGTCCCCGCGGGCACGATCCCGGCCGCGGTGAGTGCGGCGAGATCGACCACCGCCGCCTCGAGCTTCGCGAGCTCCCCGAGCCGCACTTCGGCGCGGGTGCGCTTGATCGCGGAGCGGAAGCCGACCTTCGGCATGCGGCGCTGAATGGGCATCTGCCCGCCTTCGAAGCCGACTTTGTGGTAGCCGCCCTTGCGCGCGCGCTGACCCTTGACGCCCCTGCCGCAGGTCTTGCCCTGCCCGGCCGAAGCCCCGCGGCCGACGCGCTTTCGGACCCGGCGCGCGCCGGGCGCGGGTTGCAGTGTGTTCAGTCGCATCACGCCCCCTTCCCTCCGCGCTCGATGCGCAGCAGGTGCTCCGCGGTCTTGATCATCCCGCGGTTCTCGCGCGTGTCGGCCACTTCCACGCTCTGGTGCAACCGCCTGAGCCCGAGCCCGCGCGCGGACGCGGCGATGTGCTTGAGCTGTCCATTGAGGCTCTTCACCAGCGTCACCTTCAGTGCTTTCTCGTCGGCCATCATCTTCAGCCCGTGATCTCTTCGACGCTCTTGCCGCGCTTCGCCGCGAGCTCCTCGGGCGAGCGGATTTTCGCGAGCGCGTTCATGGTCGCGCGCACGACGTTGATCGGGTTGCGCGAGCCGTAGCTCTTCGCAAGCACATTCCGTACCCCCGCGCACTCGAGCACCGCGCGCATGCCCCCGCCCGCGATCACGCCCGTGCCGTCGGAGGCGGGCTGCATGTAGACACGCGTCGCGCCGTGGCTGCCCGTGACCGCGTAGTAAAGCGAGTCATTGCGCAGCGCCACGTTGATCAGGTTCTTGCGCGCCTGCGTCATGGCCTTCGAGATCGCCACCGGGACTTCGCGCGCCTTGCCGAAGCCGTAGCCGACGCGACCCGCGGTATCACCGACCACGGTGAGCGCGGTAAAGCCGAACTGCCGGCCGCCCTTGACGACCTTCGCGGTACGGTTGACGGCGACGAGCTTCTCGATGAACTCGTCCGCGGGTTGGCCCTTCTCTGCTCTTGCCATATGTGTGCTGCCTGCTAGAACTCAAGGCCCGCTTCGCGGGCCGCATCGGCGAGCGCCTTCACGCGCCCGTGGAACTTGAACCCGGAGCGGTCGAAGGCAACCTTGTTCACCCCCGCCGCCTTGCTGCGCTCGGCGATCGCCTTGCCGACCGCCTTCGCCGCCTCTACGTTGCCAGTGGCCTTGAGCCCCTCGCGCAGCGCCTTCTGCACGGTGGAGGCGGCGGCGATGACGCGCGCGCCCTCGCTGTCGGTCACCTGCGCATAAATATGCTGCGGGGTGCGATGCACGGTGAGGCGCGCCACCGCGAGGTCGCGGATATGGGCGCGGCTCTTGACGGCGCGCCGCAGGCGTCGCTCCTTCTTGGTGACAATCACTTCTTCTTCCCCTCTTTCAGCGTGATCTGCTCACCCGCGTACCTCACGCCCTTGCCCTTGTAGGGTTCGGGGGGGCGGATGCCGCGGATCTCGGCGGCCACCTGACCGACTTTCTGCCGATCGATCCCCTTGATGATGATCTCGGTCTGGCTCGGGGTCTCGATGCTGATGCCATCGGGAATCGGCACGTTCACGGGGTGCGAGAAGCCAAGCGTCAGAGTGAGCGTCTTCCCCTGCACCTGCGCGCGGAAGCCCACCCCCACGAGCTCGAGTTTCTTGTCGTAGCCCTTGGTGACCCCGCGCACCATGTTGGCAAGATGCGCGCGGGTGGCGCCCGCCTTCATGCGCGAGAGGTCGGGGTCGGTGAACTTGATCTGCAGCTTCTTCTCGGTCTGCACGACCGAGACGCCGCCCGTGAGGGGCAGGCTGAGCGAGCCCTTGGCGCCCTTGATGGTGACTTCCGATGGGGCGATGGTCGCCGTCACGCCCTGGGGCAGCTCCACCGGTGCATTGGCAATTCTCGACATGCGCGTCTCTTCTCTATGCGTTCCTCAGGCGACGATGCACAGGACCTCTCCGCCCTGGCCGATCGAGCGCGCCTGCTTATCCGTCATGACGCCCTTAGGCGTCGACACGATCACCGTGCCCATGCCGCCGAGCACCTTCGGCAGGTCGTCTTTTCGGCGGTAAATGCGCAGTCCCGGGCGGCTCACGCGCTCGAGGCGGTCGATCACGGGACGCCCCTCGAAGTACTTGAGCCCGATCGTGAGGCGCGGTTTGCCGCCATCGGCATCGAGGCGGAAGTCGGAGATGTAGCCCTCGTCCTTCAGCACCTTGACGATCGCGGTCTTCAGCCGCGAGGAGGCGAGGTGTACTTCGCTCTTGCCCGCGCTCTGGCCGTTACGGATGCGAGTGAGGAGATCGGCAATCGGATCGGTCATGCTCATGCGCGGCCCCTCACCAGCTCGCCTTGGCGAGACCGGGGATCTCGCCGCGATTTGCGACTTCGCGGATCTTCACGCGCGCGAGCCCGAACTTGCGGTACACCCCGCGCGAGCGGCCGGTGATCGCGCAGCGGTTGCGCTGGCGGCTCGCGCTGGCATCGCGCGGCATCGCCTGCAGCTGCGCCTGCGCAGCCGCACGCTCCTCGGGCGAGCTGCGCGGGCTTCTGATCAGCTCCTTGAGCTTCGCGCGCTTCGCTGCGTACTTTTTCACAATTTTCGCGCGACGCTTCTCGCGCTCGACCATGCTGGTCTTCGCCATAGGGTTCCTGATTACTTACGGAACGGGAAGTTGAATGCCTCGAGCAATGCTCGGCCGTGACGGTCATCCTTGGCCGTCGTGGTGATCGTGATGTCCATGCCACGCACCTGATCGATCTGGTCGTACTGGATCTCGGGGAAAATGATCTGCTCCTTGACGCCGAGGCTGTAGTTGCCCTGGCCGTCGAAGGCGCGCGGGGAGAGCCCGCGGAAATCGCGAATACGCGGAATCGCGATGTTGATGAGCCGATCGAGAAACTCGTACATACGGCGGCCGCGGAGCGTCACCTTGGCCCCGATCGGGAGCCCCGCGCGGATCTTGAAAGCGGCGATCGCCTTGCGCGACTTGGTGACGAGCGGCTTCTGCCCCGTGATCTTCGCAAGATCCGCAACCGCCGCGTCCATCACTTTCTTGTCGGCGACCGCTTCCCCGACACCCATGTTGACGGTGATCTTCGCGATGCGCGGAACCTGCATCACGTTCTCGATCTTGAGCTCGCCCTTGAGGCGCGGGATGACCGCCTCGCGGTAGAAATCGTGCAGCCGCGCCCGCCCCGGCGGGAGCGGCGGGGATTTCACCTTGGCTGCCTTGCCGGGAGCTTCGGACTCCTTGGGCGCCTTGCCTTTGGGAGCGCCGCGCGGAGCCTGAGAGTCCGGCGCCGCCTTGCCCTTGGGAGCGCTCTGCGGTGCCTCAGACATCGAGCATCTCCCCGTTGGATTTGAAGAAGCGCACGCGCTTGCCGTCGGTGAGCGTCTTGATGCCGATGCGATCGGCCTTCTTCGTGGCCGCGTTGAAGATCGCGACCTTGGAGGAGGCGAGCGGCATCTCTTTCTCGACGATGCCGCCCTGGCGGTTCACCTGCGGGTTGGGCTTTTGGTGCTTCTTCACGAGATTGACGCGCTCGACGAGCAGCCGCCCATCCGCGAGCACCTGCAGCACCGCGCCCTTGCGGCCCTTGTCGCGCCCCGAGATCACGATCACCTGATCGCCCTTACGAATCTTTTTCATCTCAGAGAACCTCGGGCGCGAGCGAGATGATCTTCATGAACTGCTGGTTGCGCAGCTCGCGCGTCACGGGGCCAAAGATGCGCGTGCCGATCGGCTCGAGCTTGTTGGTGAGCAGCACCGCCGCGTTGCCGTCGAAGCGGATGAGCGAGCCATCGGGACGGCGCACCCCGCGCGTCGTGCGCACCACGACCGCATCGTAGACCTCGCCCTTCTTCACCTTGCCGCGCGGGATCGCGTCCTTGACGCTCACCTTGATGACATCGCCCACGGTGGCGTAGCGGCGGCGCGTGCCCCCGAGCACCTTGATGCACATAAGCGTGCGCGCGCCGCTGTTGTCGGCGGCATTCAGCATTGTGCGCAACTGGATCATGATGCAAACCTGCCTTCCGCGCGCTCTCTCAGCGCACCTCGGCCTTGGCCCTCTCGATGACTTCCACGAGCCGCCAGGACTTGTGGCGCGAGAGCGGGCGGCACGGGGTGATGATCACGAGATCGCCCTCGCGCGAGGCGCCCTGCTCATCGTGCGCAAGGAGCTTGGTCGTGCGGCGGATGAACTTGCCGTACTCGGGGTGCTTGATGAGCCGCTCGATCTCGACCGCGATCGTCTTCTGCATCTTGCTCGAGACCACTCGCCCGGTGAGCGTGCGCGTGCCCGGGGCGAGAGTTGCCTTCGCTTCCTCGGGCTTGGCGGCGGCGACCTCGGCTACCGGCTCCTGAACCTTGCGCTTCGCGGCCGCGGGGGCGGCTTTCTTGCGCGCGCGCGTGGTCTTCGCCGCCGGCTTCTTCGTCTTCGATGCGCTCACTTCGTGCTCCCCGCGCGCGCGGCGCGCTCCTTGTCTCGCAGCACGGTCTTGAGCCGCGCGATGTTACGGCGCACCTTGCCGAACTGATCGGGCTTGGGCGTCTGGCCGGTGGCGCGCTGCATGCGCAGCGCGAACTGCTCCTTGCGGAGCTTCAAGAGCTCGTCCGCGAGCTGCTCGGGCGTGCGACTGCGCAGCTCTTCGGCTTTCATATCAGCGCACCTGCCGTTTCACGAACGAGGTGGACACCGAGAGCTTCGAACCCGCGAGGCGAAACGCCTCGCGCGCGGTCGGCTCGTCCACGCCCTCCATCTCGAACAGGACTTTCCCGGGCTGCACACGCGCCACGTAGTACTCGACGTTGCCCTTGCCGCTCCCCATGCGCACCTCGAGCGGCTTCTTGCTGATCGGGATGTCGGGAAACACCCGGATCCAGATCTGCCCGCCACGCTTCACATAGCGCGCCATCGCACGCCGCGCCGCCTCGATCTCGCGCGCCGTCATGCGCGCCCGCGAGGTCGCCTTGAGGCCAAATTCCCCGAAGGACACGGTCGCGCCGCGCTGCGCAAAGCCCGGATTGCGGCCTTTGAACTGCTTACGGAACTTGCTGCGTTTGGGCTGAAGCATCGATTGGCCGCCTTACGCCTGCGGTGCAGCTTCGGGGGCCGCGGGTGCTGCGGGCGCAGGAGCCGCGGATGCGGGAGCCGCGGGCGCCTGCGGCGCCGGGGCGGCGGGTGTCGCACCCGCTTCGGCCTCGGCCGCCTGCTCGAGGTCGCTCTTGTCGAACACCTCGCCCTTGAAGATCCAGACCTTGACGCCGATCACCCCGTAAGTGGTGCGCGCCTCGGAGAGGCCGTAGTCGATGTCGGCGCGGAAGGTGTGAAGCGGGATCCTGCCTTCGCGATACCACTCGGTACGCGCGATCTCGGAGCCATTGAGGCGTCCTGAGACGCGCACCTTCACCCCGAGCGCACCGCTTCGCATCGTGCTCATCACGGCGCGCTTCATGGCGCGGCGGAACATGACGCGCTTTTCGATCTGCTGCGCGATGCTGTCGGCGACGAGCTGCGCGTCGAGCTCGGGCTTGCGGATCTCGGCGATGTTGAGCCGCACGTCGATGATGTTCATGCCAAGGAGCTGGGCGGTCTCCTGACGCAGCTTTTCGATGTCCTCGCCCTTCTTGCCGATCACGATGCCGGGGCGGGCGGTCTGGATCGTGATGTTGACCTTCTTCGCGGCGCGCTCGATCTGGATGCGGCTCACGGAGGCATCGCCGAGCTTCTTGCGCAGGAAATCGCGCACCCGGAAATCGGTGTGCACGTGCTCCGGGAACTGCTTCTTCACCGCGTACCAGCGCGAGGTCCAGTCGCGGACGATTCCGAGCCGCATGCCGAGCGGATTGACCTTCTGGCCCATTCCTCAATCCTTCTTGCCGTCGCTCACGCCGACGGTGATGTGACTGTTGCGTTTGATGATGCGCGTGCCGCGGCCCTTGGCGCGCGCGGCGAAGCGCTTGAACTGCGGCGCCGCATCCACGTGGATGAGCGACACTTTCAAATCGTCGATGTCGGCGCCGTGGTTATGCTCGGCGTTGGCGACGGCGGACTCGAGCACCTTGCGCACGAGCTTCGCGCCCTTCTTCGGCATGTAGCGCAGCGTCGAGATGGCCGAGCCGACGCTCTTGCCGCGCACCACGTCCGCCACCAGCCGGCATTTCTGCGGCGAGATGCGCGCGTAGCGGAGTTTGGAGGTGATCTGCATAAGGGGCGCCTCAGCTCGTCGGTGCCGCGGGCGTCGCCGCCTCGACCTTGCGATCGCCCGAGTGCGCCTTGAAGGTGCGCGTCGGGGCGAACTCGCCGAGCTTGTGGCCGACCATGTTCTCGGTGACGAGCACCGGCACGTGCTGGCGGCCGTTATGAATGGCGAGGGTGAGTCCCACCATCTCGGGCACGATCATCGAGCGGCGCGACCAGGTCTTGATCGGCTTGCGGTCGTTCTTCGCGGCCGCCGTCTGCACCTTCTTCGCAAGATGCAGATCGACGAACGGGCCTTTCTTCAGTGATCGTGGCATAGGTGTGTCTTTCGCTCCCGTGCTCAGCGGATCCGGTTCTTGCGGCGCTGGACGATCATGTTGTCGGTGCGCTTGTTGTGGCGGGTCTTGAGCCCCTTGGTGTTCCAGCCCCAGGGCGACACCGGGTGTGGGTTGCCCTGCCCGGACTTGCCCTCCCCGCCCCCGTGCGGGTGATCGACGGGATTCATGGCGAGCCCGCGCACCGTCGGGCGCACGCCCTTCCAGCGCTTGGCACCCGCCTTGCCATAGCTGCGCAGGTTGTGCTCATCGTTCCCCACCTCGCCGATGGTGGCGCGGCAGTCGATGTGCACCTTGCGGGTCTCTCCCGACTTCAGGCGCAGATACGCGTAGATGCCCTCGCGCGCGGTGAAGGACACCGAGGAGCCGGCGCTGCGTGCCAGCTGTCCGCCACGGCCGGGCTTCATCTCCACGTTGTGGATGAGCGAGCCCACCGGGACGTGGCGCAGCGACATGGCGTTGCCGGACTTGATCGGCGCATCCGCCCCCGAGCGCACCTCATCGCCCGCCTTCATGCCCTTGGCGGCGAGGATGTAGCGCCACTCGCCGTCGGGATACTTGATGAGGGCGATGTGGCCCGTGCGGTTCGGGTCGTATTCCAGGCGCTCGACGACGCCGGTGATGCCGTCCTTGTCGCGCTTGAAGTCGATGAGGCGGTACTTCTGGCCGGAGCCGCCGCCCTTGTGGCGCGTGGTGATGCGGCCGAAGTGGTTGCGCCCGCCGGTCTTGTACTGGTGGGCGGTGAGCTCCATGCGCGGCCCGCCCTTGTAGAGGTGCGAGCGGTCAACCTTGACGACCGCGCGCGTGCCGGGAGTGCGGGGCTTGTATTTGATGAGAGCCATTGCAGTCAGTCCTGTCAGGCCTTGGCGCGGGCTTCGTAGTCGATGGTCTGGCCCGGCGTGAGGCTCACGTAGGCCTTCTTCCAGTCCTGCGTGCGCCCGGCGATGCGGCCGAAGCGGCGCTGCTTGCCCGGCTCGTTGACCACCTGTACGCCCGCGACCTTGACGTCGAACATGAGCTCGACGGCCTTCCTGATGTCGGTCTTGGTCGCGTCGCGGCGCACACGGAACGTGTACTGGTTGTGGTTCTGCATTGCGAGCGAGGTCTTCTCGGTCACGTGCGGAGCGATCAGTACGCTCATCAGCTGCTCACGGTTCACTGCAGGCGCTCCTCGATCAGCTTCACGGCGCCGACCGTCATCAGCACCTTGTCGTAGGCGGCGAGCGAGACGGGATTGAGCGCGGTCACTTCGAGCACCTCGACGTGCGGGAGATTCCGCGCGGCGAGCGCGAGCTTCTGATCCTGCGCCTCGACCACAATCAGCACCGAGGGGAGCGACCACTCCTTGAGTTGAGTGGCGAGGAGCTTCGTCTTCGGCTCGGAGAGCTGGATGCCGTCGGTCACCAGCAGGCGTTCGGTACGCGCGAGCTCCGAGAGCATCGAGCGCAGCGCGCCGCGGTACATCTTGCGGTTCACCTTCTGCTCGAAATCCCGGGGCTTCGCGGCGAAGGTCTTGCCGCCGCCGACCCAGATGGGCGAGCGGTTCGAACCCGCGCGCGCCTGGCCCGTGCCCTTCTGGGCGTAGGGCTTGCGGCCGCCGCCGCGCACTTCGGCGCGCGACTTCTGCGCCTTGGTGCCGGCGCGGGAGGCGTTGCGGTAGGCGGTGAGCACCTGGTGCACCAGCGCCTCGTTGAA
>DASPTE010000059.1:0-7571 GCA_035623585.1 Steroidobacteraceae bacterium | reverse complement strand
GCAGATAATTCACGATGGCCAGCGCGCGTCGTGCCATAGCTCTCCCCGAGAAGGTACTTCGGTGAGGTCCAGCGATTGTTATCGCTTACGTACTGGGCGATGAAACGGCTGACGGAATCGATGTCGGGATCGACTCCCCAGAATTCGGCGTCCTTGTGCTCGCACACTGCGTGACTCAACCCGGTTCCGACCGGGTCGATCATCACGAGATCGCTCTTATCGAGCACCCCGTACTCATTGTCGACGCTCCGATACGGTGCTGGCGGCGTCGGCGCGGGATCGGCGACGACCACGCGCCGCGGACCGAGTACCCCCATGTGGAGCCAGACCGATGAGGAGCCAGGTCCGCCATTGAATGCGAACATGATCGGACGGCTCTCGCCTGCCTTCACGCCGTTGCGGGTGTAGGCGATGTAGCCGATGCTGGCGATCGGCTTGTCGTCGTCGCTGCGGATGATCAGGGTGCCGGCGGTCGCGGCGTAGTCGATCGACTTGCCGCCCATCGTCACGCGATGCTGCGTGATCGAGCTCTCGGCCTTCGGCAGCGCCATCCACTCGTCCTTCTTGTCTCCCTTCACATCGATCCGGCAGAGCTGCGAGGCGGACGGTGCCTGCTCGTCCGCATGAGCCGGCTCCTGCGCACGGGCGAGGACACTCGAGGCCGCGAGCGCGCAGATGCCCGCCGATCGCCACTTCGACATGGATTCCTCCGTTCGTATCGTATTGTGCTTGGAGTGCAGCGCGCGCCTTATACCACGATCGCAGCCGCAGCGACGGCGCGCGGTAAGATGTCGCGCTTCACGCACGAGCTGCGGCGCATCGAAACTCAATGGCAGAGAGCGAACATCGGCGTTCGATCCGCTCGTTCGTAACCCGCGCCGGGCGCATCACCCCTGCCCAGGAACGGGCGCTCGCACAGCTGCTGCCGAAGTATGGAGTGAGCTTTGCACCCGCGCCGCTCGATCTGCACGCGCTCTTCGGCCGCGTCGCGCCGCGCACGCTCGAGATCGGCTTCGGCAACGGCGAGAACCTGCTCGAGCTCGCAGGCGCCCATCCCGAGCACGACTTCCTCGGGGTCGAAGTGCACCGTCCGGGCGTCGGCCGCCTGCTGCTTGCGATCGAGGCAAAGGCGCTCGGCAACGTGCGCATCATCTGCCACGACGCCGTCGAGGTCCTCGAGCAACAGATCGCCCCGGGCACCCTCGATGAGATCCTGATTTTCTTTCCCGATCCCTGGCCAAAGAAACGCCACCACAAGCGCCGGCTGGTGCAGCGTCCCTTCGCCGAGCTTGCGGCGCGGGCGCTGCGCAAGGGAGGCCGCCTGCGTCTCGCCACTGACTGGCGTCCCTATGCGCTCGAGATGCTCGCGACGCTCACCTCGACCGAGGGGCTTGAGAATCTCGCCGCGGACCGAGGTTTTGCGGCGCGCCCAGCCGAGCGCGCGCCGACACGCTTTGAGCGCCGCGGCGAGCGCCTCGGACACGAGGTCTTCGATCTGGCATTCCGCCGCAGCTAAGTTGCGCGCGGCCTCAACCCGGCGCGCCGAGCGCCTGCCGCAGACCATCGAGCACGAACTGCACGGCGAGTGCCCCGAGGATCACCCCAAGCAGGCGGCTCGCGACGTTGGCCCCGGTCACGCCGATGACGCGCATCAGGGGATCCGCTAGCAGCATGAGCACGAGGGCAGTGGCGAGCACAAGCAACACCGCCCCGAAGAGCGCGGCGAAGAGTGCCGACTGGGTGCCAAGGTGCAGCGGACCAAACCAAAGGAGCAGTGTTGCGAGCGCACCGGGTCCCGCGATGAAGGGAAATGCAAGCGGAAAAACCGAGATATCCGCCCGTCGGCGCGTCTCGGCGGCCTCATCGCTCGAGGTGCGGGTGCCCGACTCGCGCGCGAAGACCATATCGAGGGCGAGGAGAAAGAGCAGCGCTCCGCCGAAAATCCGAAACGCCTCGAGACTGATTCCCATCAGTCCGAGAAACGCCGCGCCCCCGAGTGCGAAGAGTAAAAGGATCAGCGCCGAGACCGCGACTGCCTTGAACGCCATGCGTCGCCGGTATTGTCGCGTCGCGCCGACGGTGAGTCCGCTGAAGAGCGGGACCAGCGAGACCGGTTCTACGACAACGAAGAAGACCACCAGAAATTTAAGCCATTGCCCGAGCATGATGTCCCGCGCACGCATTGATGCTATGCGCCATAAAGCGTTGCGTTCATCCAAAAGCGCCGCGCGTCGCGAAATAAGTTCTTGAAAGCGCCACATGCGAGGCGCAACATCGATTGTAGACGGATGGGAGATGGTGCAGCACAGAGACGAGCTTCGCGGGAGGAGGCGACGATGGCGGCTCCGCAACCGAACATTGGCGACTGGTATCGACAGAGCGGCGGCGCGCTGTTCGAGGTAGTCGCGCGTGATGATGACGATGGCACGGTCGAAATTCAGTATTTCGACGGCACGGTTGAGGAGATGGACATCGAAGACTGGGAGATGCAATGGGAGGAGGGTGCGCTCGAAGCTGCCGAGGCGCCCGAGGACTGGAGCGGCTCGGTGGACGTCGAGGTCAACGACGATGAAGGCCGCACCTCTGACACGCTCGCGGAAGATCGTGACGTGCGCGCGAGCGGGCTCGACGCTATCGATCTCTTCGAATAATCCGCGACTAGAGCACCCTCTCCGGGGGTGCTTCCAAATCGACGCTCTCAGCGAGGAGCACGAAGCCGCCGCGGATTTCGAGCTCGACGCCCGTCAGCGAGTGCCCGGCGCACGGTCCCGCCACGCAGTAGCCGCTCTCCTTCTCGAAGAGCGCGCCGTGCGATGAGCACAGAATGAGCGCGCCGTCGGGCGTCAGGAACCTCCCGTGCAAAAGATCGAGCGCGTGGCCCGCGTGCGGGCAGCGGTTGATATAGCCGCGCACCCGCGCCCCGACGCGCACCACAAAGCCCCGCAGCGGCCAGTCGCCGCCACCGATCGTGAAGGCGCGCGCACGCTCGGGCGTCAGCTCCGTCAGGCGGCAGATCACACGCTCGAGATCAAGCAGCTCCCCGTGCACCTTTGCGGTCGGTGTGCTCACGGGGCTGCGGCCCGCTGCGCATCGAGCGCATCGATGCGCGTGCGAGCCCGCCACACGAGCGCCAGCCCCGGAAGTGCGATGACGAAGCTCGTCACGTAGTACGCGTACCAGCCGCCATGGTCCGCGATCCAGCCGGCCGGGTAACCGAGACTGTAGCGCGGCAGCAGGGCGAGCGCTGAGAGCAGCGCGTACTGAAAAGCGCTGTAGCGCACATCGCAGAGCGCCATGATCAGCGCGACGAGCGCGATGCCCCCCATGGCGCCGGCGACGTGCTCGATGACGACAGCCGCGGCCATGACCGGGTAGCTCTTGCCGCTGAGCGCGAGCACGCAATAGAGCAGGTTGCTCGCCGCCTGCAGCACACCGAACGCGAGCATCGAGCGCAGCAGCCCAAGGCGCACCATCAGCACTCCGCCGAGTATCGATCCTGCGAGCGTGCTGAGCGTGAAGAGCGCCTTCACGATCAGGCCGATCTCGGTCTTGCTGAAGCCGACGTCCATCATGAAGGGCGTGAAGAGCTTGTTGGCAAAGGCATCGCCGAGTTTGAAGAGGAGCACGACCGCGATCAGCATCATCGCGCTCGGCGTCCCGAGGAGCTCCTCGAGCGGCACGATGACCGATTCAGCGAGGCTGCGCGGGTGATGGACCGCGGCGGGCTCGGGCGCGCGTACCGTGGCCGCGCAAAAGCTCACCATGACGAGCGCGAGCACGAGGAAGGCCGCGCGCCAGCCGAAGTGATCGGCGACGACGAGCGCGCAAGCGGAGGCGATCCAGGCAGCGGTGCGATACCCGAGATTGGTGGCGGCCGCCGCGAGTCCGCGCTCGCTCGGGAGCGACACGTCCGTGCGGTAGGCATCGAAGGCGATGTCCTGGGTCGCGGAGAAAAACGTGATGGCGACCGCGCAGACGCCCACCGCCCGCAATGAGATTGCCGGGTCCTGAAGCGCGAGCAAGCCAATGGCGCCCCCGAGAGCGAGCTGCATCGCGAGCATCCAGCCGCGGCGCCGCCCGAGGAAAGGCAGCGGGTAGCGGTCGATGAGCGGGGCCCACAGCACCTTGAGCAGATACGGGAGCGCGACGTACGACATGAGGCCGATCGTCGTGTTGGTCGCGCCCGCGTCCTTGAGCCAGGCTTGGAGGGCGCTTTCGGTGATCTGATTGGGGAATCCGGAGGCCGCGCCCAGCGCGAGAATCGCGAGCATCTTCGGGCTCGCGAGCAGCTCGCCGAGCGGCGGCCGTGCGCGCGGGGCGCTGCTCAAAGATCGTAGTCCATTACGAGCGGGGCGTGATCCGAGAAGCGCTTCTCCTTGTATATGGTCGCCGCGCGCGCCTTGCCGGCGAGGGAGTCGCTGACCACCTGGTAGTCGATGCGCCAGCCGACGTTCTTCGCGCGCGCCTGCCCGCGGTTCGACCACCAGGTGTAGAGGCCGCCTTCGGGACATACCTCGCGGAAGGCGTCCACGTAGCCTGTGGGCCCGAACACCTCATCCATCCAGGCCCGCTCCTCGGGCAGGAACCCCGAGTTCTTCTGGTTTGAGCGCCAGTTCTTGAGGTCGATGGCGCGGTGAGCGATGTTCCAGTCGCCGCTTAGGATGTAGGGCTGGCGGCGACGGCGCAGTCGTGCGAGATGCGGCAGGAACACCTTAAGAAAGCGGAACTTGGCGGCCTGCCGCTCGGGGCCGGAGGAGCCCGACGGCACATAGAGCGAGACCACCGACAGCCCCCCGAGCTGCGCTTCGAGGTAGCGTCCCTCGCGGTCGAATTCCCTCACCCCAAAGCCCCGCACCACGCGCCGCGGGCGATGTCGCGTGTAGAGGGCGACCCCCGAGTAGCCCTTGCGTTCGGCATCGAAGAAATAGCGCTCGTAGCCCCTGAGTTCGACGTCGTGACCCTCGAGCTGCGCTTCCTGGCACTTCGTTTCCTGCAGGCAGATGAAATCCGCCCTCTGGCGGCGCAGCCAGCGGAACAACCCCTTCGCCGCCGCCGAGCGGATGCCGCAGACGTTGACGCTGATGATGCGCATCGGGCAATGATATGACATGCAGGAATACCAGCTCACGTTCATCGATCTCGCTTTGAGGTACGAGGCGCTGCGTTTCGGCAGCTTCACGCTCAAGTCCGGGCGCGTGAGTCCGTACTTCTTCAACGCCGCGCTCTTCTGCGACGGCGAAGCGCTCGCGGTGCTCGCTCGCTGTTACGCAGCCGCCATCGTGCAGGCGCGGCTCGGCTTCGACGTGCTCTTTGGTCCCGCCTACAAGGGCATCGCACTCGCCGCCGCGGTCGCGATGGCTTTCTCCCTCGCGCACGGCCGCAAGGTTCCTTATGCCTTCAACCGCAAGGAGAGCAAGCATCATGGCGAGGGCGGGCTCACCGTCGGCGCGCCCCTCAAGGGTCGGGTGCTGATCGTCGACGATGTCATCACTGCGGGCACCGCGGTGCGCGAGTCGCTCGAGATCATCCGCGCAGGCGGCGGCGCGCCGGTCGGCGTGGCACTCGCTCTCGATCGCGAGGAGCGCGGCCAGGGCGCGCTCTCCGCCGTTCAGGAGCTCGAGAAGGACGCGGGACTCAAGTGTGTGAGCATCATCACACTCACCGAGCTCATCGAAGCCTTGTCGCTGCCCGCCGACGGATGCGTGCGCATTTCTGCCGAACAGCTCACAGCTCTGCGTGCTTATCGAGCTCGCTATGGCGTCGCATGAGCTTGCAGCCGGCCCGCCGCGGCCGGAATATATTCATTATGCGTATCGCTGCGACACGCCAGATGGTTGTCACGCTCGGCTTCGCGGCGGCGTTGTTTTGTGTCGGCGCATACGGCGACCCCGCGACTCCTAAGGGCGCCACCTACCGCTGGGTCGACGAGAAGGGGGAAGTGCACTACGGCGATCACATCCCGCCGCAGTACGCGAGCTCGGAACGGGCGATCCTCAATAACAAGGGCGTCGAGGTGCAGCACATCGACGCCGAGAAGAGCCCGGAGCAGCTCGCCCTCGATGAGCGCGAACGCGCGGCGGCCCTCAAGCAGCGACAGCACGATTACTTTCTCGTTTCGACCTACACTTCCGCGAAGGACATCGAGGCACTGCGCGATCTGCGCCTCGATCAGTTGAAGGGACAGCGCGCGGCGGCCGAGCAATACATCGATGGACTGCGCTCCCGGCTCGGGGCGCTACAGACGCGCTCGCTCGGCTTCAGGCCCTACAGCTCAAGGCCCGGCGCACCGCGCATGCCCGATGATGTGGCCGAGAACCTGGTGCGCACGCTCAATGACCTGCACGTGCAGTCGAGCGCGCTCGCTACCGAGGCGGAGCGGGAAGCGGAATTGCGCGCGCAGTTCCAGGCCGACATCGAGCGCTACAACGAGCTGCACACGCTGCACCAGCACTAGCGAACGGGCGACCCTGACCTGCGCGCGGCGAGCGCCATGCCCGCGCGCTTCAATGCTGGCCGGAATGACCGAATCCGCCCGCACCGCGCGCGCTCGGTCCGAAATCCTCGACGATCTCGAGCTCGACCTGCACCACCGGAACCACGACCAGCTGCGCGATGCGCTCGCCGGGCGCCACGGTGAAGGGCTCGCGGCCGCGGTTCCAGCACGACACCATGAGCTGACCCTGGTAATCGGAGTCGATTAAGCCGACGAGATTTCCGAGCACGATGCCGTGTTTGTGCCCAAGGCCCGAGCGCGGCAGGATCAGCGCCGCGAGCTCGGGGTCATCGACATGGATCGCGAGCCCTGTCGGAATGAGTTCCGCGCGCCCCGGCTCAAGCACCAGGGGCGCGGTGAGACAGGCGCGCAGGTCGAGGCCCGCGGACCCGTCCGTGGCATAGGCGGGCAACGGGAATTCACTTCCCATGCGCGCGTCGAGTATCCGCACCTTGAGCGCGCGGCGTGCACGCTCCCCGCTCAAGCGAGCGCCGTGCCGCGCTTGCGCGCGCCGCCGCGCGCGGCCAGTTCCTGCACGATGAGCGCGATCAGCCCGCGCGCGAGGTTCAGCTTTCCGGCGCGACCGAGCTCGTAACGGCCGGTGCGGCTGAGCACGATGAGCTGGTTGTCGTCGGAATCGAAGGCCTTGTCATGGCCGACCTCGTTGGCGGCGATCATGTCGAGATTCTTCTTCAGCAACTTGCCGCGCGCATTCTGCTCCACCGCCTCGGTCTCGGCGGCGAAGCCGACGGTGAGCGCCGGCCGCTCGGCACGCGCCGCGACACTCGCGAGCACGTCCGGCGTGCGCTCCATGAGTAGCTCGAGCGTATCGGCCATCTTCTTGATCTTCTGCTCCGCGGCGCGCGCCGGACGGTAGTCCGCGATCGCCGCGGTCGAGATGAAGACATCGGTACCGGGGATCTCGCGCGTGACCGCCTCGAGCATCTCCGCGGCACTTTCGACGTCAATGCGCTCGACGCCAAGGGGCGTCGGGAGACTCACCGGGCCCGCGATCAGCACCACCCGGGCGCCCGCCTCGCGCGCCGCCTGGGCGACCGCGAAGCCCATCTTCCCCGAG
>DASPTE010000057.1:0-2592 GCA_035623585.1 Steroidobacteraceae bacterium | reverse complement strand
GTCGAGATGGGGCCGCTCATCTCTCGGGCGCAGCGCGAGCGGGTGGCCAGCATGGTCGCGCGTGCTGCGGAGCTGAGTCACATCGAACTCACGACCGGTGGGCGCGTGCGCGCGGGTGGGGGCTTCTTCTACGAGCCGACGGTGCTTGCGGGCGCGCATCAGGACGATGAGATCGTACAGCGCGAGGTGTTCGGGCCCGTGGTTTCCATCACGCCCTTCGCCGACGCGGCGCAGGCGATCGCCTGGGCGAATGATTCCGAGTACGGGCTCGCCTCCTCGGTGTGGACGCGTAACGTCGGGCGCGCGCTCGAAGTGGCCGCGGCCTTGCAGTACGGTTGCACGTGGGTGAACACTCACTTTGCGACGGTGAATGAGATGCCACACGGGGGATTCAAGCGCTCGGGCTACGGCAAGGATCTCTCGGTGTATGCGCTCGAGGACTACACCGTTGTTCGTCACATCATGGTGAGGCTATAAACAGACTCCCTCCGGGGGCACGCGCTACGTGCGCCCTCGCGCTCGGCGCGGCCGTGCTCGCGGCTGCGGGCTGCGGCTCCGCCGCGCGCGGGAGCGGGGCGCGCGCCACCGAGGAGCGGGTGCTCCATGTCTACAACTGGGCCGACTACATCGGCCGCGACACGATCGCCGAGTTCGAGGCGGCGAGCGGCATCAAGGTGGTCTACGACACCTATGATGCTGACGAGACGCTCGAAGCGAAAATGATGGCGGGGGACTCCGGGTACGATGTGGTGAGTACCTCGACCGATTTCTTCAGCCGGCAGATCAAGGCCGGGATCTATCGCCCGCTCGATCGCTCCCAGCTACCCAATTGGAAGAACCTCGATCCACAGATCCTCGCGCTCGAGTCCAAGGCGGACCCCGGCAACCGCTACGCGATGCCATACCTGCGGCATGTAAATGGTTTCGCCTATAACACCGAGATGATCCGAGCGCGCATGCCCGACGCGCCGGTCGAGAGTCTCGACCTCATCTTCAACCCGGACGTCATCCGCCACTTCGCCGATTGCGGGGTGACGTTCCTCGACTCGGCGGAGGATGTGCTGCAACTCGCGCTCAACTATCTGCACATAGACCCGAACACCACCCGCCCCGAGGACTACAAGAAAGCCGAGCAGCTCCTGCGTGCCGTGCGCCCCTACATCCGCGCGTTCGATTCCACCGAATACATGAACGGGCTCGCAAACGGCGAGTTCTGCATTTCCATGTCGTGGTCGGGGGACTACGCTACCTCGCGAGCCCGCGCGCGCGCCGCGGGTATCGATGTACCGCTCGCCTTCACGGTGCCCAAGGAAGGCGCCAACTACTCCTTCGATGCGTTCCTGATCCCTGCGGACGCACCGCATCCGCGCGCCGCGCACGAGTTTCTCAACTTCATGCTCGAACCCAAGGTGATCGCGGCCGTCACCAATGAGATTCACTATGCGAACGACAATCAGGCGGCTGACGCCTACGTTGATCGGCAGATCCTAAACGACCCCGCGGTGTACCCGCCCCCCGAGGTACAGAGGCGGCTCTACGAGTCGCGGGAAGTCTCGCCGGCGCTTGAGCGGCTGCGCACGCGCACCTGGACGCGCATCAAGACCGATCTCTGAGACTCAGTGCTCGGCGAGCTGCGCTTCGCGCGCCCGCCGTTCATCGCCGCGCGCGAGCAAATAACCGGCGCCGAGGATGCAGACACCGACCGCGCACACAATGAGGCTCGCGAGCGCATTGATGTCAGGACTCACGCCGAGCTTCACCTTGGAGTAGATGACCATGGGCAGCGTGCTCGCGCCGGGACCCGCGACGAAACTCGAGATCACGAGGTCATCGAGCGAGAGCGTGAAGGAGAGGAGCCAGCTCGAGACGATCGCCGGCGCGATGATCGGGAGGGTGATGTCGATGAAGGCGCGCGCCGGGCTCGCGCCAAGATCCATCGCAGCCTCCTCGAGCGAGCGGTCGGCCCCCGCAAGCCGCGACTGCACCGTCACGGTCACGTACGCCGCGCAGAAGGTCACGTGACTTATCACGATCGTCGTGAAGCCGCGGTGTGGCCACGCAAAAAGCTGCACCATGGACACGAAGAGGAGCAGCTGCGTGATGCCGGTGATGATCTCCGGCATGACAAGCGGTGCGTTCACCATGCCGGTGAGCAGGAGCCGCCCCCGGAAACGCCCGAAACGCACCAGCGCGATCGCTGCGAGCGTCCCGAGAATGACGGCGCCGGTGGACGCCGTGACCGCCACCTCAAGCGACAGGAGCGCCGCCTCGAGCAGTTGGCGGTTGTGCAGGAGCTCCCGGTACCAGGCGGTGGAGAATCCGCCCCAGACGTTCACCATTGGTGAGGCGTTGAAGGAATAGCCGATCAGCACCAGGATCGGGAGATAGAGGAGTGCGATGCCGATGAAGAGCACCGAGAGCAGGGTCAGTGGGGCGCGCCGTTCCATGCTCGTCGTCTAGGTCTCGAGCTGCCGCACGCTGTAGTACTGATAGATGGCGATCGGGTCCGCGAGGAGAAAGAGGAAGGCGATCGCCACCGCCGCGGCTACCGGCCAATCGTGGTTGCCGAAGAACTCATCCCAGAGCACCCGG
>DASPTE010000055.1:0-5790 GCA_035623585.1 Steroidobacteraceae bacterium | reverse complement strand
GCGGCGAAGGCAACATCATCGTGTGTGGCTTCGGATCCATCTTCAGCAACCGCGCACTCGGCCGCGCCGACAATGCGCAGTTGCTCGCGAATATCGTCGGTGCGAGCTTGGGTGGGGGCGGCGCCGTGCTCTTCGATGATGAACATCAGGGACTTGCCGCGGCTTACGATCCGGGCAAGTTCTACAAGGACTCCCGTCTTTACGCGACGCTCGGCGTGCTCGCGGCCGTTTGGTTCATCTGGGTGCTCGGCAGCACGCGGTTGCGACTCCCGCTGCTGCGCGTCGCGGCGCCGCGCGAGGCGGAGCTCGTGCAGTCGACGGGGACCTTTCTGGCGCGGGTACTGTCCCCGCCGGCCGCAGCGCGCCGCATGTACGAACACTTCTTCCGGCGCCTGCGCGCGCGCGTCGGGCGCGCCGCGGCCGACGACACGCCGCGCTGGGAATGGCTCGCGCACCATCCGCGTCTCGCGCGCGCCGATCTCGAGCAGCTGCGCGAGTGGTACGCGCATTGTCACTCCGAGGGGCGTGTACCGCTCGTAGCGCTGCACAACCTCATGGCGCGCATCGAGAGGCAGCTCGCCGCATGAGCTCCTCGATCAGAGAGCTTCAGGAGCGCCTCTCGAGCGAACTCGGGCGGGTGGTGCTCGGCGCGCAAGCGCCGGTGCGCGCCCTCGTCATCGCCCTCATCGCCCGCGGCCACGTGCTCGTGCAGGGCGTGCCGGGCCTCGGCAAGACGCTGCTCGCCAAGGCGCTCGCGCGTGCGCTCGGGGGCGAGTTCAAGCGCATACAGGGCACGGCCGATCTGATGCCGAGCGACATCATCGGCGTGCACGTCTTCGATGAGGCAAAGGGGGCGTTCATCTTCCGCCCCGGACCGCTCTTCGCCGATGTGATCCTGGTGGATGAAATCAACCGCGCGGGACCGAAGACCCAGTCCGCGCTGCTCGAAGCCATGGAGGAGCGGCAGGTGAGCGTCGAGCGTTCCGTGTGGCAGCTCGCGGCCGACTTCCTCGTGATCGCCACGCAGAACCCGCACGAGTTCGAGGGTACGTATCCGCTGCCCGAGTCGCAGCTCGATCGCTTCATGCTGCGCATCGACATGGACTACCCATCGCGCGAGGTCGAAGCCGCGATCCTCGCCCGCTATGGAGGCCTGCTCATCGCCGCGCAAAGCGTGCTCGATGAGGTTGGGCAGATCGAGCGCCCGCTGCTCGCTGCCGCACGGGCTGAAACCGAGGGCATCCACGTGGCCGATGCCCTCAGTACGTACGTGCTCGATCTCGCGCAGGCCTCGCGCGAGCATCCGCGGCTCACGCTCGGGCTTTCGACGCGCGGCGCGCTCGCCCTGCTTAAGGCGGCCCGCATCAATGCGGGGCTGCGCGGGGCGGAGTTCGTAACGCCCGACGACGTCAAGGAGGCGGCAACAGCGGTCATGGCGCATCGCCTCGTACTCACCCCTGAAGCCACGCTCGAAGGGGTGAGCGACACCGAGGTCGTGCAGAGTCTTCTCTCGCAAACGCCCGTGCCGCGCTGACCGATCCGCAGCGCTCATGCATCTTGCGCGCCGTGCCTACCTCCTCGTGCTGCTCGCGGCGGTGATGGCGATCGCCGGGATCTGGTCGAGTGGGGAGAGCGTTGCCGGACTTTGGCACGTCCCGGCGGGGTTGCTGCTCCTTGGGCTGGCGTTCGAGGCCTGGTTCATGCGGCGCGCGCCGCTCTCGGTGGCGCTCGAGACCGCACCGCGCGCGTTCCTTGGGCGGTCGCAGCCCGCGGCCTTCGTGTTCACGAACCAGGCGGCGCGCGCGCTCTCGATCGCCTACGCACCGGCGACACCCGAGGGATTCGAGCCGTTCACGGAAGTGCGCGAGGTGCGCGCCCCGGCGCGGGGCAGCGCACCCGATCGGCTGACACTCTGGCCCGTGCGCCTTGGACCACAGCACTGGCCGGCGCTGCCCGCGCGGATTCGCGGGCCGCTCGAACTCGCCTGGTGGAACTCGAGCCTTGTGCCCGCCGCGCAAGTCGTGGTGGCCCCCGATGCGCTGCGCGCCGCCGCGCGCACCCAGGGCCTGCCCGGTGGCGCCCGGCCGCGCCGCGCGGTGGGCGCAGGCGCGGAACTGCACCAGCTGCGCGCCTATCTCCCCGGCGATCCGCTCGCGCGCATCGACTGGAAGGCGACGGCGCGCGCTGGCACGCTGATCACCCGTGATTTCAGCGAGGATCAACACCTCGACATCCTGGTCGCGATCGACGCCGGCCGCTTCAGCCGCATCCGTGCCGGTCGCCTCGACCGCCTCGGCTGCTACGCCAACCTCGCGGCCCGCTTTGCGGAGCTCGTCACGCATCACGATGATCGCATCGGACTTGTCGTCTATGCCGATCGCGTGCTCGCGAGCTGCGCTCCCGCGCGTGGATTGGCTGGGGTGAGGAGGCTGCGCTCGGCGCTCGAGCAGTTGTCGGTGCAGGCCGCGGAATCCGATCCGACGGCTGCCGCGGTCAGTATCCGCGCGCTCCTCAAGCATCGCGCGCTCATCGTGCTCCTCACCGATCTCGATGACGCCAACCTCGCCGACCAGCTGGCGCGCGCCGTGCGGCTGCTCGCGCCTCCGCACCTCGTGGTGGTCGCGGGCGTCCATAGCGGGGAGATCGGAGCGCTCGCCGAGCGCGAGGCACAATCCTGGCGCGATCCGTGGATCGCGCTCGCCGCCGAGGAACATGAGCTGCGCGCCCAGGGCCAGCGCACCTTCCTGCAGCGGCTCGGGGCACCGGTCGTCGCCGCTCCCGCGGAGCGACTCGAGCAGGCGGTGTTCGCCGAGTACGAAGCGCTGCGCCGCTCACGGCGCGTGTAGCCGCTCAGGCAACCCGCCGCGCCCGGGGCCGCCCAAAGAGCCAACCCGAGAGCAATGCGACCATGAAGAGCCAGTAGCCGACGCCGAGCGCGACGCGGCTCCAGAACGGGAAACGCGGATCGGGCGAGACGTAACCTTCCAAAAGCCCCGCGCCGACGAGGAGCAACGCGCAGGCGATGAGCAGCTTCCCCGAGCGCAGGGCCGTCACCCGAAACGACTCGATGCGCCCCCCTTCGCCCGGGCGGATGAGCGATTCGCCGACCGCCGCTCCCGCAGCGCCCGAGAGACAGACCACCGAGATCTCCACGCAGCCGTGGGCGATGACGAAGCTTGCGAGCTGATCGCGCAGCCCGTAGAGGCTTACGAACGCAAACACCGCGCCGAGCATCAGGCCGTTGAGTCCGAGGATGTAGAGCGTGCCGAGTCCAAAGAAGAACCCGGCGCAATAGGCAAAGAGACTCACGACGATGTTGTTGGTGAGGATCTCGACCGAGAGCACGGAGGAGGGCACGATGTTGAGCAGGCCCTCGGTCCAGAGTTTGCCGCGCTCGACGCTCGCGATCAGATCGGGCGATGCGAAGAGCGCGATGAGCTCGGGGTAGCGGTGCACGAGCGCGTAGCCCGCGCACGCCGCCAACACGAAGATGAGCGTCGACCAGAAGATGTAGGGCAGGAGAGAGCGCACCACCGCGGGGATTTCGTCACGGAAGAGACTCAGAAGCGCGCTCCCCGCCTGCCACGCACCGTGATGGAGCGTGGCATGCGCGCGGACGTAGGCGGCTTCGAGATACTCGCGGGTGCGGGTGCCCGGAAGGAGCGTCCGCGCGCGTGCGAGATCGTGCGCGAGGAGCCGATAGTCATCCGCCATGCGGATGGCGTCCGCGGCATCGTCGGTATGGCCGCGCGCGAAACGGCGCGCCCGCGCCTCAGCCTGTCGCCAGAGCTCCGCGCGCTTGAGAAGATTGAAGGTGAGCGCCTGCTCGCGGGCGGAGGAGGTCATAGGGTGCCGCTCATGCTGGGCGCGCGAGGCGCGCGAGCCGCTCGCGCCAGGCGAGATCGTCGGCGGGACCCGCCCCGAGCGCCGCGCCGCCGTAGCGTGTGAGCAGCTGCGCCGCGAGGCCCGCGCGTGATTCGGGGCTGAGCGTGGGCCAGCGCTCCAAAAGTTCCGCGACAAGTTCGGCGCCCTGCGCATCGAGCACGCGCGGCTGGCCCGCCTCGAGGAAGGGCCCCGGGAGTCGGGCGTCCGCGCGCTCGAACACGAGCAGCGTACCGGCCGCCATGTCCCCGATACGCAGGTGATGACGCGTCAGCACGACGCTCACTAACCCGACGGGGTAGAAGACCGGCAGGCTGTCGACGAGGCGAAAGACATTGCGAACAAGGAGCGCGCCCGCCCCGGGCACGGAGCCATCGCGCGCCGCGATTCGCACCCCCGCAATGCGCTTGCCCGGGGTGCTGCCGTGGGTCGCGAGCTCGACGAGGGGGTGATAGAGAAGGTAGATGGCGAGCGCGGGGGCGACGATCCCGAGAAACCAGCCCGCGTCGCTCGCGATCGGCGGTGCCAGGCTCAGGCGCCCGTTATAAAGGAGTGCCCCGAGCACAAACCAGGCGAGGGCGAGGATCACGCGGATGTGCCAGTCGATGAGGAACGCAAAGGCGCGCGCCCCCGGACCCGCGACGGGCAGCGATACGTCGATGCCGGTGACACTGTCGACGCTCAGACCGGGCGCGGGGCGGCTCATGCTTCCTCGGCGAGCAGTTCCGCCTGGTGCTCGTGCTGCAGCGCTTCGATGAGCTCATCAAGCTGGCCGTCCACGATCTGCGCGAGCTTGTAGAGCGTGAGATTGATGCGGTGGTCGGTCACGCGTCCCTGCGGAAAGTTGTAGGTGCGGATGCGCTCGGAGCGGTCGCCGCTCCCGACCTGCAGGCGCCGCGAGTGCGCCTGAGCGCTCGCCTGCTTCTCCTGTTCGGCGGCGAGGAGGCGCGCCTTGAGCAGTGCCATGGCGCGTGCACGGTTCTTGTGCTGCGAACGCTCGTCCTGGCACTCGACCACGATGCCGCTCGGCAGGTGCGTGATGCGCACTGCCGAGTCGGTCTTGTTGACGTGTTGGCCGCCGGCGCCCGAGGAGCGATAGGTGTCAATGCGCAGTTCCGCGGGATTGATCTCGATCTCATCGACCTCATCAAGCTCGGGCAGTATGGCGACCGTGCAGGTCGAGGTGTGAATACGGCCCTGTGCCTCAGTGGCCGGCACGCGCTGCACGCGGTGCGTGCCGGATTCGAACTTGAAGAGTGAGAACGCGCCGCGACCGACGATGCGGCTGATGATCTCCTTGTAGCCGCCGTGCTCGCCGGGACTTTCACTCAGGACCTCGGTACTGAAGCCGTGCGCCTCGGCGAAACGCGCGTACATGCGGAAGAGATCGCCAGCAAAGATGGCGGCTTCGTCGCCGCCCGTGCCGGCGCGCACCTCGAGGAATATGTTGCGGTCGTCGCGCGGATCTTTCGGCAAGAGGAAGCGCCGCAGCTCGCCCTCGGTCGAGTCGATCTCGCGCCCGATGCGCGCGAGCTCCTCGGTGCCGAGTGCGCGCAGCTCCGCGTCGGCGTCGGACTGCATGTCCTGTGCCGCGCCGAGGTCGCGTTCGAGCGCGCGGTAGCGCTGCAGCTGCGCCGCGAGCGGCTCGAGCCGTGCATACTCCACCGAGAGCTCGCGGAACTGTTGCGAGCCCCCGGGGATCTCACCACTAGCGAGGAGCCGCCCAACCTCCTCGAAACGGTCGGCGAGTTTATCGAGACGCTGGCGGATCGATTCCTTCATGGGCGGCGGGCGCGGCATTCTCGGGGATGTGCGCACTTTGTGACAAGTTGCTCAATGCGGCCCTGCCGAGCAGGCTCTATAGTGTGTGACGTGAGTATCATGTGAATCGTGCGTAGCTTAACCTCA
>DASPTE010000019.1:0-7601 GCA_035623585.1 Steroidobacteraceae bacterium | reverse complement strand
GCGCCCAGATTCTCGCGAATCTTCAGCGCTGGGGCCGCCAGGGCGCTTGGGTGTCCGCGTACGACGAGTGGCGCAGAATCGCGCAGAGTGACGACGATGGGTTGTTATTCGCCGCGATGCTGGGACGAGATGAGGAGGCCGTGAGACTGCGGCAGTCGATGCCGTACGTGGGACTATTGTCGGAGGCGGAGGTCAGAAAGCTTCATGAAGAAGCAGGAGCTTGACCACGTACTGCGTGCGGCTGGGCGCATCACCGGCGAAAAGCAATTCATAATAATCGGTAGCCAGGCTCTTCACGGAAAGTATCCGGATCTTGCTGACGACATCGTCAGGTCTGCGGAAGTGGACTTACTCGCTGCAAAGAGCCCGGGACGAACCGAATGGCTGAACGCGATCGGTGTCTACTCGAAGTTCCACGAGACGTTCGGTTACTACGCCGATCCGGTCGACGAGAAGACAGCAACACTTCCTAAGGGCTGGAAAGAGCGACTCGTCAATCTGCCGCCCGGGGACACTGAGGGAGTCAGGGGACTATGTCTGGAACCTCATGACCTGGCGATCGCCAAGTACGTCGCATCCCGAGAGAAAGATCTGGTGTTCACCCGTGAGCTGGCCGCGCGCGGAATTCTTTCCGAAGAGCGATTACTGAGTCTGCTCGGCCGGACCCCGGTCGATGAGCAGGTGCGCAATCGAATCCGCGACCAGATCGCCGCAGACTTCCACGCAGTAAGGGTTGAAAGTTCGGAGATCGGTTCAAACCGGTCACGTTGATCAAAGAAATGACCGCCAGAGAAAACAAATCGATATCGCGGAAGATGTCGGTGACGCCGATGATGGATTTTCCCCGCGCAAAGATCGATCGGAGAGTCTCCGTCGCTCCCATGCTGGATTGGACCGACCGCCACTGCCGCTACTTTCTCCGCGGCTTCTCTGCGAACGTGCTCCTTTATACCGAGATGATCACCGCGGCAGCGATCGTGCGCGGTGACCGCGCGCGCCTTCTCGCTTTCGATCCCGAGGAGCACCCCATCGCGCTGCAGTTAGGTGGCAGCGATCCGCGCGAGCTTGCGCACGCGGCGCGCGCCGGAGCAGACGCAGGCTACGATGAGATCAACCTGAACTGCGGCTGCCCGAGCGAGCGCGTTGCAAGCGGCGCCTTCGGTGCGTGTCTCATGCTCGAGCGCGAGCGCGTCGCTGATTGTGTGACGGCGATGCGTATGGCGGTGAAAGTCCCGGTGACGGTCAAACTGCGGATCGGCGTCGTGACGGCAAGGGCGCGGGAGATAGCGGAGGCGGTTGCGCGCTTTGACGAAGAGGACTTCGAGGCCCTGTGCCGATTCGTTGGCGGTGTTCGCGACGCGGGGTGCGAAGCGGCAATCGTGCACGCGCGCAAAGCGGTGCTGGGGGGACTCTCGCCTAAGGACAACCGGGAGATTCCGCCACTGCGCTACGACGTCGTGCAACGGCTGAAAAGCGAGTTTCCCGAGCTTCCCCTCATTGTGAATGGCGGCTTTCGCGACGCGGCAGCAGTGCAGGAGGCACTTGGCTGGTGCGATGGCGTCATGCTCGGGCGGGAGGCCTACCACCGTCCGTTAGTGCTCGCTGAATTGCAGCAGCAGCTTTGGGACAAATCTGAAACGATGCCAACGCGTGCAGCGATCATCGAGCGCATGGAGCGCTACGCCGAGCGTGAGCTCGCAAGCGGCGGTCGTCTCGCCCCGATTGCCCGTCACATGCTCGGTCTTTACACCGGCGAGCCCGGCGCGCGCGAATACCGACGCATTTTGAGCGAGGGCGCGCGTGCCCCCGATGCCAGTGCCGCGCTTTTGCGACAGGCGATGCCTACAGCCAGAGGGTGAAAAAGGGCACTTTCTAGCGTCGCGGGGATGCTTGCGTATAATCCCTCGAACTACATGGGCAAGGACATTGAAGTAGCGATCCTTTTCGCTGACGTCGTCGGCTCGACGCGGCTCTACGATCAAATGGGGGATCTGCGGGCGCGCGACATGGTCGCAACCTGCCTCGATGTCATGCGCAGCGCCACCGAGCAGCACCAGGGGACGGTCATCAAGACCATGGGCGATGAGGTCATGGCGACCTTCCCAACGGCCGATGCCGCACTCGAAGCCGCCTCCCAGATGCAGCAGCAAATCTCCACCCACGCGCAGCTCAAGGTCGATGGCGCGCCCGTTGCGATACGCATCGGCTGCCATTTCGGTCCGGTGATGCTCGAGAACCGCGACGTGTTCGGTGCCGCCGTGCACACAGCGAACCGCATGACGAGCCAGGCCAAGGCCGGACAGATCGTCACCACGGCAGCCACCGTCGAGAAACTCTCCCCCGAATGGCGCGCCGCCTGCCGTCAGATCGACATCGCGACGCTCAAGGGTCAGGAGGGCGAGGTCGTGCTCTTCGAGGTGCTCTGGCAGACCGAGGACGTGACCAGCATGGTCCCCGGGATCGCCAACGATGCACGCGTCGCGCGCACGCGGTTGCGATTGCGCTATCAGGATCGCGAACTGCTACTCGATGAGCGTCACTCGAGCGTGACGATAGGCCGTGCGGAAGACAACGACATGGTGGTGAAGGGCAACCTGATCTCGCGTTTGCACGCCCGCATCGAAGTGAGCCGCAACAAGTTCGTGCTCGTTGATCAGAGCACCAACGGCACCTTCGTGCAGAGTTCGGACGGCGAGGAATCGTTCGTGCGGCGCGACAGCCTGCAGATCAAGGGACAGGGCATGATCGGGCTCGGTCGCCTGCCCGAGCATGGCTCGCCACAGACGATCCGTTACGCCTGCGAAGAAATCTGAACGCGCGCGCTGGCGCGCATTTAGCCGAGTCGCTTCTCAGTGATGTCGAGTTCCGCGCCGAGCGTCGCGGGCAGCCGCTCCGCGAATTTGCCGAGATAGTCGCGAATATCCGCGACTTCTTTGCGCCAGAGTGCCGGGTCGACGCTCAAAAGTGCGGCGAGTGCCTCGGGGCTCGTCCTGAGTCCCGCGGTGTTGAGATCTTCGGGGCGCGGGAGGAGACCGATGGCGGTCTCGACCGCGCCCGCTTTCCCGCTGCAGCGATCGAGCATCCACGTGAGCACGCGCAGGTTTTCCCCGTACCCAGGCCAGAGGAACTTGCCGCTCGCATCGCGCCGGAACCAGTTGACGTTATAGATGCGCGGCGCATGCGCGAGACGCGCGCCGACATCGAGCCAGTGTTGCCAGTAATCGCCGAAGTTATAACCGCAGAACGGCTGCATCGCCATCGGATCGCGCCGCGTGACCCCCACCTGGCCGACCGCTGCGGCGGTCGTCTCGGAGGCGACCGAGGCCCCGACCAGCACCCCGTGCTTCCAGTCGCGCGCTTCGTAGACGAGCGGGGCGACTTCGCGGCGCCGCCCACCGAAAACGAGCGCTGAGATTGGCACGCCGCCGGCGTCCTCGGCGTGCGGAGAGTAGATTGGATTGCACTTGGCGGATACGGTGAAACGGGAGTTCGGATGCGCCGCGGGGCCGTTTGCGGGATCGTAGGGACGCCCCTGCCAGTCGAGCACGGGCTTGCCGCCCGGGAGCCCCTCCCACCACGGCTGATTGTCCGCGGTGAGCGCGACGTTGGTGAAGAGCGTGTCGCGGCGAATCATCTGGTAGGCGTTGCTGTTGGTCGCGGGGTTCGTGCCGGGAGCCACCCCGAAGTACCCCGATTCGGGGTTGATCGCCCAGAGCCGCCCGTCGGCGCCCGGGTGCAGCCAGGCGATGTCATCGCCGACGGTGTGCACGCGCCAGCCGGGAAGTGAGGCGGGCGGAACGAGCATGGAGAGATTGGTCTTGCCGCAGGCGGACGGGAAGGCGCACGCCACGTAGTGCGTTTCCCCGCGCGGGTTCTCGATGCCAACGATCAGCATGTGTTCGGCGAGCCAGCCTTCCGTGCGCGCCTGCCAGCTGGCAATGCGCAGCGCGTGGCACTTCTTGCCAAGGAGCGCGTTGCCGCCGTAACCCGAGCCATAGCTCTCGATCGAGAGTTCCTCGGGGAAGTGCATGATGAAGCGCCGCTCGGGGTCGAGTTCGCCGATCGAGTGCAGTCCGCGCACGAAACCGCCATCGCGCGCGATGCGTTCGAGAGCGCCTCGGCCGGCGCGCGTCATGATGAGCATGCTGAGCGCGACGTAGAGACTGTCGGTGATCTCAACCCCGCAGCGCGCGAACGGCGAATCGAGCGGACCCATGCAGTAAGGGATCACATACATCGTCCGTTCGCGCATCGAGCCACGGAAGAACTCGCGCATCATCGCGTGCGCCTTGCCCGGATCCATCCAGTGGTTGTTCGGGCCGGCATCCTGCTGCGAGCGGCTGCAGATATAGGTGAGGTGCTCGACGCGAGCCACGTCGTTTGGATTCGAGCGGTACAGGTGGCAGCCGGGAAACTCGCGTGCGTTGAGCGGCTTGAGTTCGCCGGCGCGCACGAGTTGCGCGGTGAAGTCCGCCATCTCGCTGCTGCCGCCCTCGCACCAGTGGATGGCGCGCGGGGTGGTGAGCTCGCGCACCGAATTCACCCAGTCGGCCACTGCGCGACTTAGCTGCGGTAGCGGGGTCAACATGTGCGCGGCGGTGGCCATCCGCAGTTCCTCTTCTGGGGTTGTACTTGCGGGCTCTTGAGTATATCTCGGACGCGGCCCGTGGCCTGATAGAGTAGGGCGCTCCGATGAGCCCTGCACGCAGGAGTTATGAGGAAATTCAGCAGGATAACTGCGGGGGTGTGAAGGGGACGGCGCAACGCCGCGGGACGCGCTTTCGGGTCGCCTCACTCCGCTCAGCCTGATGTTGGATCTTCAAGACATATTCGGACAGGGCGGCCCGCTCGAGCAGGCGCTCCCCGATTTCAGGGTGCGGCGCGAGCAGCTGCGCATGGCGGAGCGGGTGGCCGAGGCGCTGACGGCACGTGAGTCGCTCGTCGTGGAAGCGGGCACCGGCACCGGCAAGACGTTCGCGTACCTCGTTCCCGCACTTCTATCGGGCGCGCGCGTTCTGATCTCAACCGGTACGCGCACGCTCCAGGATCAGCTCTTCGCGAAGGACCTGCCGCTCGTGGCGCGCGCTCTTGGCCGGCCTGCGAGTGTCGCGCTCCTCAAGGGGCGCGGAAACTATCTCTGTCGCTATCGACTCACGCAGACGGAGGACGCCCCGGAGCAACTCTCGCTCGCGGGTGCTTCGTCCCCGCGCACCTCGCGCGCCATGCTCACACGCATCCAGCGCTGGGCGCGCACCACGCGGCGCGGTGATCTCGCCGAGGTGCGCGGACTCGCGGATTCGCACCCGGTATGGGCACAGGTGACATCGACTCGCGAGAGTTGTCTCGGGCTGCGCTGCGCCGAGGTGTCGCGTTGCCACGTGGTGCAGGCGCGCCGCGAGGCGCTCGACGCCGACATCGTGATCGTCAACCACCATCTGCTGCTCGCCGATCTCGCGCTCAAGGAGGATGGGTTCGGAGACCTGCTCGGTGCCGCGGACGCAGTCATACTCGATGAGGCGCATCAGATCCCGGATCTGGCGACCCAGTTCTTCGGAGTTCACGTCTCGAGCCGTCAAGTGGAGACACTGCTGAGGGACTTGGAGATTGAACTCACGCGCGCGGAGTGCGCCGCGGAGCGGCGGGCGGCGCTCACTCACCCGCTGCGCTCAGCGGGCGAGGCGCTCAACGAGTTGCGGGCGGTGACGCGAGGCAACGAGGGACGCTTTGCCTTTACACCGGGCGGCTCGCCGCTCGGAGGAGCCATCGAGGCACTGAGTGATTCGCTCGCGGAACTCGGTAACCGCTTTGCTGCCGCTGAAGTGCAGAGCGCACTCGGGTCGCTCGCCGAGCGGGCGGCCGAGCTTGCGAGCAAACTCGAGCGGATCAGCGCAGTCGACGAGCTTGAAGGAGCGCGCAGCTGCGAAGTGAGCGCGCGGGGGATGACCCTCAGCCTCATGCCCTTCGACATCTCCAGCCGCTTTCGCGCGCTCGTCGAATCGCGACGCGGAGCGTGGATCTTCACCTCGGCCACGCTCTCACTCGGGGAGGAGTTCGGGCATTTCACGGGAAGGCTCGGCCTTCGCGATGCCCCGACGCTCAGGATCGCGAGCCCCTTCGATCATGAGCGGCAGAGTCTTCTTTATCTGCCCTGCGGACTTCCCGAGCCCTCTTCTTCCTCTTACGTTGCCTCTGTCATCGACACTGCGCTTCCGCTCATCGAGGCGGGCGGCGGCGGGGCTTTCGTGCTCTTCACGAGTCACCGCGCGCTCGCCCAGGGGGCGGCGCTACTGCGCACGCGCTGGGGGGACGCCCCGCCATTTCGGCTCCTGGTGCAGGGCGAAGGGCCGCGGGAGCGGCTGCTTGAGGAATTTCGGGCCGATGGCAACGCGGTGCTCCTCGGCACGGCGAGTTTCTGGGAGGGGGTCGATGTGAAGGGGGCGGCGCTGCGGCTCGTCGTCATCGAAAAGCTGCCCTTTGCATCGCCCGACGATCCACTGGTGCGCGCGCGCATCGAGCACCTGAGCGCAAGCGGCGCCAACGCGTTTCGCGACTATCAGCTGCCCGAAGCCGCGCTCGCCTTGAAGCAGGGGGCGGGGCGGCTGATCCGTAGCGAAGACGACTATGGCGTGGTCGTGGTCTGCGATCCACGCGTGCTCGGCCGCAGCTACGGCCGAGTCTTTCTCGAGGCTCTGCCCGCCATGAGTGTCACCCAGAACGCTGAGGAAGCGCGGCGCTTCCTGCGCCGTCATGCGCCAAGCACCCCGCGCGCCGCGCACGGTGCGCTCGCGCCGTGAGGATTCTCGCGCTCGATACCGCGACCGAGAATTGCTCGGTGGCGCTTCTGATCGAAGGCAACTCGATTACTCGCGAAGAGCTGCTCGAGCGAGGTCACGCCGAGCGCATCCTGCCGATGATCGATGAGCTGCTCGGGGAATCGGGCGCGACGCTCGGTACTCTCTCGGCGATCGCCTTCGGTCGCGGCCCGGGCGCTTTCACCGGATTGCGTCTTGCGGCGAGCGTTACACAGGGACTTGCGTTCGGAGCGGATCTTCCGGTTGTTCCGGTCTCCGACCTGCAGGCCGTCGCACAGCGACTCCTGGATCGCGACAGTGCGGCGCGCTGGGTCCTCGTTTGCAACGACGCACGCATGCACGAGGTGTACTGGGGATGTTTCGAGCGCACGGCCGCGGGGTTTGCGATGCCGTTGAGCGCCGAGCGCGTCGATCGTCCCGAGCGGGTGAAGGTGCCGAGCAATTGGTCAAGGGCGGAAGCGCGGGGTGCCGGGCGGGGGTTCGCGGTGCATGCGACGCTCGCCACCCGCCTCGCAGGGCAACTTTCCAGTGTGAGTGCCGAACTTCTGCCCTCGGCGCTCGAGATCGCGCGGCTTGCAGTTCCCGAGGTCCTCGCGGGCCGGGTTTTCCCGGCCGAAAAGGCCCTGCCAGTCTATCTTCGTGACGAAGTCGTGCACGCCTCCACGAGATAGTCATTAAACTGCAACGTGGCCGAAGGACCTGTCATGAATCTGCAACAGCGTGCCTCTCTAATAACCGCGCCGGTGGGACTTAGCCCGCGAGGGCAACGGACCGTAAGGGTATGCCCGC
>DASPTE010000009.1:0-14474 GCA_035623585.1 Steroidobacteraceae bacterium | reverse complement strand
CCCCTCGAGCGCGACTCCGCCCGAAGCCTCGAGCTTCGCGCGCGCGCCGCGCGCGCGATTGAGCGCGACGGCGGCACGCAGGTCTGCGGGGGTGAAATCATCGAGCATGACGATGTCCGGGGCGGCATTGAGCGCTTCTTCGAGCTCGGTGAGGGATTCGACTTCGACCTCAACCGAAATCCCCGGCGAGCGGCTGCGTGCGGCGGCAATCGCTCCGGTGATCGAGCCCGCGGCCGCAATATGGTTTTCCTTGATGAGCACGCGATCGTAGAGGCCGAGGCGATGGTTGTCGGCGCCCCCGCAGCGCACCGCGTACTTCTGTGCGCTGCGTAAGCCCGGAATGGTCTTGCGCGTGTCGAGGATGCGGCAGCCGGTGCCCTCGACCGCATCGACGTACTCACGCGTGACGGTTGCGGTCGCGGAGAGCAGCTGCAGGAAGTTCAGCGCCGTGCGCTCGCCGGTGAGCACCGCTCGAGCGGGCCCGGAGATCTCGAAGATGGCCTCCCCGGCACGGACGCGCTCGCCGTCGGCGGCGTGCCAGGTGAGGTGCACGTTGGGATCGAGCTGACGAAATGTCTCCTCCACCCAGGCGCGCCCGCAGAGCACTGCAGCCTCGCGGGTAATCACCTGGCCGCGCACCCGCTGAGCGGCGGGCACGAGCGCGGCGGTCACATCGCCCGAACCGATGTCTTCGCGCAGCGCGGCCCGGACCTGTCCGGGAAGATCCGCGGGAAGCTGTTCTGGCACTACCGGATGAAGGGCAAGCCGTGGCTGGCCGCGGCCATGCACATGAGCATCGGGATCGAGAGCATGAAGTTGACGCGCGATGCCATCCCGGCGGTCTTTCGCGCCCGCGCCTTCTCCTCGTCGGTGGCGGCGACGATGCCGAGGATCTTCTTCTGGTTCGGCCAGATCAGCACCCAGACGTTGAAGAGCATGATCGTGCCGAGCCACATGCCGATGCCGATCGTCAGATAGTAGTGCGCCGGATCGGCGACGCCGGCGCCGAGCGTGACGGCGTTCCACCAGTCAGATGGATGCAGCGCCGTGATGAGCCACATTCCCGCGATCCAGGTGGCGAGCGCGGCCCAACGGAACCAGAAGAGCGCCCGCGGGGCGACGTACTTCGTGATGCCGGCACCGCCTGGGCCCCCCTTGTCGGCAGCAGCGTCTGCGAGCGCCGGAGTCTGCGCGACGTTGAAATAGTAGAGGAGCCCGATCCAGAAGACGCCGGCGACGATGTGCACCCAGCGCGCAAGTCCCGCGTTGTTGAAATTCCAGCTACCGGCTCCGCTCGCGTCGATCAGAACCATGATGATCAGCGCAAGTACGATGCCGACAATCAGCGTCTGGCGATGATTATTGAGAAATTTCATGGCCTCGGATCTCCAAGTTATTGTTTCTTTGGGCCCCGGGAACTCTCCAGCGTTTGAAGAATAGGCGACACATCCCCATAATTCAACGCACGCTCTAGTGATGGCTGACGTGATCGAAGGTGGCTCCGGCCACGCTCAACCCCTGCTCGCGGATCGTGCGGAACGCCCGCCATCCCCGTGCATCAACGTCTGCAGTCTCGATGCGGAAGGCTTCTGCATCGGGTGCCTGCGCACCGGGGAGGAGATCGGCCGCTGGCTGTCGATGAGCGCCGCCGAGCAGTGGCAGCTGCTGGCGGTACTCGCCGCGCGGCGGCAGCTGACAACGAGGTAACCGAGGATGGATGTCGTCGAGAGGATCAAGGCGGAACTCGCCGCAGGCCCGGTGGTACTGTTCATGAAGGGCACGCCGGACTTTCCGCAGTGCGGATTTTCTGCGCAAACCGTCGCCGCGTTGCGGGCACTCGGTGCCGACTTCCGGCACGTGAATATCTTCGAAGACCCCGAGTTGCGCGAAGCGCTCAAGCGCTTCTCGAACTGGCCCACCTACCCGCAGCTCTACGTCAAGGGCGAACTCGTCGGGGGCTGCGACATCGCGATCGAGATGTATAAGAGCGGAGCACTCAAGAAGCTCCTCGCCGAAGTCGGCGCCGTCAACTGAGGCGCGGCCAGGCGGCAACAAACCGTCACGGTTTCTCAGGCGCCGCCAATTCTTCCTCGAGCTCGGGCTCCTCGCCCGGCTCGCCCGCGCCCGTGACCCAGCCGAGCGCGCGCGCCCGCTCCTCAGCCGCCAGGTGGCTCTCGCGCAGGCGATTGCAAACGAGACAGAAAAGATCCGCGCTGCGCTCGGCGTCATAACGGGCGTTGTGGGCGCTCTCCTTGTCCCACTCGAGGCCGGCGACCGTCACCGCCTTGGCGAGCACCGTCTGACCGAGCGCCGCCCCAGCGAGCGTCGCCGTGTCGAAACAGCTGAAGGGGTGGAAGGGGTTGCGTTTGACGCCCGCGCGGTTGACCGCGGCATTCAGGAACGCAAGATCGAAGGCGGCGTTATGACCGACGACGATCGCGCGGCGACAGCCGTAAGCACGCACCGCATGGCGCACCTCGCGGAACACCCGCTGCAGCGCATCGCGCTCGGGCAACGCGGGGCGCAGCGGGTGGTGCGGATCGATACCGGTGACCGAGAGCGACTTCGGATCGAGCCGCCCGCCTTCGAAGGGCTGAATGTGAAAGTTGTGCGTTGCCCCGCGCCTGAGGGTGCCCGCATCGTCCATGTCGATGAGCACGGCGGCGATCTCGAGCAAGGCATCGGTCGCGGCGTTAAAGCCCCCGGTCTCGACGTCGATGGCGACGGGGAGGTATCCGCGGAAGCGCCGCGCCATGAGCACGGGAACTGCCGCGGCGGGCGGCTCGGCCGGTCCTGGCTCGCTCACTTCTTGCCCGCGGGCGCGATGCGCCAGGCAATGCGCTCGCCCGCGCGCAGCGGCACGAGTTCCTCGGAGGCGAAGGGATAGTAGGCGGGTACTTCCCAGCTCTCGCGCACGAGGGTGATGGCGTCGGTGTTGCGCGGCAGGCCGTAGAAATCCGCACCGTGAAAGGCGGCGAATGCCTCGAGCTTCTCGAGCGCACCTGCCGATTCGAAGGCTTCGGCGTACAACTCGAGCCCGGCGTGCGCGGAAAAGATCCCGGCGCAGCCGCACGAGTTCTCCTTGGCGGCGCGCGAATGCGGCGCGCTGTCGGTGCCGAGAAAGAAACGCGGGCTCCCGCCGACGACGGCCGCGAGGATGGCGCTGCGGTCAGCTTCCGTCTTGAGCAAGGGCAAGCAGTAGTGATGCGGACGCAGCCCGCCCGCAAAGAGCGCGTTGCGATTCAGGAGCAGGTGCTGCGGGGTCACCGTCGCCCCGATGCCCGCCCGGGCACCGAGCACGAAGTCGACCCCGGCGCGCGAGCTCACGTGCTCGAAGACGATGCGCAGCGTCGGATGGCGGGCTGCGAGGGGCGCGAGCACGGTATCGATGAAGCGCGCTTCGCGATCGAAGACATCCACGGCGGGGTCCGTCACTTCGCCATGCACCTCGAGCACGAGGCTGAGCTCGGCCATGCGCGCGAGCACCGGATCGAGCCGCCGTACGTCGGTAACGCCCGACTCGGAGTGGGTCGTGGCGCCCGCCGGGTAGAGCTTGCAGCCTTTGACCAGCCCGCTTGCGCGGGCGCGGCGGATCTCATCGGGTGATGTCGTATCGGTGAGATACAACGTCATCAGGGGCTCGAAACTCACACCCTTGGGCACGGCCCTGAGAATGCGCGCATGGTAGGAAATGGCCTGCGACACGGTGAGGATCGGCGGGGTGAGATTCGGCATGACGATGGCGCGCGCGAAGCGCGCCGCGGTGAAGGGCACGACGCTGCGCAATACGCCTTCATCGCGCAGATGCACGTGCCAGTCGTCCGGCCGCCGCATGACGAGCTCGCTCACACCGGCAGTCACTTGCTTTACCTGTCGCTGCTCGCCATCATTCTCATTCTATCGCGAGCCGGCACCGAGGCGCGCGCGCCGTCGGCCTCGCCGACACCCGTGATGGCTCGCGTGCATCACGTCTGAACAGATCGCATGACCGAACCGCTCAAGCTGGACGACCTCGATCCCGTCGAGACACGGGAGTGGCTCGAATCGATCGATTCGGTGCTGCGAACCCATGGGCCGGTGCGCGCACATTTCCTGCTCGAGCGGCTGATCGACTACACGCGCCGTAGCGGTGCCTATCTGCCCTTCAAGCCCAACACCGCCTACGTCAACACCATTCCCACCGGCCGCGAGCCTGAGTACCCCGGCAACCGCGCGCTTGAGCGGCGCCTTGAGGCCTACATCCGCTGGAACGCGCTCGCGATGGTGCTCGCTGCCAATCGCGCCTCGGCTGAGTACGGTGGGCACCTCGCGAGCTACGCATCGAGTGCGACGCTCTACGAGGTCGGCTTCAATCACATCTGGCGTGCGCCTTCCGAGAACCATCCCGGCGACCTCGTCTTCATCCAGGGCCATTCCTCGCCCGGCATCTACGCACGCGCCTACCTCGAGGGCCGCCTGAGCGAAGCTCAGCTGCTGCACTTCCGTCAGGAAACGGGAGGACCCGGCACCGGACTCTCCTCCTATCCGCATCCGTGGCTCATGCCGGACTTCTGGCAGTTTCCGACGGTGTCGATGGGCCTCGGGCCCATGATGGCGATCTTCCAGGCGCGCTTCACCCGCTACCTCGAACACCGCGGCCTCGTGAAGCCCTCGGATCAGAAAGTCTGGGCGTTCCTCGGCGATGGGGAGATGGATGAACCCGAGTCGATGGGCGCGCTCACGCTCCCGGTGCGCGAGGGACTCGATAACCTCATCTTCGTCATCAACTGCAATCTGCAGCGACTCGATGGTCCGGTGCGCGGCAACGGCAAGATCATCCAGGAACTCGAGGCCGCCTTTCTCGGCGCCGGCTGGAACGTGATCAAGGTGCTCTGGGGCTCGCGCTGGGATCCGCTCCTCGCGCGTGATCATCACGGGCTCCTGCGGCGCGTGATGGAAGAGTCGGTCGACGGCGAGTATCAGAACTTCAAGGCGAAGGGCGGCGCCTACACGCGCGAGCACTTCTTCGGCAAGTACCCTGAGCTCAAGGCGATGGTCGCCAACATGTCGGATGAGGAGATCTGGCGACTCAATCGCGGCGGCCACGATCCGCGCAAGGTGTACGCGGCCTACACGGCGGCGATCAATCACAAGGGGCAGCCGACCGTCATTCTCGCGAAGACCGTCAAGGGCTTCGGGCTCGGCAAGGGGGGCGAGGGTCAGATGATCGCCCACCAGCAGAAAAAGCTCTCCGAGGAGGATCTGCGCGCCTTCCGCGACCGCTTCAACATCCCGGTTTCGGACGAGGACATCGCCAAGCACGCGTTCCGCAAGCCCGATGCGGGCTCGGAGGAGATGCGCTACCTAATTGAGAAGCGCACGGCGCTCGGGGGCTTTCTCCCGAGGCGGCTGCACAACGCGCCGCCGCTTGAGATTCCGCCGCTCGAGGCGTTCGCGTCCGTGCTCGAAGGCACGGGCGAGCGCGAGATCTCGACCACGATGGCGTTCGTGCGCATCCTCACGATCCTCCTCAAGGACAAGAACATCGGCCGCAACATCGTGCCGATCGTCCCCGATGAAGCACGCACCTTCGGCATGGAGGGACTCTTCCGGCAGATCGGCATCTACTCCTCGCTCGGGCAGCTCTACACGCCGCAGGACGCCGAAACGCTCATGTCGTATCGCGAGGACAAGAAGGGCCAGATGCTCGAGGAGGGCATCAATGAGGCGGGCGCGCTGTGTTCGTGGATGGCCGCGGGCACCGCCTACAGCAATCACGGCATCAACATGGTGCCGTTCTACATTTTCTATTCGATGTTCGGTTTCCAGCGGGTCGGGGATTTCATCTGGGCGGCGGGCGACATTCAGGCGCGCGGCTTCCTGATGGGTGCGACCTCGGGCCGCACGACGCTCGCGGGCGAGGGGCTGCAGCACCAGGACGGCCACAGCCAGCTCGTGAGCACCACCGTGCCGAACTGCATCAGCTACGACCCGACGTACGCCTACGAACTCGCCGTGATCATCCAAGACGGCCTGCGCCGCATGTACCGCGAGCAGCAAAGCGTCTTCTACTACATCACGGTCATGAACGAGAACTATGCGCAGCCCGCCATGCCCACGGGCGTCGAGGCCGGGATTCTCGCCGGGGGGTATCCGGTGCATACCGGCGGCCGCGGCAAGGTGCGCGCGACGCTGCTCGGCTCGGGAACGATTCTGCGCGAATGCCTCGCGGCCGCGACGATGCTCGAGGAAGAGCACGGTGTACCGGCCGATGTGTTCTCCGTCACGAGTTTCAGCGAGTTGCGGCGCGAGGCGCTCGAGTGCGAGCGCTGGAACCTGCTGCACCCCGAGGAGACGGCGCGCATCCCCTACGTCCGCGGGCTCCTCAAGGAGCGCGACGGCCCGATCGTTGCGGCGACCGATTACATGCGCACCGTCCCCGATCAGATTCGCCAGTGGGTGAGCGGCCGCTACGTGACGCTCGGCACCGATGGCTTCGGCCGCTCCGATTCGCGCGCGGCGCTGCGTAAACACTTCGAGATCGACCGCAAGTACATCGCGGTCGCCGCGCTCAAGGCACTCGCCGACGATGGGCAGGTCGATCGGGCGAGCGTCGGCCGCGCGATCAAGGCGCTCGGCATCGACCCCGCGAAGCCCGTGCCCTGGAAAGTCTGAAGGGCCGCATCTCATGAGCGCGGCAGCGGGGCTCGTGGAAGTTCGCGTGCCCGACATGGGCAACTTCAAGGACGTCGCGGTCATCGACGTGCTGGTGAAGCCCGGCGACACGATCGCAGTCGATACCCCCCTCATCACGCTCGAGTCCGAGAAGGCGACCATGGATGTGCCCTCGACCACAAGCGGCGTGGTCGAGAAGATCCATACCGACAAGGGCGGAAAGGTCAACACGGGCGATCTCGTCGCCACGGTGCGCGCGGTGGGTGCGCCCGCGGTGCTCGCCGAGGCGAAAAGCGCCGCCCCACCCGAGCCAGTGCGCGCCAAGGAGCCGCCACCACCGCCGCCCGCGCGGCCGATGCCTGCCGCCGCGCCAGCCGCCGCCTCCGCGCCTCCCGTCTCCTCATCGACGACGGTCATCGCATCGCTGCGCGCCGATCTCGCGCCGATCGATGAGCCGGGGTTCTCGCGCGCGCACGCCGGACCCTCCGTGCGAAGGCTCGCGCGCGAGCTTGGCGTCGATCTCGCACGCGTGAGCGGGCGCGGCTTCAAAGGCCGCATCACTCACGAGGACATCAAGGCTTTCGTCAAAGCCGCTTTGACGAGCGGCGTGCCCCAGGTTCCGGCGGCCGCGGCGGCGCTGCCGGCGGTACCTGCCGTTGACTACAGCCAATTCGGCCCCACCGTCACCGAGCCGCTCTCGCGCATCCAGCGTCTTTCAGGCCCGCGATTGCACGCGAGTTGGGTCAACATCCCGCACGTCACGCAGTTCGACGAGGCCGACATCACCGATCTCGAGCAGGTGCGCGAGGGCCTCAAGGACAAGGCGCAGGCGGCGGGCGTCAAACTCACGCCGCTCTCCTTCATCATGCGCGCGTGCGTGAAGACGCTGCAGGAGTTCCCGCGCTTCAATTCCTCGCTCGACCCGAGCGGCGCCAACCTGATCGTGCGCAAGTACCTGCACATCGGCTTCGCTGCCGACACGCCGAACGGGCTGGTCGTGCCGGTGGTGCGCGATGCGGACCGCAAGGACGTTTACGAGCTCGCGCGACATCTTGGGCAGCTTTCGGAGAAGGCGCGCGCGGGGAAGCTGTCGCCGACGGACATGCAGGGCGGTTGTTTCACCATCTCGAGCCTCGGGGGCATCGGCGGTACCGCCTTCACGCCCATCATCAACGCACCCGAGGTAGCGATTCTCGGTGTGTCGCGCTCGGCGATGCGCGCCGTCTGGCGCGAGGCGAAGTTTGTGCCGCGCCTCATCCTGCCGCTCTCGCTCTCGTACGATCATCGGGTGATCGACGGCGCGCTCGCGGCGCGCTTCACCACCTTTCTTGCCAAAACACTCTCGGATCCGCGCGGCCTCCTTGAGGCCGTGCTGTGAGTGTCCAAGAGCTCCTCGTCCCCGATATCGGCAATTTCCACGACGTAGACGTCGTCGATGTGCTCGTGAAGAGGGGCGATCGGGTGGAGCTCGACTCGCCGCTCGTAACGCTCGAGACCGACAAGGCCTCGATGGATGTGCCCGCGAGCGCCGCCGGAACGATCACCGAGGTGCTTCTCAAGCGCGGCGACAAGGTGTCAAAAGGCTCGCTCATCGCACGCGTCGAAACCGCGGCCGCGGGCGCCACCGCGAGCAGCGCGGCGCCCCCGCGTCAGACCGAAGCGCCGCCGCCCGCGGCAACCCGCACGCCGGCCGCGGCGGGCGAGGGCGGCGACACCGCACGCATGCCGGCCCTGCAAAAAGGCGCGGCCCCGGGCGCGGACGAGCGCTTCGACCGCAGCACGCAACTCCTCGTGCTTGGCTCTGGACCCGGCGGCTATACCGCAGCGTTCCGGGCGGCGGACCTCGGGATGCAAGTGACGCTCGTCGAGCGCTATCAGGAACTCGGTGGCGTCTGCCTCAACGTCGGCTGCATTCCCTCGAAGGCACTCCTGCATGCCGCCAAGGTCATAGAGGACGCGGAGGAGATGGGCGAGCGCGGTATCGCCTTCGGGGAACCGCACATCGATCTGCCGCGCCTGCGCGCGTGGAAGAGTTCGGTGGTCGCGAAGCTGACGGGGGGACTGAAGGTTCTTGCCAGGCAGCGCAAGGTCGAGGTGCTGCGCGGCACCGGGCGGTTCGTGAGCGCCAACGTGCTCGAGGTGTCCGGGGCGAGCGGCTCGCAGCGCATCCGTTTCGATCAGTGCATCATCGCCGCGGGCTCCGAGCCCGTGCGTCTGCCGGGTCTGCCCGAGGATCCGCGCATTCTCGACTCCACCACGGCGCTCGAGCTGCCGGAATTTCCCGGCGGACTCCTGGTCGTGGGCGGTGGCATCATCGGGCTTGAGATGGCCTGCGTGTACGAGCGGCTCGGCACGCGCGTGAGCGTCGTCGAACTGACCCCGCAGCTCATGCCCGGATGCGATCCGGACCTCGTGCGGCCGCTCGAGCGACGCATCCGCGCGCGCTACGAGCAGATTCTCCTCGGCACCCAGGTCGCGGGCGTCGAGGCGCTGCCTTCGGGGCTCACGGTGAAATTCGCGGGCGAGAAGGCGCCAGCGCCACAGACTTACGCAAGCGTGCTGGTCGCGGTCGGGCGCGTGCCAAACGGCAAGACGATCGCGGCGGAACTCGCGGGCGTCAAGGTGTCCGAGCGCGGCTTCATTCCGGTCGATCGCCAGTTGCGCACCAACGTGCCCCATATCTTCGCGATCGGTGACATCGCGCGCGCGCCGCTCCTTGCGCACAAGGCCATGCACGAGGGCAAGGTCGCCGCCGAGGTCGCCGCCGGCCAGAAGCGTGCCTTCGATGCGCGGGTGATTCCGTCAGTTGCCTACACCGATCCTGAGATCGCCTGGGTGGGGCTCACCGAGACCGAGGCGCGCGCGAACGGCATCGCATTCAAGAAGGGCGCCTTTCCCTGGGTGGCGAACGGTCGCTCGCTCTCGCTCGGCCGCGAGGAGGGCATCACGAAGCTGCTCTTCGACCCCGAGAGTCACCGCGTGCTCGGTGGCGGCATTGTCGGTACGAATGCCGGAGAACTCATCAGCGAGGTGGCGCTCGCGATCGAGACCGGCTGTGATGCGGCCGACATCGGACTCACCATTCACCCGCATCCGACGCTTTCGGAGACGGTCGCCGGGGCGGCCGAAGCGTTCGAGGGCACGCTGACCGATCTCTACCTGCCGAAAAAATAACAGCTGGCAGCGCCTCGTCAGTCGGCTGCGCGCCGAACCTCTCACCATGTAGACAGATCTGTCTACTCCACGAATCAAGGGAGACCGCACCGTGAGCGAAACCAAGCCCCCTCTGCCGCCCTTTACTCCGCAGACCGCGGCGCAGAAGGTGCGGATGGCCGAAGACGCCTGGAATTCCCGTGATCCCGATCGGGTCGTACTCGTCTATACCGAGGACACGCGCTGGCGCAATCGCGCCGAATTCCCGGTCGGGCGCGAAGAGGTGCGGCGGTTCCTGCAGCGCAAATGGGCCAAGGAGCTCGACTACCGCCTGATCAAGGAGCTCTGGACGACATCGGGCAACCGCATCGCCGTGCGCTTCGCCTACGAGTGGCACGACGATTCCGGGCACTGGTTTCGCTCGTACGGGAACGAGAACTGGGAGTTCAACGAACAGGGCTTCATGATGCGCCGCTTCGCGAGCATCAACGATCTGCCGATCCGCGCCGAGGAGCGCAAGTTCTTCTGGCCCCTTGGCAGGCGGCCTGACGATCATCCGAGCCTTAGTCAGCTGGATCTCTGAGCATGTTGAGGTACTTCCGGGGGAGTGGCTGCGCTTGATCCTCGCTCGGAAGAATCGTGACTCGCAGCCACTTGGGATTGTGGCGCGGCTCACCGATTCGTTGCACGCCGAGGCGGAGAACTTCTTCGCGGCACGCGCGTTACATGGGGCGGCGCTCGCGCCGAAGCGCCCGCAGGCCACTCAGTGCCCGAAGGCGAGTTGGATCGAGCGATCGCTCGCTCCAACTCCACTCCACCGTTGGGGATGCCCGGCCGAATTGTAAAGACTGATTACAACCGCCGGCCGAATCGAATTGTAACGACTGTGCTAATTACAATCGTCGCCATTTGGCGACGATTGTGACGGTTGTGTTTAGAGACTAACCTCGCGTCGACTTACGTTCGGGGGGGAGTGTCGCTTCATGCTAAGGCTGCTCTTCGTGGCGGTTAGCACATGGACTGCCATTTCACTCTTTCTGGGTCTGTTTTGGGCTGCGCTTTGCTCGCGAGCTGACCGGCTGAGGGCCGTGACCAGCGCCGCTCGGGAGCGCGTGACCTTCGCTCACTTCATAGAGCCGCGCTAGCAGGTACCGCTACCTCGGCTAAGCGATTGACTCGGGTCATCTTCCGGGTCGGCAGAGCCGTCACACCCGCGCTTCAACTTCGGTTCCGTTCGCGCGCCAGCCAAGCGGCGCAGTTCTCAGGCGGCGATCAGGTCAAGGACGAGGTGAGTCGTGTCGGGCTCGCCCGGCTGCATGCGGAATCCAAACTTTTCCGCAAGACGCAGCATGCGCGCGTTCTCGAGCAGCACCTCGCCGACCAGCAACCTCAATCCGCGGCTGCGGCAGCGGGCGATCAGCCTGCCTAGCAGCAGCGACCCAAGACCCAGACCCTTGAGGTCGGAGCGTACGAGCATCCCGAGCTCGGCGCTCTCATCTGCGAGGACATGAGCGCGCGCAACCGCGACGATCTCTGCCTCATCGCACCGGCCGGTGCGGCGGGCGACGAGCGTAATTCGCCGCTCCGGCTCGATGCGCATCAGCTTGTCGAGAAGGGCGGCGGGAAATTCACGAAATCCGCCGAAGAAGCGCATCCTCAGGTCGTGCGGATCGGTGCGTGCGATCAGATCCACGATCAACGCACGATCCGAGGAGCGCAGCGGGCGCAAACACACGGCGCGTTCTTGAAAGCTGATGACTTCGTCACATTCGGCCATCTCAGTCCCTCGAGGCTGCGGGCCGCATGCCTGGCCCTGATGCAGTGATCGCTGCGCAGCGCGGGCCGTCCGACTGGCCCTGGTGCGTCCCTGCGCGAGACCATACCAACATGATGGCCCTGATCAAAGCATTCGCGTGTTATGAGTACATGAAAAGAAATGCACTGCTCGTTGAAACTATTTCGTTCGAGAGGCAAACGGCTCCGTCGAAAGGCACATCGCAGCGCCACGCTGGCCTAAGAGAGCGGCGGGGGGACGCTGCGGGGAACGGCAGCCTGTGGCGCAAGCGGTTCTAAGGTGCAAATATCCGCCCCCGGGGGGCAGGGCGCTCAAGTCATCGAGTCGAGAGGTGTGCGGGCATGACGTTTCAAAAATCGGAGCCCGCGGCCGTTCGTGCCGGCGCGCTCCTCGCGCTGGCCGCGCTGCTTGGTGGCTGCGTCCACTTGCAAGCCCCGGCCATCAATCTGGTGTCGGTCGAGCTCGCCGACGTGCAACTCGATCAGCAGCACTTCAAGGTGCGATTGCACGTCGACAACCCGAATGATCGCCCGTTGCCGATTAAGTCGGTGACTTGCACCCTGCAGATTCAAGGTGTGGATGTGGGCGAGGGCAGGAGCACCGCGCCCTTTACCGTTCCCGCCAAGGGCGAGGCCGAATTCGACGCGCTCGTGACGACCAACGTTTCGAAGAGTGTCCCGAGCCTGCTGCCGAACCTTCTCGCGCGTGTCCTGCAGAACGGGCAAAACCCCGAATATCACGTCTCCGGCTGGGTCAACCCCGACGAGGCTCTGCTGCCGCCGATTCCTTTCTCGCACTCGGGCGAGCTAGATCTCTCGACCATGAAAGTGAACTAGCGCTTCGCGCGCGCCCCTCGTCGCGGTTTTGCCTTGCGGGCGCGGGTGCGTACAGCAAGTCGCAGCGCACGCCGCGGCGACTTGGCCGGAGTCTTGTAAGGGTACTCGCACAAGTCGCGGATGATGCAAGTCGGGCAAAGCGGCACGCGCGCCTTGCAGACGTAGCGGCCGAGCAGGATCAACCAGTGATGCGCATCCTTCCTGAACTCGGGAGGGGTGTTGGCGATCAGGCCCTCTTCCACCTCGCGCGGCGTTTTGCCCGGTGCGAGCCCGGTGCGATTCGCGACGCGGAAGATGTGCGTATCGACGGCAATCTCCGTCTTGCCGAACACCATGTTGAGAATGATGCTCGCAGTCTTGCGCCCGACCCCGGGAAGCGCCTCGAGCGCGACGCGCTCACCGGGGACTTCGCCACCATGCTTCTCGAGGAGCTGCTGGCTGAGCCCGACGAGGTTCTTGGCCTTGGTGTTGTAGAGACCGACGCTCTTGATATAGGGCTTCACGCCCTCGACGCCGAGCGCGACGATCGCGGCTGGTGTGTTGGCGAGGGGGAACAGATTGCGCGTCGCGGCGTTGACACTCTTGTCGGTGGTGTGCGCCGAGAGCATGACGGCAACCAGGAGCTCGAACGGTGTGCGGTATTCGAGCTCGGTGGTCGGGGCGGGATTTGCCGCCCTGAGGCGCCGGAAAATAGCAGCGCGTGTCGCTGGGCGCATGGGTCGCAACTCAGCGCTCGGGGCCCACGCCAGCGAGCGCCGGGGCGCGCTTGCGCTCTGTGAGGAGTGCGGAACGCGCTGCTGCACGGCCGGCGGTGCGCGCCTGGTGAGCGAGAAAGCGCCGACGATTCTCGTCGCGGGAAGGCGCGGGGGGCGCGTCGGCGACAACCTCGCGCGGCACCATGGCGATGCAGTCGACCGGACAGGGCGCGATACAGAGCTCGCAGCCCGTGCAGAGCGCCAGCACCACGGTGTGCATCTGTTGGTGCGCGCCGACGATTGCATCCGTGGGGCAGGGCGGAAGGCACTTGGCACAGCCGATGCAAAGTTCCTCGTCGATTTGCGCGACGAGCGGCGGAGCCTCGATGCCGTTTGCCGGATTGAGGGGCTGCACCGGTTTGCCAAGGAGCGCCGCGAGCGCGGCGATGGTCGCGGCACCACCTGGCGGGCACTGATTGATTGCAGCCGTTCGGGCAGCGAGTGCCTCGGCGTATGGACGACAGCCCGCATAGCCGCAGCGCGTGCACTGCGTCTGTGGCAGAAGAGCGTCGATGTCGTCCACGCTGATCGTCATAGCGGTGAGTCCGCGCGCCTCAGCTCACCTTCATTCCGGGAGTCGCGCCCGAATCGGGAGCGAGCAGATACACGCCCGGCCCTTCCCCGCTCGCCGCGAGCACCATGCCCTCGGAGACGCCGAACTTCATCTTGCGCGGGGCGAGATTCGCGACCACCACCGTGAGGCGTCCGTTGAGCGCCTGCGGATCGTAGGCGGACTTGATCCCGGCGAACACCGTGCGCTGCTCCGAGCCGAGATCGAGTGTGAGCTTGAGGAGCTTGTCCGCACCCGCGACGGTTTCCGCCCGCACGATACGGGCAACGCGCAAATCAACCCGCTTGAACTCGTCGATGGAGAGCGTGGCAGGGAGGGACGCCGCGGCGGTATTGACCGCTGTTTTCGCTGCCGCCGCGACCGGCGCTGCATCATCGCTTTCGAAGAGCGCATCGAGTTGCAGCGGATCCACCCGCGCCATGAGGTGGCGGTAGGGATTGATCCGCTCGGGCAGCTCTTCGGCATCGCTCCAGCGGAAGGGGCGCTCGAGTCCGAAGAGCTCGGCGGCCACGCGGGCGCCAAGCTCGGGCAACACCGGTGCGAGCAGCACCGAGAGGAGCTTGAAGCCCTGGAGTGCGCGCGAGCACACCTCCTGCAGCTCCTGCGCCTTCGCGGGATCCTTGGCGAGTAGCCACGGCTGACGGGCATCGAAATCCTGGTTGATGCGATCGGCGATCGCCATGCAATCACGCATCGCCTTGCCGAACTCG
>DASPTE010000158.1:0-2040 GCA_035623585.1 Steroidobacteraceae bacterium | reverse complement strand
CGTAATTTCTTCCGTCGCGTGGAGGTGGCCTTCCCCATCCGCCGTCCCGAGCACCGCGAGCGCATCCTCCGGGATCTCGGTTTCTGCCTCAAGGACAACTCCCAGGCCTGGGAGCTGCTGCCCGACGGCCGCTACGAACGTATCAGCCGTGGCAAGGAGCGCGCTCTCAGCGCGCAGGCCGAGCTGCTCGCCGACTACGCCGCCGGCCCCGCCGTGGTCGTGTAGGCTCAGCCCTTCGCCTGGCTGAACACACGCAGCCTGAAGCCGCTGGCGCGCAGGTAATCCACTTCCTGCTGCAGGTCCGCGGAGGTGAGCGGGTGCTCTGCGAGCCAGCGTGCCGGAAAGCGCACCTCGAGTGATCGCGTGGTCGCGGCAACATCGATCTGTGGCAGTGCCGTGGCGCTTCGTCCCCGGTGCAGCAGCACCCCGAGCCTCAGCAGCACGATCAGGTAGAGCGCGTTGCGGTCCCAGGGCGGCACCAGCTCCTCGAGGCCCTCGAGCACGAGCTTGCGCCGGTGAGTCCCGACCAGCCGCGCGAGCAGCCGCTGCTCTTCGCGCGGAAAGCCCGGCATGTCGGCGTTTTCCACAAGGTAGGCGCCGTGGCGGTGATAGCCGCTGTGCGAAACGTCGAGGCCGATCTCGTGCAGCCGCGCCGCCCACTTCAGCGCCAGGTGTGCGAGCGGCTCCTCGAGCTTCCAGGCCTCGCGCGTCTGCTCGAGGAAGTTGCGCACCGTAGCCTCGACACGCTCCGCCTGGCTGACATCGACGTGATAGCGCTGCTGCATGGCGCGCACGGTGCGCTCGCGCGCATCCTCGCGCTTGAAGCGCCCGAGCATGTCGTACAGGAGTCCCTCGCGCATCGCCCCTTCCGCGATGCGCATCTCCTTGACTTCCAGCACGCCGAACACTTCGGCGAGGATCGCGAGTCCTCCGGGAAACACCGGGCGGCGATCCTCGGTGATGGGCTCGAGGCTGAGCTCGCGTGTGTGTCCAGCGCTCACGCAGTACTCGATCGCGCGGGTGATGCCGGCCGGCGTGATCGCGGGGACCGCTGGATCGAGCACGCGGATCGCCTCGCCGATGGCGCGCACCGTCCCGGAGCTTCCCGCGCAGGTATCCCACCCCAGACGGCGGAACGCTGCCTGCACCGGCTCGAGCTCGAGGCGCGCCGCGAGGCGTGCCCGCTCGAAGCGCTTGGTGGAGATCTTGCCGTCGCGGAAGAAGCGCTCGCTTAAGCTGACGCACCCCATCTGCAGGCTCTCGAGCTCGAGCGGATTCAATCCCTCGCCGATGATGAGCTCGGTGCTGCCGCCGCCGATGTCGACCACCAGTCGTTTGCCCGGCTCGCTCGGCATGGTGTGCGCCACGCCCGAGTAGATGAGGCGCGCCTCCTCCATGCCGCCGATGATCTCGATCGGATGGCCGAGCGCCTCACGGGCACGCTCGAGAAACGCCTGCTTCTTGTGCGCGAGGCGCAGAGCGTTGGTGCCGACCACACGCACGCTGTCGGCGTGCATGTCACGCAGCCGCTGCCCGAAACGCTGCAGGCAGGCAAGCGCCCGCGCCGCCACGTCCTTATCGATGCGGCCGTTCTCGGCGACGCCCGCGGCGAGACGCACCATCTCACGCAGGCGGTCAATGATGACGAGCTGGCCGTGCAGGTAGCGCGCGACCACCATGTGAAAACTGTTCGACCCGAGGTCGACCGCCGCGAGGACGTCGGGAACCGGGCGTGGAGCGGGACGGGGAGCGGGACGGGGTTCGGCGGGTCGGACGCTCGCTGCGGTTGGCACGCGCGCCGCCGGCAGCTCAGGCGGCCGTAAAGGATGAGCCGCACCCGCAGGTGGTGGCGGCGTTCGGGTTGCGAATCACAAACTGCGCTCCATCGAGCCCCTCGCGATAATCGATCTCCGCACCGATCAGATACTGCACGCTCATCGGGTCGACGAGAAGCTTCACCCCCAGGTTCTCGACACAGGTATCGCCGTCCTGGATCGACTCGTCGAATTCGAAGCCGTACTGCAAGCCCGAGCAGCCCCC
>DASPTE010000154.1:0-17700 GCA_035623585.1 Steroidobacteraceae bacterium | reverse complement strand
CACTTTGCATGTCCCGATCGCTGTGCGCGTTGTACGCAGTCTTCTGCGCGCGCAGATAGGTATCGAACGCGGCCGGGTTGCGCGTGCCGCCCGCTTCGATCTTGGCGGCGACATCCCCGAGAAGCGTCACTTTGAGGGCGTTCGCGACTGCGTTCGCGATCTCGGTCTGAAGCGCGAGTATGTCGCCGAGACTGCGATCGTAGGTCCGGGACCAGAGATGAAACCCGGTGACGGCATTGATCAGCTGCGCGGTGATGCGCACGGTCTGTCCCGAACGGCGCACGCTCCCTTCGAGGACCGCCGCCACATTGAGCTTGCGCGCGATCGTTCCGATATCGATATCTTTCCCCTTGAAGGCGAACGCCGACGTGCGCGCCGCCACTTGAAGCTCGTTGGTGCGCGAGAGCGAGTCGAGCAACTCCTCCGTGAGTCCGTCCGAGAAATATTCCTGGCTCGGATCGCCCGACATGTTCACGAACGGCAGCACCGCGATCGAGTGCGGGGGCGGTGCGAAGGGCGCCGTGGCGGCCGGCGCGCCCGAGCTCGCGGGTGCAGCGGCGCTCTCCGCCGCCGCAACCGCTGGTTGCGCGGGCGAGAGGTGTTTGGCAATCCAGAATTTGTCGACGATGAAGTACGTGAGCGCGACCGCGAGCACCGCGATGATCGCGCGATCGAGCCGCCGCCCGGTGAGCCTGCGGATCGAGCGCTCACGAGGGACTTCGGCCGTGAATTTCAGCCCCCCGGGGGTGATCTCGTACACCCAGGCGAAGATGAGCACTGCCGGAAAACCGAGCGCCATGATCGTGATAACGAGCCGATTGGCCCAGGCGGGCACCTCGAGCATGTGAAAGATCACATGGACGGGGTCGAGGATCAGCCAGCAAACCACCAGGTACAGCGCCGCGACCCGAAACACGTTGCGCTGCTTGAGCTGCTCGAACAAGGGGAACCGCATGAGCGGATGATGCGCGTGCGTGCCCGCCTGGCTCTCGAGGTGCGAGACTTCGCGGGACAGCCCAGGGCGATCCTCTTCAGTGCTCATTTCTTCTCAGGCGCCGGAATCGATTCAGGGGGATCCGGCGTACGCCGGCGCCAGGAGCCGCGCACGGTAATGCTTGAGTTCGCGGATCGACTCGTGAATGTCGGCGTGCGCGAGATGTGTTCCCTGCTTCACGAAACTGTCGGCGACCGCTGGCGCCCAGCGGCGCGCGAGCTCCTTGAGGGTGCTGACATCGAGGTTGCGGTAGTGAAAGAAGCGCTCGAGCTCGGGCATGTAGCGCGCGAGAAAGCGCCGGTCCTGGCAGATGCTGTTGCCGCACATCGGTGAGCTCCCGGGCGTAACAAGCGGCGCGAGGAATTCGAGCGTGCGCTGCTCGGCCTCGGCAGGGCTCACGTGACTCGCGCGCACCCGCGCGAGAAGACCCGACGAGCTATGCTGGCGCTGGTTCCAATCGTCCATGCGCGCAAGCACTTCGTCGCTGTGGTGTATGGCGAGCACCGGGCCATCGCCGATCACCGACAGCTGGCCGTCGGTGACGACGGTCGCGATCTCGATGATCACGTCCGCATCGGGCTTGAGGCCCGTCATTTCGAGATCGATCCAGACCAGATAGTCCGCGCTCGGCATAGCGGCGTCGGTAGTGGTAGCGTGTTGCGCCGCAGTGTAACAGACAGGCGGTCCGAGCCTCCGCGCATGGCAGAGACTTTCCAGGCAAGCGTGATCGCGACCTTCGGTCGCCAGCTGATCGTGCGTGATGGCGGCGGGCGGGAAATGCGCGCGCGCCCCTTCGGGCGCGCACTCACGGTGGTCTGCGGAGATGAAGTCCGTTGCCGCATCGACGCGCACCACGATGAGGTACACGTCATCGAGGTTCTGCCGCGACGCACGGCGCTCTACCGCGCGGGTTCCCGCGGCGCGAGCGAACCCATCGTTGCCAACTTGACCGAGCTCCTCGTCATGCTGGCTCCACTCCCCGCCCCCGAGCTCTTCGTCATCGACCGCTATCTCGCGGCGGCCCGCTCCGCGGGAGTGAGCGCCGCGCTCATCTTGAACAAGATCGACCTCGGGATCGATGCGACGCTGCGCGCAGCGCTTGAATCTTATGCAGCCGCTCCCTACGAGATCGTCCACTGCTCCGCGCAGACGGGCGAGGGGCTTGCCGCGTTGCGCGCGCGGCTCACGCCCGGTGCGGTGGCTGCGCTCGTCGGGCAATCCGGTGTCGGCAAGTCCTCGCTCGTGCGCTACCTCGTACCGCGGGCCGAGATCGAGATCGGCGCACTCGCGCGCACACGCGACGGGCGGCACACGACGAGCGCCGCACGCCGCTTCGATCTCGAGCACGGTGCGGCGCTCATCGACTCCCCCGGCGTGCGCGACTTCACCCCCGCCGCCGCGATGCTCGATGAGCGCACCCTCGGCTTCCCCGAAGTGGAGCGTCTCGCAAGCGCCTGCCGCTTCAAGGACTGCCGGCACATGCGCGAACCGGGCTGCGCGGTGCGCGCAGCGGCCGAGAGCGGGCTCTTCGGTGCACGGCGCTACGAAAGCTACCGGCGGCTGCGCCGCCTGCGTGACGAGCAGAGCGCGCTGCACCGCGCCCCCGCGTGAGAGGTGAGCGCGAGCTAGCTGACGGATTGTCGGCCGGCGAGCGCGTGCGCGAGCGTCCCGCCATCGACGTATTCGAGTTCGCCACCGAGCGGCACGCCGTAGGCGATGCGGCTCGCGCGGATGCCGTGGCGAGCGGCCAGCTCGCCGAGGAAATGCGCGGTCGCCTCGCCCTCTACCGTGGAGTTGGTGGCGAGAATCAGCTCGCGCACACCCCCCTCGGCGAGGATCGCCTCGAGCTCGCGGACCCCGAGCTGCTCGGGTCCGATGCCATCGAGGGGGGAGAGGTGGCCCATGAGCACGAAATAGCGGCCGCGATAGCTGCCGGAGGATTCGATCGCGACCACATCGGCGGGTGATTCGACCGCGCACAGCAACGCCGCCTCGCGCTGCGGAGCGGCGCAGATCCCGCAGAGCGGCTCCTCGGTGAGCATGCGGCAGCGCTGGCAGCGGTGCACGGTCTTCAGTGCCGCATCGAGCGCCGCAGCGAGCGCCTGCCCGCCGGGACGTCCTTCCTGCAGCAGGTGAAACGCCATGCGTTGCGCGGTTTTCGGGCCGACTCCGGGCAGGGCGCGAAGTGCCTCGATCAGCCGGGCGAGGTGCGGCGAGTGCTTCATCGCGCGGGCTCGCTCAGAACGGCAGCTTCATTCCAGGAGGCAGTTGCAGCCCCGCGGTCAGGCTCGCCATCTTCTCCTGCACGCGCGCCTCGAGCTTGTGCACGGCGTCGTTGGCCGCGGCGGCGATCAGATCCTCGAGCATTTCGCGGTCCTCGCCACTCACGCTCGGCTCGATCTGCACGCGCTTCACCTCGTGACGGCCGGTCATCGTGATCTTGACCATGCCGCCGCCGGATTCGCCCGTGACTTCAATGCTGGCGATCTCGGCCTGGGCCTTCTGCATGTTGGCCTGCATGGCCTGGGCCTGCTTCATCAGTTCGTTCAGGTTGCCTCGCATGAAAGTGCTCGTCCTCAGACGCTAACCGTGCGCCCGCTGTGGAGATCGGCTCATTTTACCGGGCGCACGGTATCGGGGAGCACGGTCGCGCCGAAGCGCTCGCGCAGCCCCTGCACACCGGGATCGGATTCAAAGGCCCGCCGCGCCGCGGCCAGCTCTTCCTCGCCCGCCCGCCGCTGCGCCTGAGCGGGCGTCTCGGCCCCCGGGCCGACGCTCTGGAACTCGAGCCGCACCGCCTCACCGAAGTAGCGCGACAGCGCCTGCGCGAGCTTTTCTTCCTGCGCGGGTGTGCGCACCGGCTGGCTGCGCGGATCGAGTGCGAGACGCACCACGTTGCCGTGGCGGCCGATCAGGACGCAGTGACTAGCGAGCTGACGCGCAGCCCCCGAGAGCTCGAGCTGATTGACGATCGCTCCCCACGCGCTCGATTCGGCGTTGCCCGCGCCCGTGGGAGCGGGCGCCCCAGGCGCACCTGATGGGACCTCTCCGCCCACGGGCAGCGCCTTGGCGGCGGGCGGCACCGTGGCTGTGGGTTGCGCGCCGCCAGATCTTGCCGCGCGCTCCGTGCCCGAGGCGCTGACTGCGGCATCGCCCGCCGGCCGAAACGCGATCATGCGCAGGAGTGTCATCTCGAACCCGGTGCGTGGATCGGGCGCGAGGGCGAGATCGCGCCGCCCAACAATGGCGGTCTGATAGAAAAGCTGTACATCCTCGGGCGAGAGTGCCCGGGCGAGGCGCTCGAGGAGCTCATTCGCGTAGAGCTCATCCCCCTCGTAGTCGCTCACCGCCTGCTTGAGCCCGATGCGCACGAGAAGCGCGGCGAGCGCATCGAGCACCTGTGCATAGTCGGGTGCGAACTCATCGAGTGCGCGCGCGCCGCGCACGAGTTCGGTCGCATCGCCCGCCCCAAGGAGCTCGACGATGCGGACGACGTGATCGCGCGAGACCGTGCCGAGCATCGCGCGCGCCTCGGCTTCGCCCGCGCGGCCGCCCCCGAACGCGATCAGCTGATCGAGGAGCGAGAGTGCATCGCGCAGACTCCCATCCGCCGCCTGCGCCAGCAGCTTCACCCCCGCGGCATCGAAGGGCACCCCCTCGGTTTCGAGCACCCGCGTGAGGTGGGCGGCGATCTCGGCCACGGGCAGGCGCTTGAGATTGAACTGCAGGCAGCGCGAGAGAACCGTGACGGGAAGCTTCTGCGGGTCGGTGGTCGCGAGGAGGAACTTCACGTGCGGCGGCGGCTCCTCGAGCGTCTTCAGAAGCGCGTTGAAGGAGTGCGCCGAAAGCATGTGCACCTCATCGACCAGGTACACCTTGTAGCGGCCGCGGGTCGGGGCGTACTGCACGTTGTCGAGCAGTTCGCGCGTGTCGTCGACCTTGGTGCGCGATGCGGCGTCCACCTCGATGAGATCCGGAAAGCGGCCCTCATCGATCTCGCGGCACGCCGCGCATACCCCGCAGGGCTCGGCCGTCACGCCGCGTTCGCAGTTGAGGCACTTGGCGAGGATGCGGGCGATCGTCGTCTTGCCGACGCCGCGCGTACCGCTGAAGAGAAACGCGTGATGCACGCGGTTGCTCTCGAGCGCGTTGACGAGCGCGCGCCGCACGTGCTCCTGGCCGACGAGCTCGGAGAATTTCTTCGGGCGGTATTTACGTGCGAGCGCGGTGTAGCTCATCGATGAGGCCCCTCGGGCACGACAATGGAGGCGGCCCGCACCAGCTCAAGCTCCGGCGCCCGACGTTGCCGCTGCCGCTGCTGCCTTCCGGCCCTGACGGGGTTCACGACTCATCGTCGCGGAGAAACCGATGCGGGCCACCATCGTCCTTTCAGCTTTCGGGGGTGGCGGAGAGGGTGGGATTCGAACCCACGAACACCCGTTGAGATGTTACTGGAATTCCAGTCCAGCGCCTTCGACCGCTCGGCCACCTCTCCAATCAAAGACTTACGAGGTTTTCCGCAACCCATTCCGCAACAGGTCCGGCGCCCCCTGCCAAGGGCCGCGCATGATAAAGCATCGCGCCCGCGCCCCGCATCAGCAAATCGCCAAGCCGCACGTGGGTCGTGCGCTCAGGCCTGGGGTGTGGCCTTGGGTTGGTTCACCTTGAAGGACGGCGGATAGTCGAGGCAGGGGTCCTTGGGCTTGCGCGGTGGGGGTGCGGGCTCATTGAGCTGCGGCAGCCGCAAGGCATTCGTGGTGTCGGGCGCATCGAGTCCGGGCGGAACCTTCAGCGGCGGTTCCGTGCGCGCATTCACGTACGCCCCCTGCGGGCAGGAGTTCGCGCCCCGTATCCAGTGACAACTCGCGAGCGGGAGGCACGCAGCCGCGAGCCAAACCAGGAGCCAGCCAGATCTCATTCTCCAGAACCTCGGATTTTCTTGGCGCCGGACGACTACAAAACGCCGGCGGCGCGTGCCGCCTCGCGTACCGCTGCATGGTGTTCTTCCGCGAGCGGGGTGAGCGGCAGGCGTAGCCGCGGACCGATCAGGCCCATCTGTGCGAGCAGCCACTTCACAGGAATCGGATTCGCCTCCACAAAGAGCTCCCGATGGAGCGCGGCGAGCGGGCCATCGAGCTGCTCGGGGCGCGAGCTCTGGCCGGCGCGTGCCGCGACCACCATCTCAGACATCACTCGCGGCGCAACGTTCGCCGTGACCGAGATCACCCCGTGGGCACCCGCCAGGATGCTCGCGCGCGCGGTGGCGTCATCGCCCGAGAGGATCGCGAAATCCCGCCCGCAGCGGTCGATGAGCTCGCGGACACGCCCCACTTCCGGCACGGCCTCCTTGACGCCGACGATGCCGGCGACCTTCGACAAGCGGGCGACCGTGGTCGGTTTCATGTCGACGGCGGTACGCGCGGGGACGTTGTAGAGCACGAGCGGCTTGCGGGCAGCCGCGGCCACGGCCGCGAAATGCTGATAGAGCCCCTCCTGCGATGGCCGGTTGTAGGCGGGCGTGACCACCAACAGTCCATCGACGGGGAGCTCCGAGAAAGCGCGCACGCGCTCCACGGTCGCCGCGGTGCCACTCACACCGGCCCCGACGAGGAGCTTCAGACGCCCCTTCACGCGCTCGTAAGCGTGCGCGGCGAGTTCGCGCAGCTCCACATCGCTGAGCGTCGCCGACTCGCCCGTGGTGCCGCCGATGATGATCCCGTCGCTATCGTTCGAGACATGGAAATCGATCAGCCGGGCCCAGGCGTCGAGATCGACCGTGCCATCGGAGCGCATCGGCGTAACGATGGCGACCAGACTGCCTGAGAACATAGGGTTTACCAGCACTCGCGGGAGAAAAACGATGTTACGAGCGGAGCTCGCAACTAGGCAAGCCTCGCGGGGCGCCCGCGCACGTCCAGGGTCGCAACCCGCGCCCGCTCCCGGTAAACTTCCCCCGAGCCCCAGGGCCGGAAACGCAACCGCCACCTACAGATGAAGCAGCACCTCGCCGTTTCGGCGATCGGCAGCGACCGCACGGGGATGGTCCACGAGCTGACCCGAATCATCAGCGAATCGGGCGGCAACATCAGCGAAAGCCGTATGGCGAGTCTCGGTACCGAGTTCGCCATGCTGCTCCTCGTCTCGGGCAACTGGCATGCGCTCGCGAAGCTCGAAACCGAGCTCAAGCGCCTCGCCGAGACCAGCAATCTCAGCATCCACCTCAAGCGCACCGAGCCGCGCACGCCGCGCACCGACATGCTGCCGTACTCGATCGACGTCGTGTGCCTCGATCAGAGCGGCATCGTCTCGGGACTCTCGGGGTTCTTCGCGACCCGCGGCATCGACATCGCCGAGGTGTCAACGCGCAGCTACCCCGCCGCGCACACCGGGGCGCCGATGTTCGCGGTGCAGATGATCGTCAATGTCCCGAGCCGCATCCACGTCGCGCACCTGCGCGAGGAGTTCATGGAGTTTTGCGATTCGCTCAACCTCGACGCCATTCTCGAGCCGGTCAAGTCCTGAAACCGGCGATGCCCCAACTCACCGCAGGGATGAAGGTGCCGCCCCCCGCGGCCGGCACGCGCTCACACGGAGGGAGCCCTTGAAGCAGCGTAGCGTTAACGAGCCCGGCCCGACGGCAGCATCCGGCGAGTCGCGCAGCATAAAGGGCCGCTCGCGTGCCGGGCGGCGTCTCTTCGTGCTCGACACCAACGTGCTCATCCACGATCCGACCGCGATCTTCCGCTTCGAGGAGCACGATGTGTACCTGCCGATGGTCGTGCTCGAGGAGCTCGATGCGCACAAGACGGGCTTGTCGGAGGCCGCGCGCAACGTGCGGCAAGTGAGCCGTTACCTCGATGACATGATGCGCGATGTCACCAAGGAGCAGATCGATCGGGGACTGCAGCTGCCGAGCGGTTACTCGGGCAACCACGGCAAGAAGCCCTCCACCGGACGGCTTTTCTTCCAGACGCGCGAACTCTCGAGCGCGCTCCCCGACGGCCTCCCGGGGCGTGGCGGCGACAACACGCTCCTCGCGCAGACGCTCGCGCTGCAGAACGAGCACCCGGACGCCCGGGTCATCCTGGTCTCGAAGGACATCAATCTGCGCATCAAGGCCGCAGTGCTCGGCGTGCACGCCGAGGATTACTACAGCGACAAAACGCTCGAGGATGCCGACGTCCTCTACAGCGGCATGGCGGCGCTGCCGAAGGATTTCTGGGAGCGGCACGGACGGGACATGCGCTCGTGGAAGGAAGCCGACCGCACGTTCTACGAGATCACCGGCCCCGCGGTGCGCGAGTGGCAGCCGAACCAGGGGGTGTTCGAGGAGAGCCCGCAGGGGATCGAGGGCATCGTGCGCCGGATCAGCGCGGAGACCGCGACGATCGAGCTCACGCGCGATCATCGCAACGAACGCCACAACGTCTGGGGGATCACCGCGCGCAACCGCGAGCAGAACTTTGCGCTCAATCTCCTTATGGATCCCGAGATCGACTTCGTCACCGTGTTAGGGCCCGCGGGCACCGGCAAGACGCTGCTCGCGCTCGCCGCCGGGCTCATGCAGACGCTCGAAACCAACCGCTTCGTCGAGATCATCATGACGCGCGTGACAATCCCGCTCGGAGAGGACATCGGGTTTCTCCCCGGCACCGAGGAAGAAAAGATGGAGCCCTGGATGGGCGCCCTCATGGACAACCTCGAAGTGCTCACCGGCTCGCAGGAAGGGGGCAACTGGGGCCGGGCGGCGACGAACGACCTCTTGCGCAATCGCATCAAGATCCGCTCCCTCAACTTCATGCGCGGCCGCACCTTCCTCAACCGCTTCCTGATCCTCGATGAGGCGCAGAACCTCACCCCCAAGCAGATGAAGGCGCTCATCACCCGAGCGGGTCCGGGCACGAAACTCGCCTGCCTTGGCAACATCGCCCAGATCGATAACCCCTACCTCACCGAGATGACCTCGGGTCTTACCTACGCCGTCAACCGCTTCCGCGGCTGGCCGCATTCGGGCCACGTGACGCTCGTGCGCGGGGAGCGCTCGCGGCTCGCCGATTTCGCGTCTGACACACTGTAGGTGTACCCTCAGAACAGGTGCAGCGGAACGCGCTTGTAAGCCTCTGTAAACATGGAGAAACTTAAGATCGCTGGGAGTGGTCCAACGGCCATCATGCCGCGTCTGCTCCCCTTTCTCATGGCCGCCTTCACGATGCTCGTGACCGTGGCGGCCGCTGATGAGCCAACGAGTGCGCCTTCGCTCCCGATCAGCGCGCCGCCGGCGAACTCCGAGCTTCCGGACATGGGGAGCCCCGCCTCCACCGTGCTCTCGCAGGCGGATGAGTTCCGGCTCGGTGCGATGGTGGCGCACGAACTGCGTGATCAGAACGCGCTGCTCGAGGATCCGGAGACGACCGAGTATCTCGAATCGGTCGGCATGCGGCTCGCCGCGCAGAGCGCGGACGGTGGGCGCGGCTATCAGTTCTTCCTGGTCAAGGATTCGTCGATCAATGCATTCGCGGTCCCCGGGCGCTTCGTGTTCGTTAACGAGGGCCTGATACTCGCAACCACTCGCGAGTCGGAACTTGCGAGTGTGATGGGCCACGAAATCGCGCACGTCACGCAGCATCACATCGCGCGCGCGATCCGCGCCCAGAGTCAGCAGAGCATGACCACGGCGGCAGCGATGCTCGCGGCGATCCTCCTCGGCGCCCTCGGTGGCGGCGGCCAGGTCATGGAGGGTGGACTCGTCGTCGCGCAGGGGCTTGCCGCCCAGCAGCAGATCAACGACGTGCGCGCCAACGAAGAGGAAGCCGACCGCGTCGGCATCGGCTACGTGGCGGGTGCTGGCTACGACCCGAACGATATGGCGAGCTTCTTCGAGGAGATGGGCCACCACGAGGGACTTGCCAGCACCTACATCCCGGCGATGCTGCGCGATCACCCGGTCACCTCCGACCGCATCGCGGAAGCGCGCGCCCGCGCCGCGCAGTTTCCGCCGCACAAGATCCATGACTCGCAGAGCTATGCACTGATCCGCGAGCGGGTGCGGGTCCTGAGCGCCACCGGCGATGTCGATCTTGCCATCGTTTACGAGCAGAAGATCGCGCACGGTAGCGATTCGGTCGCCACTCGCTACGGCGATGCGCTCGCGCTCATGAACGGCAATCACGCAGCCGAGGCCGTCAAGATCCTCACCCCGCTCGTGCAACAGCACGAGGATCTCACGCTCCTGCATGCGGCTCTCGGCCAGGCGCTCGCCAAGGCGGGGCGCACCCAGGAGGCGCTCGCCACCTTCGAGCGCGCCGAGGAGCTCTTTCCGCGCAACGTGCCGCTCACGGTGCGCTACGCGGAGACGCTCATGGCGGCGGGCCGCCCGGCGGAAGCTCACGCCATGCTGCTCGATCTCTTCAACAATGTGCCGCCAACGCCCGATCAGATCCGACTGACCGCGCTCGCCGCGAGCGCCGCAGGCGATGCCGGCGATGCTTACTTCTACATGGGCGAATATCAGATTGCGAACGGCGATCTCGTCCTCGCCGCGCAGCAACTGCAGCTCGCCCTCGCCGCCCCGCACATCAGCCAGATCCAGCGCCAGCGCTATCGCGCGCGACTCGATGAGGTGCAGGAATATCTCCTGAGCGTGCGCAAGCGTCAGGTGGCCGACAACGGCGACTCGGGCGGGCAGCGCGGCGGCGGACACTGAGCGCGGCCTGACTGCGACGAACGTCACGGTGCAACGCGCCAGCGGGTGAGGTGCGTGCGGGCGCGGCTGTTACAATGCGCGCCCAGTTTGTGTCGGCTCACCCCAATGAGACCAAGAACGCGGGCCTGCCTGCTGTCGCTCTCGCTGCTCGTGCTCTGCGGGTGCGCGACGCTGCCCCCGGGGAAACGCGACCCGCGCGATCCCTGGGAGCGCATGAACCGCACCACTTACAAATTCAACGATGCGCTCGACCGCGCGATCCTGCAGCCCACGGCGCGCTGGTATTTGCGCCTGCCGCGCCCACTGCGCAGCGGCTTCAGAAACTTTCTCGACAACCTCGATTACTCGATGACCATCGTCAACGACCTGCTGCAGGGGCAGCCCAAGGCATTCGTATCAGACACCGCCCGGCTCGTGCTCAACACCACGATCGGTATCGGCGGAATCTTCGATCCCGCGACCCACGCGGGACTTGAGAAAAACAACCGCGACCTCGGCCAGACGTTCGGCAAATGGGGCATCAAGAGCGGCCCCTACCTGGTCGTGCCGCTTCTCGGCCCCTACACGGTTCGCGACGGAATTGGCAGCCTCGGTGACGAATTCCTGACACCGCGCCACTACATCAAGAACCTCTGGGTCAACTACAGCCTGTGGGCGTTCGAGAAAGTCGATGAGCGCTCGGCTCTCATCATCAACCAGCCGGCGATCGACGCCGCCTACGACCCGTACGGGCTCGTGCGCCGCGTGTACCTCGATTACCGGGATTTCAAGGTGAACGGCAGCGGCTCGACGCACGAGCAGGAGCAGGAACTGAAACTGCTCGAGGAAGCCGGCGAGGATGAGGAAACGCCCGCGCCCGCAAAGACACCCGCGCCGGCCCCCGGCACCCCACCGCCAAAGTAAGTGTGGCGAGAGGCCCGCGCTAAACGCCGCGCTCGAGGAGCTCGTCGACCTCGCTGATCCGGCCGAGCGCTGCGAGCCCGGCGGGAAGATGCGTATAGCGCAGCGTGCGACGCGCGGCCTTGGCGGCCGCGAGCCACTCGAGCAGCACTGCAAGTCCCGCGCTATCGGAGTGCGTGAGGCCGCTCAGGTCCACCTCGTGTGCACCACCGCCCGGCCCTGCAAGGGCTTCGAGGCCGCGCGCGCAGGCATTCGTTGCGTTCGCAAAAGTCAGTAAACCGCGCGCCGCGAAGCCTCCAGCGCCTGAGTTCGAAAGCTCGAAGGCGCCGTTCGGCGCTACCGTCGCCTCGCTCATTTGCTCGCGCTGCTCGCCTGTTGCTTGCCGATCGCATCGGGCTTCTCACCCGACTCGAGCCGCTTGGTCACCGCATCGAGCCCCTGCTTCTCGAGCTGCGGTGCGAGGTCCTCGCGATAGCTGTTCACGTAGCTCACGCCGTCGATAACAACATCCCACGCTTTCCAGCCCTGCTGGGTCTTGCTCATGTAATAGTTCACCGAGACTTTGTCGCCATTGCCCTTCGCGACCTCGGTACGCACCGTGGAGAGCCTCGCGTCCGGGTCGACCTTGGTCGGGTAGATCTTGAGGCGATCGGCGGTGAACTCGACGAGCGCGTTGCCGTAATTCGTGAGCAGCGAATGGTAGAAGGCGTCGATGAATGATTGGCGCTGCACCGGGGTCGCCGTGCGCCAGTACTGTCCGAGCACGATGCGAGCCGAGCGCTCGGTGTCAAAGTGCGGCAGCAGATACGTGTTGACCAGGTCGGCAACCTTCTTCGAGTCGTGCCGGTAGGCGTCGCGATCCTTCTCGAGCGCCGAGAGCATCCCCTGGGCCGCATCGCTCACGACCTCGCTCGGCCCCGGCATGGCTGCGGCAGCGGGGGCTGCGGCCGGCGCCGCGGGTTGCGACGGTGGGGTCTGCGCCTGCGCGAGCGCCCACGAGAACGAGGTGAGGGTCAGAAGAACGATCAGCTGTCTCATTTCTTCGACTCCGACTTGCCGGCATTGTCAGCACTGTCGCTGCTCTTCATTGAGTAGTTCGCGAAGAACTTGTTGATGAGGCTCTCGATCACGATGGCCGACTGTGTTTGCTCGATGATGCTGCCGTCCTTGAGATAGTTGTCGAGTCCGCCGGGGCTGAGGCTGATGTACTTGCCCCCGAGCAACCCCTCGGTCTGGATGCTCGCGTAGCTATCCTCCGGGATCTGGTTGTAGCGCGATTCGAGCCGCATGCTGACCACGGCCTTGTAGCTCTTGGGATCGAATCGGATGCCCGTCACCTCACCCATGTGCACCCCTGACATCGTGACCGGCGATCCCACCTTGAGATCGCCAATGTTGTCGAATTCGGCGGTGACCTGATAGGTGCCCTTCTTGGCGCCGAACTTGAGCCCGTTGGCGGGCAGCTGAGTCGTAAGGAAAAGCAGCGCCGCAAAGCCAAGCAGCACAAAGAGCCCGGTTCCGATCTCCAGCGTTCGATTGGCACGCATAGCTTAAGTTCCTCTCACAGGAATTCGGCGGTCAATACGTAATCGAGGAGCAGCGTGAGCACGGACGATGCGACGACGGTGCGCGTGGTTGCAAGTCCGACGCCTTCCGCGGTCGGCGCGGCGTGATAACCCTCATGCACGGCGATCAGGCTGCAGGCGATACCGAACACGAGCCCCTTGACGAGTCCCTCGTTGATATTCTTCAGCTCCACCGCTTCCTGCATCTGCGACCAGAACGTGCCGCGATCGACCCCCATCTGCTCGACGCCGATCAGCTGTGCACCGTAAAGGCCGACGATCGCGAAGATCGCAGTCAGGAGCGGCATCGCGATCACGCCGCCCAAGAAACGCGGCGCGACGATATAGCGCAACGGGTTAACGGCCATGATCTCCATCGCGGTCAGCTGCTCGGTGGCGCGCATGAGCCCAATCTCCGAGGTGAGAGCCGTGCCTGCGCGACCTGCAAAAAGCAATGCCGTGATCACCGGTGCGAGCTCCTTGAGGAGCCCGAGCGCCGCGCCCGCACCGAGCACATCCTCGGAGCCAAAGCGTCGCAGCAGGTCGTAGCCCTGAAGGCCGAGCACCATGCCGACGAAAAGCCCCGAGAGCATGATGATGATGAGCGAGCGCGCACCGGTATTGTAGATCTGCTTTACGATGAGGCCCGGCCGGCTGAGCGCTGGCACGCACTGCGCGAGGAGCTGGAAAAAGAAGATCGTGACCGAGCCGACGCGGCGCACGGCCTCGGCCAGTATGTTGTTGCTGCCGTGACTGGTCATTGCGGTTCGGGCGCGAGCAACTGCGTCGTGTAGTCGGGGGCCGGGTAGTGAAAGGGCACGGGACCGTCCGCGCTCCCGGTCAGGAACTGCTGCACCGCCGGTGAATCGCTCGCGCTCAACTCGGCGGGGGGACCTGCGGCGGCGACCCGTCCACCCGAGATGAGATAGCTGTCATCGGCGATCGTGCCGAGCTGATGCACATCGTGAGAGACCACGATGCTCGTAATGCCGAGCGCGCTATTCATCTGCTTGATGAGCCGCAGGATGACACCGAGTGAGATCGGGTCGAGGCCGACAAAGGGCTCGTCGTAAATCAGCACTTCCGGATCCATGACGATCGCGCGTGCGAGTGCCACACGGCGTGCCATGCCGCCCGAGAGCTCCGCCGGCATGAGCTCCGCGGCCCCGCGCAGGCCCACCGCCTGAAGTTTGGTGAGCACGAGCTTGCGGATCAGGGGTTCGGTGAGATCGGTGTGCTCGCGCACGGGAAATGCGACGTTCTCGAACACCGTCATGTCGGTGAGAAGCGCGCCATCCTGAAACAACATGCCCATGCGCCGGCGCAGTGCATAGATCCCGCTGCGGCCAAGCTGCGCAACGTCGCGCCCGAACACCATGACCTGGCCATGGCCGGCGGTAACTTGCGCGGTGATCAACCTGAGGAGCGTCGTCTTGCCGGTGCCGCTTGGTCCCATGATGCCGGTGATCCGCCCGCGCAGGACGCGCAGGTCGAGTCCGGAAAAGACTTCCCGGCCACCGACCCCGTATGCGAGGTTGCGGATGTCGACCACGACATCGGCCGCCTCGGCGCCAGGTGCGGCCTCTGAGGTTGCGGGACTTGTCACGCGGGGGCGCGAGGGCGGCCTAGGCGGCCTGGCTCTCCATCTCCGCGCCGTAGCGACCGAGGGTCGCGAGCCCGTTGAGCTTCGCGCGCTTGACGAACTCGCGCTGCGCGGCGGCGACGTTCGCTGCCGCGCCACCCCAGGTCTTGAGCGCCGTGTCCTGGAGCGCCCGCCCGTAGCTGAAGCTCAGTAACCACGGCACACCGCCCAGCTGGTTCATGAGGGAAAGATGCAGAGTCGCTTCCGCCTCGGACTGCCCGCCCGAGAGGAAGGCGATGCCGGGCACGGCCGGCGGTACGTGGCGCCTGAGTACGCGCAGCGTCGCTTCCGCTACCGTCTGCGGGGGCGCGCGGTTCGCGGCCTTCTTGCCCGAGATCACCATGTTGGGCTTGAGCACCATGCCCTCGAGGAGCACCCGATGTCCCTCGAGCTCGCGGAATACCTTCGCGAGTACCTGGTCCGTGACCTGCTCGCAGCGGGCGATCGTATGGGCGCCGTCCATTAGCACTTCGGGCTCGATGATCGGCACGATGTCCTGTTCCTGGCAGAGCGCCCCGTAGCGGGCGAGTGCGTGTGCGTTCGCCTTGATTGCGAAAGAAGTCGGTATACCGTCTGCGATGTCGATGACGGCGCGCCACTTGGCAAAGCGCGCGCCGAGCCCACGGTACTCGATCAGGCGCTCGCGCAGTCCATCGAGCCCCTCGGTGATGGTCTCCCCGGGGAAGCCGGCGAGGGGCTTCGCGCCGAGGTCGACCTTGATGCCGGGGATAATGCCCTGCTTCATGAGGTATTGCGGGAAAGGGGTGCCATCGCGCGTCTTCTGGCGCAGGGTCTCGTCGTAGAAGATGACGGCGCTGATTGCCTGGGAGGCGCCCGGAGCGGTGAACAGCATTTCGCGGTATGCCCGCCGGTGCTCCTCGGTGGATTCCAGCTTGATGGCATCGAAGCGCTTCTTGATGGTGCCGGTGCTTTCGTCGGCGGCCAGAATTCCCTTGCCTTTGGCCACCATCGCGCCGGCGATGCGCGCGAGCTCGCTCGAATTCATTGTCGGTCCTCCGCGTGCACGGTACGTCCGGGCAACCCCCGCGCGCCGCACCGTCGTGAACATCCCCTGGAAATGGCGGCGCCAAGGATAGCGAAATCGGGGGGCCGCGGCACGGCGTGAAACCCGTAGGAGCCTGGGCCTGCACTTGGTTTTTGCTTGTATCTGGTCTAATTAGCACTAAAATAGTCCTAGTTTAGGAGGCCGCTTCCATGCTGCGTATCAGCCGCCTGACCGACTACGCGACGGTGTTGCTCGCCGCCCTTGCGGGGGCGCCGGGACGTGTCACCACTGCGCACGCGCTTGCCGAGCAAACCCATATCGCCGCCCCCACCGTGAGCAAGCTCCTCAAGCAGCTGCAGCGCGCCGGCCTCGTCGTCTCTACACGCGGACTCCACGGCGGCTATCAGCTCGCGCGACCCGCCGCACAGATCAGTGCCGCCGCAATCCTCGATGCGCTCGAAGGGCCGGTCGCGCTCACCGATTGCGCGGCGGGGCAAGGCTACTGCGAGATCGAGGAGACCTGTCGCGTCTCGCGCGTCTGGCAGCGCCTCAATCTCGCGATCCGCCGCTCGCTCTACGACGTGAGTCTCGCGCAGCTCGCCGGCCTCGATGCGGCGCCGGCGCGCCTGCCGACGCTCGAGCGGGAGATGAAGGCCGCCGCCACGCGTTCACCAGTCCGTTCGTGAGTGAAGCCATGAGTGAAAGTGCCAAGCAAATCGAGTCACTGCTCTCACGGGGCTACCGACAGGGCTTCGTGACCGAGATCGATTCCGACACCGCTCCGCCCGGGCTTGACGAGGATGTGGTGCGGCTTATCTCGCGCAAGAAGAAGGAGCCGGCGTTTCTCACCGAGTGGCGACTTAAGGCACTGCGCCACTGGTTCACGATGAACGAACCCCACTGGGCACATCTCAAGGTCGCGCCGATCGACTACCAGGCGATTTCTTACTACTCAGCACCGAAAGCAAAGAAGGACGGCCCGAAGAGTCTCGATGAGGTGGACCCCAAACTCCTCGAGACGTACGAGAAACTCGGTGTGCCGCTCCACGAGCGGGCGCGGCTCGCGGGCGTCGCCGTGGATGCGGTATTCGACAGCGTCTCAGTCGCGACGACCTTCAAGGAGCGCCTCGCGGCTGCCGGGGTCGTGTTCCTGCCGTTCTCGGAAGCCGTACGCCAGCACCCGCAGCTCGTCGAACAGTATCTCGGCAGCGTCGTGCCTTATACCGATAACTTTTTTGCGACGCTCAACTCGGCGGTGTTCTCCGACGGCTCGTTCGTCTACGTGCCGAAAGGTGTGCGCTGCCCGATGGAGTTGTCGACGTACTTCCGTATCAACGCACTCAACACCGGACAGTTTGAGCGCACGCTCATCATCGCTGACGAAGGCTCCTATGTTAGCTATCTGGAAGGGTGTTCTGCGGCCATACGCGACGAAAACCAACTTCACGCGGCCGTCGTTGAGTTGGTCGCGTTGGATAACGCGTACATAAAATATTCGACGGTGCAGAACTGGTACCCGGGCGATGTCAACGGCGTCGGCGGCATATATAACTTCGTCACGAAACGCGGCGATTGCCGCGGCAAGAACTCGCACATTTCCTGGACGCAGGTGGAGACGGGATCGGCCATCACCTGGAAGTATCCGAGCGTGATCCTGCAGGGCGACGACTCGGTGGGCGAGTTCTACTCCGTCGCCACCGTGAACAATCACCAGCAGGCCGATACCGGCACCAAGATGATTCACATCGGCCGTGACACGCGCAGCACCATCATCTCGAAGGGCATCTCCGCGGGCCATGGTCAGAACAGCTACCGCGGCCTAGTAAAGGTGCAAAAGGGCGCTGACGGCGCGCGCAACTACTCTCAGTGTGACTCACTTCTGCTGGGCGA
>DASPTE010000152.1:0-6034 GCA_035623585.1 Steroidobacteraceae bacterium | reverse complement strand
CATCATCGAAGAGCACGGCGCCGCCCCCACCCAAGCTCGCACCGACGATATTCGCGAGCAACTGCGCATTGTCGGCGCGGCCGAGTGCGCGGTTGCTGAAGATGGATCCGAAGCCACACACGATGATGTTGCCTTCGCCGCTGGGTCTGATCCAGAGCACCTCCTCGCCCGTCTCGCGCGCGTGCGCGAGGGCAAGCGCAAAGCCATCCCGCGGGAGCGACATGTTCCATGTCCAGCCCGGCGGCGGGAAATCCGACCAGGCGATGACAGACTGCACGCCGCGCAGCAGGGGGTCAGGCCGATTGGGAAGCAGCGTGCTCGAGCGCGGCTCGGAGAGCCGCTGCGACGCTTCGATCACCCGCCCGAGCGCATCGCTGCGACTCTCTCGGGTCCGAGCGCTGCTTGAAGGTGCGGGAGCAGGGGTTCGCGCGGCGCCCTCCTCGGGCGGCGTTGCCATTGAGCCGCGCTTCGGCGCGTCGCTCGAGAGCGGCGCAAAATCCAGGCCACTCAGCACGTGCAGGTCGCCCGAAGCAAATCCGGCCCGGCCCCAGCTCGGACGGTCCGCAAGCGCAGCCAGCACGAGCAGCGTGTTGCCGGCGCGAATCCAGCGCGCGAGCGCGTCCGATTCGGCTTCGCGGTAGGCGGTGGCCGTGGGCAGGGTGACGACGAGGAGATTCCCGCTGGCCGGGAGATCACCGCGCTTTGCCAGGGTGTCGAAGCGCTCGCGCAGCGAGAGCGTACGGATGCCTTCGCCCTCGAGCCATTGCTTCGCCCCTGCAAGACCGTCCCCACGCGCCTCGATCGTCGTGGGGAGGATGACCGGCTGCGCCTCCCCGCCAGCACCGTGGACGAAGAGCGTGATGAAAAGAAGCAGCGCGCCGAGCGCGCATACGAACGTGATGAGTCGCTCGCGCACGCTAGGCGGCGCCCTGGACTCGGGCCGGCGGGGCATCGAGCGAGGCGAGAAGCTCGCGCCCGCGCGCGAGCGCGCTCGCGAGCGCCTCGGGTGCGACCTCGCACGCTGCAAAACGCACCGATTCGCTCGCGGCGGCAAGCTCATGGAGACGCGCGCGGTCGGTTTCCTGCGGCAGGCGGGCGGCGCGGGTGAGCTCGTGCACCGTGAGCGAGCGCGCGGGCGGCAGTCGCTCCTGCCTGCCGAGCCGCGCGGCAATCAGCTCAAGCAGCAGGCGCGGCCGTTGGGACGGGGCCGCCCGGTCGATGTCGCGAAGCGTGAGAGCCTCCTCGGACGAGGCCGCCTGGGCGGACTCCGGGCGGGCGCCGTGCCGGGCCTTGAGCAGGCCCGCAATGCGCAGTTCGTTCACGATGATGGCGCCCGCGAGCAGCATAACGAGCGCGAGCGCACCCAGGCTCACCGCGTCGATGAGGGCATCCGAGAGCTTGAGCTCCCCGAGCCACTGCCGCAGCCACCCCGCCTCGGTCTGTTCCGGGCGTCGCGCGAGCAACTCACGCAGCCAGTCCTTGAAGCGCGTCCACCAGCCCCGGCGCTCCTGTTGCGGCGCCGAGAGCGCTGCCAGTACCCCCGCCACACGCGTGACATGCAGTTCCGGGGCGGGAGCGGAGCGCGCCGACTCGCGTGCAATCAGCGTGCGCAGCTCCTCGAGCCCCGCGGCCGAGAGTCGGTTGTCAGGTTTATTCCAGTTGCGGGGAAGTGACGCTGCCCAGGGACTTGCGCTGAGGGTGGTTGCGAGATCGGGGCAGCGCGCGCTGATGCGCCGGTAGCCGACATCGAGACCGCGTTCGAGCTGCGCGAGGCAGGTGTCGATGGCGCCGAGCGCGTCGCGTCGCTCGGCGGCTCCCGCCGCTGCGGTCGTGGCGAGGAGCAGCACGAGAAGCAAGCCCCTCATGAACTAGCGGTTAGCCGCCGCCGAAATGCGCTCCGCGAGATCGGTGCCTTCCTTGCGCACGAGCAGATCACCGAGCACGGAGATCGAGAGCGCTGTGTAGAAGGGGGTAATGATCGAGCCGAGAACAAGCACGACCACGGCAGTTGCGGCGGTCATGACGACAATATCCGCGTGCCCGAGAAGCACCGACAGCACCCCGGCGAGAATGCCGAACACCACATAAAAGGCAAAGATGAGCACCACGGCGACCGTGTAGATGAGCGTGAGGCGTCCCCAGTTGCCCCAGGTGAGGCGCGCGCTATGCACCATGCTCCCGACCGCACTCTCCCCGGCCACCAACAAGAGCGTATAGGCAGAGGAGAGGGCAAGCAGCACGATGCTCGCGGGGATGAGGAGGACCAGGAACATCACGACGAGTGTGGATGTGCCCCGAACCAGTGCGAGCGGCACGAAGCAGACCCCGATGGCGAGCACGAACAGGATAGAAAGGAGGAGGATTGCCGGAATGCGCCGCAGCGAGGTGCGCAACTCCACCCCCGCATCGGGCGCGAGGCCCGTTGCGATGCGGTACTGGCGCAGCAGAATCGCGCTCGAGAACACGACGGAGAAGATGCTCCCGACGATATAGAGCACGCTCAGCAACCCCGGATTCGAGAGCGTCTGGCCGGGGGTAAAGAGCGGGCGGCCGGTCGCGATGCTGTAGAGGTTCGGCAGCTGACCCGCGAGCAACGCAAGCGCTGCGTATCCGAGGCATTTCCCGAGCGTGCTGCGGAAGAGCCGGAAAGCCGAATCGAGGATCTCCCCGACGGACTGTGGCCGCGAGGGCGGGTAGAGTATGTCTGCCATGCGCACATTTTACCGGGCGCGGGCAAAGTTAGCGTATGCGGCCGAAAATAACCGTGTCAGCTCTGCTCGCGGAAGGTGTCGGGCGCTTGCGCGGCGCCGCAGACCGCGCCAGTGCCGATCTTGAGGCGCAGCTGCTGCTCGCTCACGTCCTCAAAGTGCCGAGGACGAGACTCAAATCGCATCCCGAGTCTGGGGTGCAGGCTCAGGCGCGCCGCCGCTACCGAGCGCTCATGGCGCGGCGCGCCCGCGGCGTGCCAATCGCGTACCTGACCGGGCGCAAGGAGTTCTGGTCGCTCGCGCTCGGGGTAACCCCGGCGGTACTCATCCCACGCCCGGAGACCGAGCTTCTCGTCGAGCGCGCACTCGCCTTGCGCACGCCCGCCGCGGCACGCATTGCCGATCTCGGCACAGGCTCGGGAGCCGTCGCGCTCGCGCTCGCGAGCGAGCGTCCCGCCTGGCAGGTGCTCGCTACCGACCGCTCAGCGCGCGCGCTCGAAGTCGCCCGCGCCAACGCGCGCGCGCTCAAGCTCACGGGGGTGCGATTTCGGCGTGGCGATTGGTTCCGCGCACTCAAGGGGGCACGCTTTGATCTGCTCGTGAGCAATCCACCCTACGTCGATCGGCGCGACCCGCTCCTCAAGGCGGGGGAGCTCGCTCACGAACCGCGCCGCGCCTTAAGCCCCGCGGGCGATGCCTTCTCCTCACTGGACTTGCTCGTGCGCGGCGCCCCACGCCACCTCGGGCGCGGCGGCTGGCTTCTTCTCGAGCATGGCGCGGAGCAAGGTGCGCAGGTGCGCCAAGCGCTTGTCCTCGCCGGCTTTCGTCACGTACGCTCGCACCGCGACCTTGGCGGTCACGAGCGCGTGACGGAAGGACAACATGGTCATCTTTGAAACGAGTCACGGTCCCTTTACGGTCGAGCTCTTCCCCAAGGAGGCGCCGGTCACGGTCGAGAACTTCCTGCGCTACGTCGACGAGGGGCATTTCGACGGCACGCTCTTCCATCGCATCGTGCCGGGCTTTGTCATTCAGGGGGGCGGCCTTACCAAGGACTTCAGCTCCAAGAAGACCCGCGCACCGATCAGCAATGAGGCGAAAAACGGCCTCAAGAACACGCGCGGCAGCCTCTCCATGGCGCGCACCAGCGACGTCAACAGCGCGACCTCGCAGTTCTTCGTGAATCTCGCCGACAACGCGTTCCTCGATCACAGCGCACGCGACTACGGCTATGCGGTCTTCGGGCGCGTGAAAGAGGGCATGGACGTCATCGACAAGATCGCGCGCGTACGCACCGGTACTCGCAAGGGCCACCAGGACGCCCCCCTCGAGGACGTCGTGATTGTCTCGGCACGCCGCGCACAGCCGGCATAGCGCTCCTTATATGACGCGCCTCGTGCGCGGGGCCGTGCCGAGCGGTCCGCGTGGGCAGCGCGGCGCGCTCAAGCGGCGGTTGCTCGCGTGGTTCGGCCTCGGGGTGCTCCTCTGTTTGCTAGTGAGCGGGCTCCCGGTGCTGTTCCTGCGCTGGCTCCCCCCGCCGACCAGCGCCTTCATGGTCGAGGCGCGGCTTGAGGCCTGGGCAGCCCACGATCGCAACTACCTCACCGATTACCGTTGGGTGAGCCTCGAGCAGATTTCCCCGCACGCGGCGATTGCCGTGATCGCCTCCGAGGATCAGCAGTTCCCGTTCCACGCCGGGTTTGATTTCGATTCGATCCGCGAGGCGGTGCGCGCGAGCGAGCGCGGCAAGCGCCTGAGGGGAGCGAGCACCATTTCGCAGCAGGTGGCGAAGAATCTCTTCCTCTGGAACGGCCACAGCTTCGTGCGCAAGGGGTTGGAGGCGTACTTCACGGTGCTGATCGAGTCGCTCTGGCCCAAGGAACGCATCCTCGAGGTGTATCTGAACATCGCGCAGTTCGGGCACGGCATCTACGGCGTCGAGGCCGCCGCGCAGCGCTTCTGGCACAAGAGCGCGCTGCGGCTGAACTCGGACGAGGCGGCGGTGCTCGCCGCAGTGCTGCCGAATCCCCTGCGAATGCACGCCGAGCGTCCCTCCGCCTACGTGCTCGAGCGGCGCGATGCAATTCTCGAGCAGATGCGGGAACTCGGCGGAACCGCCTACCTGCGCGCACTTGAGAACGAGCGGCGTGCACCGCGCTGAGCGCCTGCACGCTCAGCGTGCGCATACTTCCTTCCCCATCCCGCCCTCTTTCGGGCGATATCAAGCGCAATCAGCCTGCGGTAGCATGCGCACATGAGCCCCCCTCGCTTCCATGGCTGAGCGCGAACTCACCGCAGCCGATTGGCGCGGCTACTCCCAGGGACAATTTCCACAAGCCTCCTGGAGCGCCGACGGCAACGTGCTGCACGCGATCGCCCAGGGCCCGCGCGTCGATCTCATCACGCGCGAGCGTTTCGGCAACTTCGCGCTCTCCTTCGACTGGCGGCTGCCGCGCGCGGGCAGCACCGCGGTCGCCTTCCGCGTGAGCGAGGAGACCGGGCCGGCAACGCAGACGGGTCCCGCGCTCCAGCTCCTCGATGACGAGCACCACGCGGACGGTGCGGACGCGCTCACCTCCTGCGGAGCCCTCTACGCGCTCATGGCGCCCTGGCACGACCAGCGGCACATCGCCAACACCTATCACGGCGCGCGCATGGTAGTGAATGGCAGCACGATCGCCTTCTGGATCGATGAGCGGCAGGTGCTCGGGTGCGATCTTGCGAGTGAGGAAGTCAAGGAGCGTATCGCCCGCAGCCGCTTCCGCGACTTTCCGCAATTCGCGCAACTCCCCGAGGGCCACATCGTGCTCCAGCACCGGGGCACCGAGGTCTGGTTCCGCAGAATCCGGATCGAACTGCTCTGAAGGGGCGTGCGCGCGAGGGCGGAAGCCTCAGAGCTCGCCGCTCAGGTTCGGTGACAGCCAGCGCGCTGCTTCGTCTGGGGTCACGCCCTTGCGTCGCGCATAATCGATGAGCTGCTCACGGTCGATCTTGCCGAGGGCAAAGTAGCGCGCCTCGGGATGGCCGATGTACCAGCCACTCACGGCCGCGGTCGGGTACATGGCGTACGACTCGGTGAGGTGGATGCCGGCGTTGCGCTCGACATCGAGCAGCTTCCAGAGCTTGCCTTTCTCGGTGTGATCGGGACAGGCGGGGTAGCCGGGAGCGGGGCGGATGCCGCGGTATTCCTCGCGCACCAGCTGCTCGTTGGTTAGCGCTTCGGCGGCTGCGTAACCCCACAGCTCGCGCCGCACGCGCTCATGGAAGTGCTCGGCGGCGGCTTCGGCGAGACGATCCGCGAGCGCCTTGAGCATGATCGCCGAGTA
>DASPTE010000135.1:0-6602 GCA_035623585.1 Steroidobacteraceae bacterium | reverse complement strand
CCTGTCCGGCGCCAGGACCGCCCCGACCCTTGCGGCGCGCGGCGCTCGCCGTCGGGCGGCGCAGGGGCGTGTCAGGGACGGGAACGTTCGCCGCCGCCGCCACTGCCTCGGCTGCATCCTCGGCTTCGAGATCGAGATCCGAATCCGTAGCAGCAAGCTCGTCGGCCACCACCGCCGGGGGCTTGATCGCGGGCAGCTTGCGGCGTGCGGGCGCCTTCTTGCGTACCGTGGCCTGCGGACGCTGCCGCCCGCGCGGGGTCTTCCGGCGCGGCACGCCGGCTTCATCGAGTTCGACGAATTCGTCTTCGCCGACCGCGACCTGCGGGACCGACTCCTTGCCCTCGAGTACCGCATCGGCGATGCCGGTGGCGTAGAGCGAGATCGCGCGCATCGCATCGTCGTTGCCCGGGATCACGTAGTCGATGCCCTCAGGCGAGCAGTTGGTGTCGACGATCGCGACCACCGGGATTCCGAGTTTCTTCGCCTCGTGGACCGCGATGTTCTCGTGGCCGACATCCACCACGAAGAGCGCATCGGGGAGCGATTCCATGTTCTTGATGCCCCCCAAGCTTCTCTCGAGCTTGTCCATCTCGCGCCTGAGCTGCGTCGCCTCTTTCTTGCCGCGCTTCTCGAGCGCGCCGCTCGCGGCCAGCTCGGTGATCTCCCCGAGCCGCTTGATGGATTGACGGATCGTCTTGAAGTTCGTGAGCATGCCGCCGAGCCAGCGCTGGTTCACGTAAGGCTGCGAGGCGCGCTCGGCCTCCTTCTGCATGGAATCGCGCGCGGAGCGCTTCGTGCCGACGAAGAGCACGGTGCCGCCATCGGCGATCACGCCCTTGATGAAGTTCGCCGCCTCCGTGTACATCGGCTGCGTCTTCTCGAGGTTGATGATGTGGATCTTGTTCCGCTCACCGAAAATGAAGGGGGCCATCTTCGGGTTCCAGAAGCGGGTCTGATGTCCGAAATGGACCCCCGCTTCCAGCATCTGTCGCATGGACACGCCGGCCATGAAAAGCTCCTTGTGGGTTAAGCCTCCGCGCATCCTCCCGACCATCCCGCGAGGGGCCCCCCGGGGGGGCTCGGCGCGGAACACCCAGTCAGCGAGTTCGTGATGCGCGTGTGGGTTGCGTTGCCAAAAAAGGCCGCGCTTTATACCATGAAGACCTCGTCGGAACAATGTCTTACGCGTCATTGCGGCGCCCCTTGCCGAGTGGGGATGCCGGCCCCATTTGTGCTCGATGAACATCACGATCAAGACTGCCGAAGAACAGCAGAAGATGCGGATCGCCGGGCGGCTCGCCGCCGAGGTGCTCGACATGATCGAGGAGCATGTCGTCCCCGGGGTGACGACCGAGGAGCTCGATCGCATCTGCCACGACTACATCGTCAACGTGCAACGCTCGGTGCCGGCGAACCTCAACTACCGCGGCTTCCCGAAGACGATCTGCACCTCTGTGAATCACGTCGTCTGCCACGGCATCCCGAACGACCGGCGGCTCAAGGCGGGCGACATCGTCAATATCGACGTCACCGTGATCCGCGATGGCTTTCACGGCGACACGAGCCGCATGTACTTCGTCGGCAAGGCACCAAGCCACGCTCAGCGGCTCGCCGACACCTGCTTCGCGGCCATGTGGCGCGGGATCGAGACGGTGCGCCCGGGCGCGCAGCTCGGCGACATCGGCCACGCCATCCAAAGCTACGTCGAGAGTCACGACTACTCGGTGGTGCGCGAGTACTGCGGACATGGCATCGGGCGCGTCTATCACGAGGACCCGCAGGTGCTCCACTACGGGGAGCCGGGTACGGGACTTGAGCTTCGGCCCGGCATGACCTTCACGATCGAGCCGATGGTGAATGCGGGGCGCCGCCACGTGCGGCTCCTGCCCGATGGCTGGACGGTGGTCACCAAGGACCACTCGCTCTCCGCCCAGTGGGAGCATACGGTGCTGGTCACCGACGCCGGCGTCGACGTGCTGACCCTTGGCGAAAAAGGGCCGCAGCACTAGATTGCGGCGCCATGGCAGCCGCGGACTCAGAGCGCCTCGAAGACACACTCCCCGCGAGTTCTGCCGCCGCGCTCAGCTGGCCGCTGCTCGCGCGCCTGCCCGCCGAGCTCGCCGCGCAGCCCGAGCCGCCCGCATGGCGCGAGCTCCTGCGGGAGGCGCACAAGGAACTGCGCGCGCGCTTTCTTTCCGGCGATCCGGTCGAGGAGCTCGTGTACGCGCGCGCCGCGCTCATCGATGTGGCGCTGCGCGAAGCCTGGGCCCGGCACTGCGCCGCGCAGAAGAGTTGGACGCTGGTCGCGGTCGGCGGCTACGGCCGCGGCGAACTCCATCCGGCCTCCGACATCGACATACTGCTGCTCGTGCCTGCGGTACCCGATTCCGTTGGCAGTGCCGTGGTCGAGCGGTTCATTACTTTCCTTTGGGATATCGGGCTCGAGGTCGGTCACAGCGTGCGCACGGTGGCGCAGTGCGCCGAGGAGTGCATCGGCGATGTTGGCGTGATGACGACGCTCCTCGAAGCGCGCCATCTCGCGGGTGATCGCTCGCTCCTTGCCGCCATGCGCGGCGCGCTCGCCCCGGAGCGCATCTGGCCCGTGAAGCAATTCTTCGAAGCGAAGGTGCGCGAGCAAGCCGAGCGGCACCTCAAGGCGAACGACACCGCTTATAACCTCGAACCCAACGTGAAAACGGGCCCGGGCGGACTGCGCGACATCCAGACCATCGGTTGGGTGGCGAAGCGGCACTTTGGCGCCGCGACCCTCGATGGACTCATGACGCACGGTTTCCTCACCGAGGCGGAGTTGAGAAGGCTCAAGCAGGCGCAGGCGTTCCTCTGGAAGGTGCGCTTTGGGCTCCACACCCTCACCGGGCGGCGTGAGGATCGGCTGCTCTTCGACCATCAGATCCCCCTCGCACAGAGCTTTGGCTACGAGGACGCCTCCTACACGCTCGCGGTCGAGCAGTTCATGCAGCGCTACTACCGCACGGTGATGGACGTGAGCCTTCTCAATGAGCTCCTGCTCGAGCTCTTCCGCGAGGCGATCCTGACCGAAAGCGAGCCGCCACGGCCCCTGAACGCGCGCTTCCAGGTGCGCAACGGCTCGCTCGAGGCCGTGAGCGAGGATGTCTTCGCGCGCAACCCTTCCGCGCTCCTTGAGCTCTTTGCGCTGCTCCAGCAGAACCCGGAAGTTCGCGGCGTGCGCGCCTCGACCATGCGTGCGGTCGCGAAGAATCTCTGGCTCATTGACGAGGAGTTCCGCCAGAACCCGCGCCACCACCGGCTCTTCCTCGAGATCCTGCGCTCCCCGGTCGGGGTGACGCACGAGCTGCGCCGCATGAACACCTACGGGGTGCTCGGCCGCTATATCCCGGCCTTCGGCCGCGTCGTCGGCCGCATGCAGTACGATCTCTTTCACGCCTACACGGTCGATGCCCACACGCTCTTCGTGGTGAGCAACCTGCGCCGCTTCGCGATAGCGCGCTACGACCAGGAGCTGCCTGAAGCCTCGCGCATCATGCAGCAGCTGCCGCGCAGCGAAGTCGCGTACCTTGCCGCGCTCTTTCACGACCTCGCCAAAGGGCGCGGGGGCGATCACTCGGAGCTTGGCGCGGTCGATGCGGAGGCGTTCTGCCTCGAGCAGGGACTCTCGCCCTACGACGCGCGGCTCGTCGCCTGGCTCGTGCGCAATCATCTGGCGCTTTCGCTCACATCGCAGAAGCAGGACATCGGCGACCCGCAGGTGATCAACGCCTTCGCCCGCAAGGTCGGCGATGAAGCGCATCTCGACTATCTCTACGTGCTCACCTGCGCGGATGTGCGCGGCACGAATCCGAAGCTCTGGAACTCGTGGAAGGCTTCCCTCTTTCACGAGTTCTATCAGCGCGTGAAGCGCGCCCTGCGCCGCGGGCTCGAGAGCCCGATCGATGCCGAGCAGCTCGTGCGCGAGACTCAGGAGACGGCGCGGCGGTTGCTCGGCGAGCGCGGCGTCGGCGCGGGCAGCATCGATGCGGTCTGGCAACGCTTTTCCTCGGGCTACTTCCTGCAGCACTCGCCCGAGGAAATCGCCTGGCACACCCGGCTCCTCGCCGAGCGCGATGCCGCCTCCGACGAGCCGCTCGTCGCGCTCGAGCCGCGCAGCGAGCGCGGCACGACCGCGGTGCTCATCTTTGCGCGTCCGCGCCGGCATGGGTTCGCGCGCACCACCGCCGCACTCGATGAGCTCGGACTCAACATCGTCGATGCCCGCATTACCCCAACGGGCGATGGGTTCAGTCTCGATCTCTATCACCTGCTCGAGGACGATGGCGACCCGATCACCGACGACGACCGCGAGGCGGAGATCGAGCAGGCGCTCTGGCGCTCGCTCCAGGGACCGGCGGACGCGCCCTTTGCGGTGTCGCGCCGCGCGCCGCGGCAGGCGCGCATGTTCAACACCCCGACGCACATCGCCTTCAGCGTCGATGAACGCAACCGCCGCTCGGTGCTCGAGCTCACCGCGGGCGATCGACCGGGACTTCTTTGCGATGTCGGCAAGGTGCTGATGGCCGAGCGCATTGAGCTTCAGGCCGCGAAGATCATGACGGTCGGCGAGCGCGCCGAGGACGTCTTCTATCTCACCGACTTCGACAACCGGCCCCTGTCGGCCGCGGCTGCCGAGAGGCTCAAAGAACGACTCGCGCAGGCGCTCGATGCCCGCCAGGCGGCGCTGCGCGCACCCGGCTCGGGGACCTTGCGCGTATGAACTCATGAACGAGCAGGCGAAGCTCAAAGCGACGATCGACGCAGCGTTCGAGCGGCGCGCCGAACTCACGGCGCGCCATCTGCCGCGCGAGCTCGACGCGGCGCTCGAGGAGTGCCTCGGGCTCCTCGACAGCGGGCAGGCACGGGTCGCCGAGCCGCGCGCGGGGGGCGGCTGGGCGGTCAACGAATGGCTGAAGAAGGCCGTGCTCCTTTCCTTCCGCGTGCGCGAGAACCGCCTCATCGATGCCGGTTACACGCGCTTCTATGACAAGGTGCCGCTCAAATACGCGGCGGCGAGCGAGGAGGAGCTGCGCGCGGGCGGCGCCCGCATCGTGCCTCACGCGATCGTGCGACGCGGCGCCTACATAGCGCCCGATGCCGTGCTCATGCCGAGCTACGTCAACATCGGGGCGTATGTCGGCGCAGGTTCCATGGTCGATACCTGGGCGACGGTCGGCTCGTGCGCGCAGATCGGCAAGAACGTGCACCTCTCGGGCGGAGTCGGGATCGGAGGCGTGCTCGAACCGCTGCAGGCGAGTCCCACCATCATCGAAGACGACTGCTTCATCGGTGCGCGCTCCGAGATCGTCGAGGGCGTCATCGTCGAGGCCGGGTCGGTCATCTCGATGGGGGTCTTCATCGGGCAGAGTACGCGGATTTACGATCGTGAGAGCGGGAAGATCCTCAGGGGCCGGGTCCCTGCCGGCTCGGTCGTGATCGCCGGGTCGCTGCCCGCCGCCGACGGGCGCTACAGTCTCGCCTGCGCCGTGATCGTGAAGCGGGTCGATGCGCAAACGCGCGCCAAGACCTCGATCAACGAGCTCCTGCGCAGTGCGGATTCTTCCTAGACTCGCTGCGCGCTAGCGCCCGCTCAGGCGCAGGATCGGTGCGGCATCGGTCGCGCGTTGCGCGCCGCGCGCGAGTTGCGCCAGCGGGCGGAAGGTGCGAGCGGCGCGGCTCTGCAGCTGTCGATCGAAGCGGCGGTAAACGCGGATCAGTTGCCGCCCAAGCGCGGTGAGCTCTGCGCCCCCTCCTCCGTGCCCGCCGCGGCTCGTCAGCACGAGCGGCTCGCGGAAGCAGCCGTTGACGCTTTCAAGAAGCTGCCAGGCGCGTCGGTAGCTCATCTTCAGATCACGCGCTGCCTGCGCGAGCGAGCCGCGCTCGCCGATGCGCTCGAGGAGCGCGATCTTGCCCGGGCCGACCGCTTCCTGTTGTCCGAAATCGATGCGAAAGCGCACCGCGGGGATTGTCATAAATTGTTCTCCTCGAGCTCATCATAGCGCGCGCGCGGCTCGCGCCTTGCGCGAAGTGCACTGGTTCTGCCACGATATGTTCGTTCGAATATAACGAGTGGCGCCCCAAGACCGAGAAATGCAGCCCGGGGTGAACCGAGGGAGCTTCAGCGATGGGTCAAGGACTCAAGTCCGCGAACGCGCGCTCGCCAGGAATTGCGCACCGGCACGCTCGCGCGCGTCCGGCCGGCGTGCTGCTTTTTTGCGGGCTCGCTCTCGCTGCGAGCGGCCTGGCGCGCGCACAGCTTGAATTGCGCAAGGGCGGTGCCGAGGTCGAGCTCTACGGCATCATCGACGTCGGCATCGGCACGCTCGAGCACTCATACGCGGGAAGTGACGTGTTTGCATCGACCGTCAACCCGTTCAATCTCAACAGTTCCCCGCGAAGCTTCACGGGGATGTTCTCCGGCGGCATTTCTATGTCGCGTGTCGGGGTGCGGGGCAGTGCCGAACTGGGCTCGGGCTTCAGGGCGTTCTTCACGCTCGAGTCGGCCATCAATGCCACCTCGGGCGTGATCGCGAACAACGGCAAGTCGATCTACGACAACCTCAATGCGCTCC
>DASPTE010000103.1:0-2727 GCA_035623585.1 Steroidobacteraceae bacterium | reverse complement strand
GCCCCTCACCCTGACTTCGGTCTCCTGCGGGCGCTCGATTCCCACACCGAGAGCCTCGAGCGCATGGAGCGTTGCGAGGCAATCCTCGCCTGCGAGAAAACCGCTGATTTCCGTATCGCCCCGAGCGAGTGCCCCGAGCATGAGTGCACGATGCGAGATGGATTTATCGCCAGGAACGGTGAGTGTGCCCCCGACGCTACCGCCCGGGGCAAGGCGATAGGCGTTCGGCGCTGCGCTCACTGCACGGCCCGCGGGTAGGAGCCGAGGATACGAAAGAGTGACGCGCGCTTTTTGAGCACCGCGAGCGCCCGCGCGACCTGCGGGTCGCGTGCGTGGCCCTCGAGGTCCAAGAAGAACACGTAGTCCCACTTGCGCCGCCGCGAGGGGCGCGACTCGATGCGCGTGATGTTCACGCGATGACGGGCGAGCGGCTCGAGCAGCCGATAGAGCGCGCCCGGGGCGTCGGTGTGCCCCACGGACACGAGGAGCGTCGTGCGGTCCTCCCCGCTGGGGGCGAAGAGTTTGCGGCCGAGGATGAGAAAGCGCGTCGTGTTGTCGATGCGGTCCTCGATCTCCGCAGCGAGCAGTTTGAGTCCGTAGATCTCGGCGGCGGTTTCGCCGGCGATCGCGGCGGTGCCCTTCTCGTCGCGCGCCCGGCGCGCGCCTTCGGCGTTACTCGAGACCGGGACCTGCTCGATGCCGGGCAGATGTTCGCTGAGCCACTCGCGGCACTGGGCGAGCGCTTGGGGGTGGGAGCAGACCCGCGTGATGCGCGAGAGCTGACTCATCTTGCCCATGAGGTGCTGCCGTACGCGCAGCTCCACCTCACCGCAGATCTTAAGCGGGGAGCTGAGGAAGCGATCGAGCGTGTGGTTGACCGTTCCCTCGGTGGAGTTCTCGATCGGCACGACACCGAAGTCGGCGCTCGCGCTTTCGACTTCGTGGAACACCTCATCGATCGAATCGAGCGGCAGGCCACGCACCGAGTGGCCGAAATGCGCGAGCACCGCAGCCTGAGTGAAAGTCCCCTCGGGGCCGAGGAATGCGACCTTGAGTGGCTCCTGCTGCGCAAGGCACGCCGACATGATCTCGCGAAAAAGCCGCAGCACCTCGGCATCACGCAGCGGTCCCTGGTTGCGCGCGCGCGCGAGCCGCAGCACCTGCGCTTCGCGTTCGGGACGGTAGAAGTCCACCGTGTGTCCGTCGGGGGACTTCGAGATACCGACGAGCTGCGCAAGCCGCGCGCGCTCGCTGATGAGCGTGTGAATGCGCTCATCGACCCGATCGATGCGCTCGCGCACGTCCTCGAGTTGCGGCGCTCCGGCGGCGGGGGGCGCCGCGCCCGCCGCGTCGGTCTGAGCTTGCGGGCGAGCGCGCTTGCGCGCGGCTTGCTTCGTGCGTGCGGTTCTTTTCATACGATGCGCGCCGAAAGAACACCGTGAATGGCGCGGATCTTCGCGAGTAACTCCTCGCTGACGCCGCCGTCGGTGTCGATCAGCGTGTAGGCACACTCGCCGCGGGATTTGTTGAGGAGATCCGCGATGTTGATCCCCGCGCTCGCAAGACAGGTCGAGATCTGCGCCACCATGTTCGGCACGTTATCGTTGGCGATCGCCAAGCGGGTGCTGTTCGGGATTCGTGGCAGCACGGCTTCGGGATAGTTCACGCTGTTGCGGATATTGCCGTTCTCGAGGAAGTCGCGCAGCTGCTCCGCCACCATGACCGCACAGTTCTCCTCCGCCTCGCCCGTACAGGCGCCAAGGTGCGGGAGCGTGATGACCCTGGCATGGTCCTTGAGGGCGCGGCTCGGGAAGTCGCAGACGTAGGCATGGAGCCGCCCGGCATCGAGCGCGGCGAGCACCGCCGCCTCATCAACGATCGCCGCGCGCGCGAAGTTCAGGATCGTGCCCTCCTTTTTCATGAGCCCGAGACGCGTCGCGTTCACGAGCCTGCGTGTCTCCTCAGTGAGCGGAACGTGAACGCTCACCGCATCCGAGCGACTGAAGAGATCCTCGAGCGAGAGGGCCTGCTCGACGCTCGAGGAGAGCTGCCAGGCGCGCTGCACGGTGAGCTGCGGATCGTAACCGAGCACGCGCATGCCGAGCGCCAGTGCGGAGTTGGCAACTTCGACGCCGATCGCACCGAGCCCGACGACCCCGAGCGTGCGGCCGGGGAGTTCGAAGCCGACGAATTGCTTCTTGCCCAGCTCGACCTGCTCGTCGATCGTCGCATCGTCGCCTTCGAGGCCGCGCGCGAAAAGCCATGCCGGACCTATGTTGCGGGCGGCGAGAAAGAGCCCGGCGAGCACGAGCTCCTTCACCGCGTTCGCATTGGCCCCTGGAGTATTGAGCACCGGGATGCCGCGCCGGCTGAAGCGGGCAACCGGAATGTTGTTGACGCCCGCCCCCGCGCGGCCGATGGCACGCACACCCGGAGCGACCTCGGTGCTATGCAGGTCCGCGGAGCGCAGGAGGATGGCGTCGGGATGATGCACCGCCGGACCGACTTCATAACGCTCGGGCGGTAGGCGCGCGAGTCCGCGCGGACTAATCGAGTTGAGCGTGAGAATGCGGTATTTCACGACGCTCAGCCGTTACGACGCGCGAATTCCTGCATGAAGCCGACGAGCTTCGCAACCCCCTCGAGCGGCATGGCGTTATAGAGGCTCGCACGCATACCGCCCACCGCGCGGTGGCCGCGCAGATTCGTGAGTCCCTCCGCGGCTGC
>DASPTE010000079.1:0-5633 GCA_035623585.1 Steroidobacteraceae bacterium | reverse complement strand
GCCGCTGGTGCCCTTGAGTGCGCTGCGCGGGGAGTTCGACGGGCCGGCGCTCATCGTCGAGCCCCATAGCACCGTCGTGCTCGAGGAAGGCTGGCGCGCCAGGCGCCTCCCGGGCGGGGAGCTGCTGCTTGAGGAGCTCGCCGCGGCGAGCGTGCCTTCGGGCTCAGCGGCGGACCCCGCGCGCATCGAGATATTCAACAACCTCTTCATGCACATTGCCGAACAGATGGGGGCGGTGCTGCGAGCGACCGCGCAGTCGGTCAATATCCGCGAGCGGCTCGATTACTCGTGCGCGCTCTTCGATGCGGGTGGCGCGCTAATCGCAAATGCGCCCCACATGCCGGTGCACCTCGGCTCGATGGGCGTGAGCGTGCGGGCGGTCATCGCCGCGCAAGCGGGGCGGCTGCGCCCCGGGGATTCCTGGCTCCTCAACAGTCCCTACCACGGCGGCACGCATCTGCCGGACATGACGCTCGTGACGCCGGTGTTCACCGCGCACGCGTCGCTGCCGGATTTCTACGTCGCCTCGCGCGCCCATCACGCCGACATCGGTGGTGTGACTCCGGGATCCATGCCGCCCTTCAGCCGCTCGATCGATGAGGAAGGGATCCTCTTCGAGTGCTTCCAGTTGGTCGCGGCCGGGGAGCTGCGCGAGACGGAACTGCGGCAGGCGCTCGCCGCCTCGCCGTGGCCAGCGCGCAAACCGGCGCAGAACGTTGCCGATCTGCGCGCGCAGCTCGCCGCCAACGCGCGCGGCATCCTCGAGATCGATCGCGCCGTCGCTCGGCACGGCCTTGACACCGTGAGCGAGTACATGCGGCGCGTGAAGGACAACGCGGCCGCTTGTGTGCGCCGCGCGATCGGACAGCTGAGCACGGGAAGCTTCCGCTACGAGATGGATGGCGGGCAGCTGATCGCCGTGCGCATCGACATCGACCGCGCTCGCGGTCGCGCGCGGGTCGACTTCACGGGTACCTCGGCGCAGGGCGCGCACAACTTCAACGCACCGCGAGCGGTGTGCATCGCCGCGGTGCTCTACGTTTTCCGCACGCTCGTCGACCAGCCGATTCCGCTCAATGAGGGTTGTCTCGAACCGCTCGAGCTCCTGATCCCCGCGGGTTCGATGCTCGATCCGCGTCCGCCGGCGGCGGTTGCCGGGGGCAACGTCGAGACCTCGCAATGCATCGTCGATGCACTCTATGGCGCGCTCGGCATTCTCGCGGCTTCCCAGGGGACGATGAATAACCTCACCTTCGGCGATGAGCGCTTGCAGTACTACGAGACCATCGCGGGCGGCGCGGGCGCCGGGGCCACTTTCGATGGCTGCGATGCGGTGCACACCCACATGACGAACTCGCGCCTCACGGATCCCGAGATTCTCGAGGCCGAGTTTCCGGTGCTGCTGCGCGAGTTCGCGATCCGCCGCGGTTCGGGCGGCCGCGGCAGGCACCGCGGCGGAGCTGGCATCGTGCGGCGGCTTGAGTTTCGCGCGCCGCTAAGCGGTGCGCTCCTCGCCAATCACCGCCGCATCGCCCCGTTCGGACTCGCCGGGGGGGCGCCGGCCGAACGCGGCGCCGGGCACATCCGCAGGAGCGCCGGGGGTGTCGAGCCGCTTGCGGCCACGGCGCGATTCACCGTGGCGACCGGAGACGAGCTCACGATCCTCACCCCGGGCGGTGGCGGTTTCGGCCGCAGCGATTAACGGATGTTCACCTTCTGGAGGATCGAGGTTTCGATCTCCCACTCGACCCGCTGCCGCAAGGTCGCCGAGCGGTTCACCGAAACCGGTCGCACGCGGCTGCCGCCCACCCGATGGGTGAGGAGCCAGGTGTCGAAAAGACCGGGCTTCCCGGTTGCGAAGCCGAAGAGCAGGTTGAATTGACCCTCGGCGAGGGTCTCGCGGCGGTTGACCCGCTCGTCCGAGATCACGAAGTAACTCTCCTCATCGTCCGTGGCGGGGAAGGCGCCCGCTTGCGCGAGCGCACCGAGGAAGCTCTCGACCTCTTCGCGCGCGCGCTCGCAGGTGGACTCGCCGGGCTGCTCGAACAGCACCCAGCGCGTCCCTTCCTCGATGCTCGCCGCCACGCAAAGGGCGAGGCGCCGCGCCGAGAGGTACTTCCATACCGAAACGCCGCTGCCGCCCGGGGCCAGGGTGCGCGGCCGCACCCCGCTGGGCCAGCTGCGCACCGCGGCGAGCGTATTCACGCCCGCCTGCGCGAGCCGCGAGCGATCGGCCGCCGACACCGGCACGGCCGGACGAAGTCCCGGACGGAGAATCGCTTCCTCGCTCTCCGCGGCAGCCCACACCGGCCAGCTCGCATCGCAGCGGGCAATCATCCCCGCCGCAGCGCCCGCAGAGCCGAAGGTCTCGACACGCCCGCGCAAGCGATCGAAGGCCTGCACGCGCGGGTAGTACATGAGGGCGCTGTCGCTGCGGAACGGCCAGCTGCGCAGCCCCTCGAGCGCGAGTTGCGCGGAGGTCCAACTTGCCGGCGGATCGATGATGAGGAGTGCGTGCCGCTCACGGCAGAAACGCGCGGCGATGAAAAGGGTCGAGAGTCCGACGTCGCGCTCCCGCGAGAGCGGTGGGATGCAGAGGAAGTTGAAGCGCTCGGTGTCAGCGAGTGCGAAAAGCCCGGTGCGCCCTGCCGCGGAGCCGATGATGTCGTAGTCGGTGAGCGGTGCGCCATCATCGCCATCGGGTGTGGAGAGCGTGTAGCCGACCACCACTCCGCCCGGGCCACCGCCGGAGCGGTCGGGTCGCTCGAGCGGCGTCGCCGCGGCAACACGTACGAGCTGCGACTCGAGGAGCTCATCGGTGACGAAGCGCGTCTCGCCCGGGGTGATGGACAGGCGCCGATAGATCTCCTGATCCTCGACCAGCTCCGAACCGGCGGCGCGCACCCGCTGCACGACGAGATTGAAGCGGTCCCGCTCGGCGCTGCTCAGACCATCGTAGTCCACCGAGGCGCGCAGGTACTCGCGCGAGCCGGGATTGAGCGCGACGAGTGTGAGCACGCCCCCGCCGGCGGGCAGCTTCAGGGTCGGCGGGCGCGCGCCATTCACGACGCGTACGATGCGGGCTTCGCGCCCGCCGTTCTCGAAGAACTGCTCGACCGCGTAGGAGAGCGTCGAGGGTTGCCACAATCCGCCGAAGTGCCGTTGGAACTCGTTGAAGCTGCGCACCGTGAGCGGCTGATTGACCGGCCCCTTCAGCGTGCGACCGACGAACGCGGCAATGGCAGTCGGCACGCACTCGAAGGCGGGAGACGCGCGGCGTTGTTGCGTGAGTTCTATGCCGGACGCAGGGCTGTCGGCCAAGCGGGCGCCTCGTGAAATTTGCCCGCGACTCTAACACAGCGCTTCGGTGCGCTGGCAGCCTCCCGGGCCTGTGTCAGTTGCGCGGCGTACCCTCTTCGGGCTCACTCCCGTCGGCGGAACGCCCCCGCTCCTCACCCTCGCGGCGGGCGTCCTCGCTTTGTGCGCGCTCGAGCTCCTCGCGCTTGCGTGCGATCTCAGCGAGCATGAGCTCGAGCCACTCGGTAAGCCGCATCACCGCGCGTGCGGTCCGTGCGCGCTCAGCCGCCGTTCTTCGGCGGGAGAGGTGATTTGGTCTGCGCGCCCGTGGGCGGCGGATTCGTGCCTTGCGGTGCAGCAGCGGCTTCGGGACGCGCCTCGTCACCGCCAGGTTCGACGTCCGAAAACAACTGCTTGAAGGAGGCTTCGTCCATCGGGAGATCGGATTTCCCATCCCAGGTCGATCCTCTGGGCAGCTCATTCTCGACGCGCGGCGCGGCCGCGAGCACTCCATCGACGCTCGCGTACGTTTCGGTCACGGGCACCGGAATGCCGCGCGGGCTTTCGGTCAGACTCGAGACCAGGTTCCAGTCGATCTTCTCGTGCTGCGCCTTGAGGCGCTGATCGAGATTCGGCGGTAGCGCCTGCGTGATGAAGCTTTTCTGTTTCGTCTGCCGCTGGTCATCCTCGAGCACGTCATAGGGCTGCAAGTACAGCTCGCCGTTGCGCCACCCGAACAGGAACGGCTGGTTGACCACGCGCACCTGCGTGCCGACGGGCACGAACGTGTAGAACTGCTCGATGTCCTCGGGGTAAAGACGGATGCAGCCGTGACTCGAGCGCAAGCCGACGCCGGCGGGTTTGTTGGTTCCATGAATCAGGTAGCTCTGCCACTGGAGGTAAAGCGCATACTTGCCGAGGGGATTGTCGGGCCCCGGACCGATCACCGGATCGAGCTCCTCGCCACGCTCCTCGAGATGCTCCTTGCGTACCGATACGGGTACGCGCCAGGTGGGGTCTTTCTCGGTGCGCACGACCTTCGTGACCCCTTCCGGGGTACGCCAGCCGACCTTGCCGACGCCGATTGGGTGCGTGTAGACGACGGGCCGCTCGCCTGCTTTGACGGGTGGGTAATAGAAAATGCGCATCGCGGCGATGTTGATCACGATCCCGGTGCGGGGGGCATTCGGCAGCACGAACGCCGAAGGCACGACGATCTCCCGACCCTCACCCGGGAGCCAGGGATCGACCTTGGGATTCGCGCGCAGGATCTCCTCGTAGCCGACGTTGAAACGGCGCGCGATGTCGGTGAGTGTGTCCTCCTTGGTGGCCGTTACGACCTGAACCACACCCACGACGTCCTGAGCCTTGGCGAGCTCGAAGCGCTCCGTGGCGACCGGCGCCGGCAGAACCGAGACGGGTGCTGGAGGCGGTGCGGGCGGGGGCGGGGGTGGCGCGCGCTCGATCGCTCGAAAGAGCGAACAGCCGGTGAGCACCGAGCACAAAAGTGCCGCCAGCGCGGTGCAGGGCCGGGAAGCTCTCATTAATAAAGCATTATGAACGATATGCCGCGTCCGCGGCTCGTCGTCGATCCGCTACAGGAGCACCGGCTGGTTCGGCAGTTCGTTGCCACTGGGCGCCCGGCCTGGGAAGTGCCGCCCAAGGAGCGCCGCCACGCCGAGGATGCCGTCGAGCGAGCCTTCGCGGAAGCGCCCGGCGCGGTAATGGTGTTCCATCTGCCGGCACACCGCCGCCCACTCCGCGTTGCCGATGCGCGAGGCGATGCCGCGGTCGGCGATGATCTCGACCACGTGGTCGGCCATGAGCACGTAGATGAGGACACCGTTGTTGTGCGCCGTGTCCCATACGCCGAACTGACCAAAAAGCTGCAGTGCGCGCGTGCGCGGTGGCAGATCGCGCCAAAGCTCGGGGATGTCGAAGGCGGTCTCGACAATGAAGCGGATCTCTCCGCCGTGGCGCGCCTCGCACTCACGAATCGCCTGCTCGATGGCGTCGCGCACCTCTTTCGGGAAAGCGCGCAGCGTGCTCCAGCGCGTGGTGCCGATGTGACGGACAAGTCGCAGGAGTTTCATCGGCTACCAGCTCCCCGAGGCACCGCCACCGGCAAAGCCGCCACCGCCACCGCCGCCAAATCCACCGCCTCCGAATCCACCGCCCCCGAACCCGCCGCCCCATCCCCCGCCGCCGGGGTAGCTCGACCAGCCGCCGCCACGCGAGCTGCCCGAGAGCAGGGACAGGAGGAACGCGACCAAAGCCGCCCCGCCGGCGAAAACCGCCGCATAACCTGCGATCAACACGAGTAGTCCTGCGCCCCC
>DASPTE010000038.1:0-3883 GCA_035623585.1 Steroidobacteraceae bacterium | reverse complement strand
CGAGCTCGTTCTCGGCGTGACCGGCCGTCAGCAGAGCGTCGCCCACTTCGCCCACCTCGGCGGCATGCTCGGTGGCCTGCTCTGCATCCTCTACTGGCGCACGCGACACCGCTTCAGTTCGTGAGCTCGCGGCGGCGTAGCCCCGCGGCCTGTGGCCGGCGACTCTCGCGGCAACGCCTGAGAAATACTTCTTAACAATTTGATATATATAAAAAATATTGTCTGAGTTGAATCCACCGTGGCTCCCGGCCAAAATCGCGCGCTTTGAAAGTGCCGGGAACTTTTCGCGCACGCTCCGCCTAATGAGCCGAAACTCATGATCAGGACCGAACATCTCACCAAACACTACGGCTCGCTCATGGCGGCGGAGGACCTGACATTCCAGGTGCAGCCGGGTGAGGTGCTCGGCTTCCTCGGACCGAACGGCGCCGGCAAGACGACCACCATGCGCATGCTCGCCGGCTTCGTCACACCTTCCTCCGGCAGCGCCACCATCTGCGGGCACGACGTCGAGGCCGAGCCGCTCGCCGCGAAGTCGGTCCTCGGCTACCTGCCCGAGGGCGCGCCGCTCTACGGCGAGATGACCGTGTGGCGGTTCCTCAACTTCATCGCCGACCTGCGTGCGCTCGAGGGCACCCGGCGTGAGACGCGCCTCGCGCACGTCATCGAGCATCTGCAGCTCGGCAGCGTACTCGAGCAGACCATCGACACGCTCTCCAAGGGCTTTCGGCGCCGGGTCGGTCTCGCCCAGGCCATCGTGCACGATCCGCCGGTGCTGATCCTCGACGAGCCGACCGATGGCCTCGACCCGAACCAGAAACACGAGGTGCGCACCCTCATCAACGACATGGCGCGCGACAAGATCATCGTCATCTCCACGCACATCCTCGAGGAGGTCGATGCGGTGTGTACGCGCGCGATCATCATCTCGCGCGGCCGTATCGTCGCCGACGACACCCCGACGGGGCTCGCCGCGCGCTCGCGCTACCACAACGCGGTGTCGATGCAGCTCGAGCAACCCGCGCAGCTCGCCGCCGCACGCGCCGCGGTCGCGGCGCTGCCCGCAGTGGCCGACGTCGAGGTGAGCGAACGTGACGCGCGACTCACCGCGCTGCCGAAATCCGGCGCCACCATCCTCGCGGAGCTGTCCGAGCTCGCCGCGCGGCAGGGACTGAAGCTCAAGGAGCTGCACCTGGAGTCCGGACGCCTCGATGAGGTGTTCCGCACGATCACGGCCTGAGGGAGAGCAACGACGGCATGGGCAACGTGGGCATCATCATGCGCCGCGAACTCGCGAGCTACTTCGCGACGCCGCTCGCGTACGTATTCATTTTCATCTTCCTGGTGCTGACGAACGCCTTCACCTATTACCTCGGCGGCTTCTACGAGCATGGCCAGGCCGATCTCGACGCGTTCTTCACCTTTCATCCCTGGCTGTACCTGTTCCTGATCCCGGCGATCGCGATGAAGCTCTGGGCCGAGGAGCGCAAGTCCGGGAGCATCGAGCTGCTCATGACGCAGCCCGTGAGCCTGCGCGATGCAGTGCTCGGCAAGTTTCTGGCGGCATGGCTGTTCACGGCGCTCGCGCTCGCACTCACCTTCCCGCTGTGGATCACGGTGAACTACCTCGGCCACCCGGACAACGGCGCCATCCTCGCCGCCTACTTCGGCAGCCTCATGCTGGCCGGCGGCTTTCTCGCCGTCGGCTCGTGCATGTCGGCCCTCACGCGCAACCAGGTGGTCGCTTTCATCCTCGGCGTGGTGGTGTGCTTCGCGTTTCTCCTCGCGGGCTTCCCCCTGGTGCTCGATGCGTTTCGCGCCTGGGCGCCGCAATGGCTGGTGGATGTGGTCGCCTCGCTCTCGTTCCTCACCCATTACGAATCGATCATGAAAGGCGTCATCGACGTGCGCGACTTCCTCTACTTCGCGATGCTCATCAGCCTTTTCCTGGTGGCGACCGGGGTCGCGCTCGAGCTGCGCAAAGCGGACTAGCGGGAGCGAGCCGAACCCATGAACAGACGTTGGACACTCGGTGGCGGCACCATGGTGGCGCTCGTGCTGCTCTTCATCGGGCTCACGGTGCTGTTCAATTACGCGCTGCGCGGCTGGCGGCTCGATCTCACGCAGAACCACCTGTACACCACCGCGCCGGGCACCGATCGCATCCTCGCCAGCATCAAGGAGCCGATCAACCTCTACTTCTTCTTCTCGGACAAGACTGCGAGCGGACTGCCGCAGCTGAAAACCTACGGCGTGCGGGTGCGCGAGTTTCTCGAGGAGCTGGTGGCCCGCTCCCATGGCAAGCTGCGCCTGCACGTCATCGACCCCCAGCCTTTCTCCGAGGAAGAGGATCGCGCCGCCGAGCTCGGCGTGCGCGGGACGCCGCTCGGCGGCGTCAGCGGCTCGTTCTACTTCGGCCTCGCCGGCACCAACTCCACCGACGGCAAGGCCGCGATCGAGTTCTTCGATCCCAACAAGGAGCAGTTCCTCGAGTACGACGTGGTCAAGCTCATCTATCAGCTCGCCAACCCGAAGAAGCCGGTGGTCGCCTGGATGTCGACGCTGCCGATGGGGCCGGGCTTCGACCCGCGGACCGCGCAGGTGCGCGAGCCATGGATGGTGTACAGCGACGCCCAGCAGCTCTTCGACCTGCGGCCGCTCGAGCCGACCGCGACGCACATCGACCCCGACGTGAACGTGCTGGTGCTGGTGCACCCGAAGAATCTCTCCCCGGCGACGCAGTTCGCGATCGACCAGTTTGCGCTGCGCGGCGGCCACATCCTGGCGTTCGTCGACCCGCTCGCCGAGTCAGACCCGGCGGGCGCCGACGCGCAGAATCCGATGGCGGCGATGGGCGCCGACAAGTCCTCGCACCTCACGCCGCTGCTCAACGCCTGGGGCGTTGAGTTTAATGGCAACGAAGTGATCGCCGACCGCGGGCATGCGCTGTCGGTGACGATGCGTCAGGGCGAAGAGCCGGTGATGCACCTCGGGGTACTCGGGCTCGACAAGAGCAGCTTCGCCGCCGACGACGTGATCACCGCCGGACTCTCCACCGTCAACGTCGCGACCGCGGGCTACTTCGAGCCGCGCAAAGGCGCACCGGGCTGCCAGCCGGTGAAGGGCGCCGCCAGCTGCTTCGAGCCGCTGCTGCTCTCGAGCAGCGATGCCGAGCCGCTGCCCGTCGCGCGCTTTCGCATGCTGATGGATCCGGCGACGCTGCAGGAGGGTTTCAAGCCCACCGGCCACCGCTACGTCATCGGCGCGCGCATCACCGGCAACGTGCAGAGCGCCTTCCCCGCAGGAGCGCCCGCCGGTGTCACGGTTGCACCGGGCGAGAAAGTCCTCAAGGCGTCGGCGCAGCCGCTCAACCTGGTGGTGTTTGCCGACACCGACATGCTGTCGGATTACCTGTGGGTGCGCGAGCAGAACTTCTTCGGCCAGCGCCTCACGCAGGCCTGGGCCAGCAACGGCGACCTGGTGGAGAACGCACTCGACAACCTCGCTGGCAGCGCAGACCTGATCAGCGTGCGCGGCCGCGCCTCCTACAGCCGCCCGTTTGAGCGGGTGGACAAGCTGCGTCGTGCGGCCGATGAGCGCTTCCGCGCCGAAGAGCAGGAGCTCGAGCAGCAGTTGCGCGATACGGAAGCGAAGCTGACGGCGCTCGAGTCCAAGGGGGGTGACAAGGGGGACAAGACCGCGCTGATCATCACGCCCGCGCAGGAGCAGGAGATCGAGCACTTCCAGACCGAGAAGCTGCGCATCCGCAAGGAGTTGCGCGCGGTGCGCGCCGGCCTCGACGCGGACATCAAACACATGGGCAACGTCCTCAAGATCGTCGACATCATCGTGGTGCCCGCGGCGTTCGCGCTGATCGCATTGG
>DASPTE010000035.1:0-20592 GCA_035623585.1 Steroidobacteraceae bacterium | reverse complement strand
GCGGAACTGAGCCTTGAAGTTGCCGCCTCCCAGGTTCAGCTCGATGCGCAGCCGCGGCCGCTCACTGCGCAGCCGTTCGACGATCCCGAGCGCCCGTGCTGCAGCGCGGGTACCGCTCACCACCACGTATACGTCCGGGCGGGCCGGCGCGGGAGTGTGACCGGCGGCGAGGAGAAGAGCCACCAGCCGCTCGATTCCCATAGCGAATCCGACCGCCGGCGTCGGCTCGCCGCCGAGCTGCGAGATGAGGCCATCGTAGCGCCCGCCCGAGCATACAGCATTCTGCGCACCGCGCGCGGGGCTCAGCCACTCGAACACGGTACGCGTGTAGTAGTCGAGTCCGCGCACGAGTCGCGGGTTGATTTCGTAGGCGATGCCGACCTCACGCAACTGCGCGCAGAGCTCCTCGAAGTGCGCCTGCGATTCGCTGTCAAGGTGCTCGGTGAGCCGCGGTGCACCCGCGATCAGCTCCTGCATGTCAGGGTTCTTGCTGTCGAGAATGCGCAGCGGGTTGCCCTCGAGGCGTCGTCGGCTGTCCCCATCGAGGTGCGACTCGTGCGCACGCAGGTACTCGAGCAGGCGCGCGCGGTAAGCGCGGCGGCTCTCGGGCGTACCGAGTGAGTTGATCTCGAGCCTGAGCCCCCCGATGCCGAGCCGCTGCCAGAGCCGCGCACTCAGCGCGATCAACTCCGCGTCCACATCAGGCCCGGGACAACCAACTGCCTCGACGTCGACCTGCCAGAACTGCCGGTACCGTCCTGCCTGGGGCGCCTCGTGGCGGAACATCGGGCCCAGACACCAGAGCTTGTGGCGCTGCCCGCGCAGGAGCCCGTTGGAGATGAGCGCGCGCACGATCCCGGCCGTGGCTTCGGGACGCAGTGTGAGACTCTCGCCCCCGCGGTCGACGAAGGTATACATCTCCTTGCCGACCACGTCGGTGTGCTCGCCAATCGCGCGCTTGAAGAGCTCGGTGCGCTCGAGCACGGGCACGCGGATTTCCTCGTAGCCGTAAGTCGCGAGCAGCTCGCGTGTGCAGGACTCTAGGTGCTGCCAGGCGCCGATCTCCGTCGGCAGCACATCATTCATGCCCTTGATCGGGGGAATCGGCCCGGCCAAACCTCAGTCTCCGTGCGCGAGGCGCGGCGGAGCGGGTGACACGCGGCCGGTGTCGTCGATCAGCACGTGGGCGCTGCCATCGCGACGCACGAGCCCGGCGAGAGTCACGGCCTGGCCGTTGATCTGCAGCGCCACTGCGGGTGCGTTGCCGAGCACGAGTCGCAGCGGCGGGGCGCCGCTCGCGCGGCGGGCGCTGCCCGCTTCGATCAGACCCTGCAGCAACTGCCGCCCGTCGACATCCGAAATTTCGACCCAGCTCTCGCCCGCGAGCTGCAGCGTGAGTTGCGTCTCATGGGCAAGCGCGGGTGTCACGGTCAGGGGCGCGGACGGGGTGCTTGCGAGATTCGTCGCAAGCTGTGGCGGTGTGGTGGGCGTGACCGGCGCAACCGGTGCCTCGTGAACCGGGATCGGCGGAGCCACGCTCACCCGGCGGTTCTTCTCGCCGAGCATCCAGGAGAGCAGCCCGGCAAGTGCAAAGCCGACCAGCACCAGGATTGCCGGCACGATCAGGCGCGAGCGCTCACGGGGGTGCTCGGTGCGCATGATGTGCGTGAGGTCCGGACCCTGCGTCTGGCTCGAGTGGATGTAGAGTTCCTGAAATTCCGCGGGCGACTCGCCGAGGAGTTCGGCGTAGCGACGCAGATGTCCGCGCACGTAAACGTCCGCGCCAAGCGCTGCGAAGTCCTCCGCCTCGAGGGCCTCGAGAAGCCGCGCATCCACGTGGAGTTTCTCCGCCGCTCCGAGCAGCGTCAGCCCGCGCTTCTCCCGCGCACCGCGGAGCCGCGGGCCGATGCCGCAGGCTGGTGCGCCGCTAAATTGCTGCGTCATGGGTGTCAGCCCGGGGGGGTGCGCTCGAGCTCCGCGAGCGCGCGGACTTGATCGGATCCGGGGAAGTCCTGCTGCAAGCGGTGAGCGTAGCGCTGCGCGCCGACCGCATCGCCCTGGGCCCGGGCGATGCGCACCCCGAGCAGCAGCAGATCGGCGGTTTCGTTGAACGTCGTCATGTACAGATCGAGGCTGGCACGCGCCTGCGCGTAGTGGTGTCGCTCGAAGTCGAGGCTCGTCAGCTGGAATTCCGCCTCGGCGAAGTTCGGCCGCTTCTGCAGCGCTTTGACGAAGTAGGCGCGCGCTTGATCGTCCTTCTTGGCCGCGTGCAAACACACCCCGGCGTTGGTATAGGCCGCCTCGGGCGTCGAGTAGAGCGGGTTGTTGGCCGCCTCTTCGAAGCGCTTCACGGCATCGTCGGTACGTCCGGCCTGACAAAGGAAAACGCCGTAGAAGTTGAGGATGGTCGGGTCGTGGGGCTTAAGGCTCAGCGCGGTGCGGAACTCGGCATCGGCCTTGTCATTTTGGTTCATCTTCTGGAAAAGGAGCCCGCGGGCGCTATGCACGTCGGCGTTGTCAGGGTCCTCTTTCACCGCCTTATCGAGCTTGTCCTTCGCGAGCGCGAGATCTCCCTGCCGCATGTAGGCGAGTCCGAGCTGCACGTTGTAACCGGCCGCTTCTTTCTGTTTGGCCGGACTCGGTGGCGCCTTCGAACTAACGCAGGCGCTGAGCACCGGGAGCACTGCGCCAGCGAGGCACAACGTCTGGAGGAAACGCCGGGCGGGACCGAGGGATGCTCTCATGCTTGCACCGCGACACCGAAGACCTTGCTGCCAAGACGCACCGTGGTGCGGTCGATGACGCGCCCGGCGAGCTGGCCACAAGCCGCGTCGATGTCCTCGCCACGGGTGCGCCGAATAGTCGCCAATACGCCCCTCTTCAGCAACTCGTCGCGGAAGCGGCGGATCACGGCGGCGGGCGAGCGCCGATAGCGGGTTCCGGGAAACGGATTGAACGGAATCAGGTTGACTTTGGCCGGGTGACCCTCAAGGAGCCCAGCAAGGGCACGAGCCTGCGAGGGGGAATCGTTCACCCCATCGAGCATCACGTACTCGAAGGTCACGCTGCGGCCGTTCTGTTCGTCGAGATAGTGCCAGCAGGCCTCGAGCAGTTCCGCGATCGGGTGCTTGCGGTTGATCGGCACGAGCTCATCGCGCAGCGCATCGTCGGGCGCGTGCAGCGACACGGCGAGCGCCACGTTGGTCTCTTTGGCGAGGTGGTAGATCTGCGGGACGAGCCCGGAGGTCGAGAGCGTCACGCGGCGCCGCGAAAGATCGAAACCTAAATCATCGAGCAGGATACGCAGCGCCGGCACGACGTTGCGGAAGTTGGCGAGGGGCTCGCCCATCCCCATGAGCACGACGTTGGTGACTTCGCGGTCAAGGGGCGTCGGTGCGACGCCATCCGCGGCGGGCGGCGCAGCCTCGCGACCGAGTTCGCGCGCGGCGAGCCACACCTGCCCGACGATCTCTGCGGTGCTCAGATTGCGGTTGAAACCCGCCTGCGCCGTGGCACAGAACGAGCAATCGAGGGCGCAACCGACCTGCGAGGAGATGCAGAGCGTGCCGCGCTCGGGCTCGGGGATGAACACCATCTCGAATGCCTGCCGCGCGTCGGCCTTGAGCAGCCACTTGCGCGTCCCATCGCGCGAGCGCTGTACGGAGAGGATCTCGGGCGCACGCACCTCAGCGGCGCCGCTCAGCGTGGCGCGGAACTGCTTCGCAAGATCGGTCATCTCGGCGAACGAGCCCACGCCGCGCTTGTACACCCAGTTCATCAGCTGTCGCGCACGGAAGGGTTTGCCACCGAGCTCTGCGACGTAGGCTTCGAGCGCCGGACGGGTAAGCCCGAGCAGGTTGGTGCGCTCTGTGGGTGGAGGGGTCATGGGGGTCAGGCGCTCAGCGGCGCGGGTGCAATTCGGTGGTGCTGAAGAAGTAGGCGATTTCCTGGGCCGCGCTCTCGGGGGCGTCGGAGCCGTGCACGACATTCTGTTCGATGCTCGTGGCAAGGTCGGCGCGAATCGTACCGGGGGCGGCCTTCTTCGGGTCGGTCGCCCCCATGATCTCGCGATTCACCGCGATCGCGCCCTCACCTTCGAGCACCGCCACCACCACGGGACCCGAGGTCATGTAGCGCACCAGGTCCTTAAAGAACGGGCGCTCGCGGTGCACGGCGTAAAAACCCTCGGCCTCGCGCTGCGAGAGCTGCAGCATGCGCGCACCGATGATGGCGAGACCCGCTCGCTCGAAGCGGCGATAGACCTCGCCGATGAGGTTACCCCGCACGCCATCGGGCTTGATGATAGACAGGGTGCGCTCGAGCGCCATCGGTTTTGGCCCCTTCGACGACTAACAGATGTGGGAAAAATCCCCTCGGCACGCGAAGCGAGCCCGCGGGCAAGGCGGGGAGTCTACATTGGGCGATATGCGTGCGGCAATTTGCCCGGGCGCCGAAGTACCGGTTCGGCAAGGTTTTTTTGCCGTGCAGACGCGCGCCCGTGCGGGCAAGCGCAACTCAGACCGAGAAGCTCTCCCCGCAGCCGCACTCGCCCTTGACGTTCGGATTGCGGAAACGGAACGCCTCGTTCAGGCCCTGTTTAACGAAGTCGACGATCGTTCCATCGAGGAGGCTCAGGCTCCCGGCGTCGACGAACACCCGCACACCTCGGTCTTCGAACACGGCGTCACCGGGGTTGGGGCCGTCGGCGTAATTGATCACGTAGGCGAAACCCGAGCAGCCGGTCTTGCGCACGCCGAGCCGCAGGCCGATGCCGTGACCGCGGGCAGCCAGGAAGGTCTTGACTCGATTTGCAGCGGCTTCCGTGAGTGAGATCGCCATCGCTTCTCGCATTTTAACGCCTCAGAGCCAGCGCGTGAGGCAAGCGCGCAGTGCATCTTCGATCACAAATAGCCGTCCAAGTTTCTCGACCGGGACGGCGCGGGCTTCGGCCCACTCCGCGGGCGTGCCGGGGATCAGTGCACCGCGCCCCCGCCCGACGAGCTGCCCGCAGAGCCAGGCCGCCGTATCCATAGTATGGGGGCAGCCAAAGGCCTGAAAACGTGCATCTTTCACAGTGCCGTCCCGGATCAGGAGATGGAATCGCACCCAAGTATCCTCGCCGGGCGCGCCGGCCTCCCCGCTCACGATCTCGCCCCGCTCCTGCCCCGGAAAGGAGAGCACCGTCTCTGACGCCGGGGAGAGCGCCCGCAGGCGATGTACCTCGTGCCGCACGGCGCTGAGCGCGAAATCGACGTCGGCCACCGTGGTGAAGCGCCCGAGACTAAAGCGCAGCGAGCTCTGCGCGAGCTGGCTGTCGCGTCCGAGGGCGCGCAGGACGTAGGAAGGATCGCCGGAAGCGGAATGACATGCCGCGCCCGTCGAGAGCGCAAGGCCATTGAGTCCATGCAGCAGACTTTCGCCCTCGATTCCCTCGAACGAAACATTGAGGATGCCCGGCACGCGCGGTGCATTGGCGCCGTTAAGATGCGTACCACCGAGTCTCTCAAGTCCTGCCCACAGGCGCTCCCTCAGCGCACCGATCCGCTCGATGTCGGCCGCGAGTGAGCGTGCGGCCAACTCACATGCCGCACCAAAGCCGACGATCTGATGGGTCGGTAGTGTCCCGGGGCGCAAGCCGCGCTCGTGTCCGGCGCCATGCATCAAGGGCCTGAGCAGCGCCTTCGCGCCGCGCCGCACGTAAAGCGCGCCGATGCCCTTCGGGCCGTACATCTTGTGAGCGGTGAAGGAGAGAAATTCGACCGGCAGGGCGCGCACATTGAGCGGCATCTTGCCCGCCGCTTGAGCGCAGTCGCTGTGGAAGGCGATCCCGCGTTCACGGCAGAGCGCGCCGAGCGCTGCGATATCCTGCAGCACGCCGATCTCGTTGTTCACGTACATGATCGAAACGAGAAGCGTGTCGGAACTGAGTGCGGCAGCGAGCTGACCGGGATCAATGAGCCCGGAGCGCGAAGGCGTCAGATACGTTACCCGGAAGCCCTCCTTCTCGAGCTGTCGGCAGGGGTCGAGAACCGCCTTGTGCTCGGTGCGCGCGGTGACGAGGTGGCGTCCGCGATCGGCGTTGGCGCGGGCCATCCCGAGAATGGCGAGGTTGTTCGATTCGGTGGCACCCGAGGTGAAGATGATCTCGTCGGCCTCGGCGCCAATCAGCGCCGCAACCTCGGCGCGCGCCGCGGCAATGCGCGCTGCGGCGCCGAAGCCGAATGCATGGCTCGAGGAGGGGTTGCCGAAGTCGCCGGCGGCAGTGAGACACTCGTTCATCGCCGCTGCGACCGCAGGATCGACCGGAGTCGTCGCCGCGTAGTCAAGATAAAGCGGAGCCGAAGTGCTCATCGCGCCTCCCCGGCGCGGCGGCGGCGGTTCTGCACCGCGGTCAGGATGCCGCGCAGGATGTTGACCTCGTTCTGATCGAGTTCGGCGCGCTGCAGAAAGCGGCGGATCCGTGCCATGAGATGGGTGCCGCTCTCGGTGCGGTCGCGAAACTCGATTTCCTCAAGCACCGCCTCGACGTGCGCGAAGAGCCGCTGCATCTCCTCGGTCGTGGCGAGCGGCGCCTCCGCGGGCGCGGCGGTAGCGGTCACGTCGGCCGCCGCGCGGTAGAGCTCATAGGCGACCAACTGCACCGCCATCGCGAGATTGAGCGAGGGGTAGGCCTCGCTCGCCGGGATGCGTACCAAAGCGTGCGCGGCTTCGAGCTCCTCATTCGTGAGTCCGCTGCGCTCGGCGCCGAACACCACGGCCGCCGGCGCACCGCGCGACTCGGCAACGAGACGCGCCGCCGCCTCGCGCACGTCGATCACGCGGAAGTACTGCTCGCGCTCGCGCGAGGTGGTCGCCGCGACGAAGCCACAGCCATCGAGCGCCGCGGCGAGCGTCGGCACCGTGCGGGCCGCATCCAGCACATCCTGCGCGAGCGAGGCGCGCGCGCTCGCCTCCGGGTGCGGGAACTGCTTCGGCCGCACGAGCACGAGCTCGCTCAGCGCCATGTTCTTCATCGCCCGCGCCACCGCACCGATGTTGCCCGGATGCGAGGGCGCGACGAGCACGATGCGGATGTCGGTCGGGGGCATCTGTTACGCTACTGTTGCAAAGATCGGGCGCCGACTGCCAGCCGGCGGCCGCGCGCTTTTTCACTTACCTCGGACGAGCTTAAGGACCGTGGCGCCGCTTCTCAACATTGCCGTGCGTGCCGCGCGCCGCGCGGGCGAGATCATCGTACGCAGCCTCAATCGGCTCGAATCGCTCGCGATTGCCACAAAGGGGCGCAACGACTTCGTCACCGAGGTCGACCGGGCAGCGGAAGCGGAGATCATCGGCAGCATCCGCCGCCACTACCCGCAGCATGCGTTCCTCGCCGAGGAAAGCGGCCGCCTCGGCGAGCACGACACTTTGTGGATCATCGACCCGCTCGATGGTACGACGAACTTTCTGCACGGCTTCCCGATTTTCGCGGTGTCGATTGCCTGCCAGATCAAGGGACGCCTCGAACACGCAGTGATCTACGATCCGATGCGGCAGGAGCTCTTCACCGCGAGCCGCGGTGGCGGCGCGCATCTCGACAATCACCGCATCCGCGTGAGCAAGGCGCGCGCGCTCGAGGGCGCGCTCATCGCCACGGGATTTCCTTACCGTGAGAACACGCGCTATCTGGATGCCTACCTTGCCATGTTCAAAGCGGTCACCGCGGAAGCGGCCGGGGTGCGCCGCCCGGGCGCCGCGGCGCTCGATCTTGCCTACGTTGCCGCCGGCCGTGTCGATGCCTTCTGGGAAATCGGCCTGTCGCCATGGGACACGGCGGCGGGGACACTGCTTATCCAGGAAGCGGGCGGCCGCATCGGCACCCTCAGCGGGGCCGAGTACCGTCAGGGCGGCCACATCGTCGCCGGAACCCCCAAGGTGTACGCTGCGCTCCTCGAAGCGCTGGCGCCGCATATTCCCGAGGAACTGCGCGCAAGCTGAGGAGCACCTGCTCGCTTTCGGCAGGTTGCTTGTGTAGAGTCCCGGCGAAATTTCGGGGGTCTCATGACAAGCCAGCTTCTTGCGACCAAATCCATCGACGAGCTCCACGAGCAGGAGTCCTCCGGCAACCAGCTGCGGCGCGCACTCGGTGCCTGGCAGCTGACGCTGCTTGGCATCGGCGGCATCATCGGCACCGGCATCTTCGTGCTGACCGGCACCGCCGCCGCCAATCACGCCGGGCCTGCGCTCGCAGTCTCCTTCATCATCGCCGGACTCGGCTGCACCTTTGCGGGACTGTGCTACGCGGAGTTCGCCGCGATGATCCCGGTATCAGGAAGCGCCTACTCCTATTCCTACGCGACGCTCGGCGAAGGCGTGGCCTGGTTCATCGGCTGGAATCTCGTCCTCGAGTATCTCTTTGCGGTCGCTACGGTTTCGGTTGGCTGGTCGGGCTACGCGGTAAGCCTCCTCGACCAGTGGCACATTCACATTCCCGCGGCGCTCGCGAATGCGCCGCTCACGCAGCAAGGAGACTCGCTGCACATCGTGCCGACCGGCGCGATTATCAACGTACCGGCGATGGTGATCGTGGCCGGGATCGCCACCATCTGCTACATCGGCATCAAGCAGTCGGCAATATTCAACACCTTCATCGTCGCCATCAAGGTGACGGCGGTCGTGCTCTTCATCCTCTTCGGTGTCAGCTACATCAACACCGATAACTGGCATCCGTTCATACCGCCCAACACCGGACACTTCGGCGCCTTTGGCTGGTCCGGGGTAATGGCGGCATCGGGCGTGATCTTTTTCGCCTACATCGGTTTCGATGCCATCTCGACCGCGGCCCAGGAAGCAAAGAACCCGCAGCGCGATATGCCGATCGGCATCCTCGCGAGCCTCATCGTCTGCACGATCCTCTACGTGCTCGTCGCCGCCGTGCTTACCGGCATGGTGAGCTACAAGGAACTCGATGTGGCCGCGCCCGTGGCACTCGCACTCGACAAATACCAGGGTCTGCACTGGCTCTCCGGTTGGATCAAACTCGGCGCAGTGTGCGGCATGACATCCGTGATGCTCGTGATGACGATCGCCCAGGCACGCATCTTCTTCGCCATGGCGCGCGATGGGCTGCTGCCCCCGTTCTTCGGACACGTGCATCCGCGCTTCCGCACTCCCTCGACGGGCACAGTCGTCACGGGAGTGCTCGCCGGAATCATCGGTGGGTTGTTCCCGGTGCGCATCCTCGGCGAGCTGGTCGCGATCGGGACACTGGCGGCGTTCGTCACGGTCTGCCTCGGGGTACTCGTGCTGCGCGAGACGCGGCCCGACCTCAAGCGCCCGTTCCGTACGCCCTACCCCTGGTTCACCTGCACGGCGGGGGCACTCGTCTGTGGCGGCATGATGTATTCGCTCGGCCCGGCGACCTGGGCGCGGCTCTTCATCTGGACCGCGCTCGGGGTGCTGGTGTATGCCTTCTACGGCTACCGCCACAGCAAACTGCATGTGAACGCGGGCGGCTCCGCCAGCAGCGCACATCCCGCCTGAAGCGCGTTCCGCGCCGGCGGGGCTCTAGCGCCGGCGCTGACCTTGCTTGCGCTGCAGGCGCACGTTGATGGCCTCGACCGCGGCCGCGAACGCCATGGCGAAGTAGATGTAGCCCTTCGGGATCTCGAAGTGCAGTCCCTCGCCGATCAGCGCCACCCCGATAAGCATCAGAAACGCGAGCGCCAGCATCCTGACGCTCGGGTGGCGTCCGATGAAAGCGCCGATCGGCCCCGCCACTGACATCATCACCAGAATCGCCGCGACGATCGCCGCGACCATGACGGGAAGTTCGCGCACCAGACCGACCGCGGTCAGCACCGAATCGAGCGAAAACACGATATCGATCACCCCGATCTGCGCGATCACGGCCGCGAGTCCGCCGCGCAGGCTGCGCTGCGGCTTCACCTCCTCCTCGCCTTCCATGGCGCGATGAATCTCGAGCACGCTCTCGCCGATGAGGAAGAGCCCACCCGCGATCAGCACCACGTCGCGCACGGAAAAGGTGCGGCCGGCGATGGTGAACAACGGCTGCGTGATGTGGGTGAGCCAGATGAGCGAGAACAGCAGCGCGATACGCGTCATCATCGCGAGCGCGAGACCGCCAAGGCGCGCCCGCTGCCTGAGTCTTGCGGGCAGCCGCTCGACCAGGATCGATATGAAAATAATGTTATCGATGCCGAGAACGATCTCGAGCAGCGTGAGGGTGATGAACGCGAGCAGGGTGTGCGGCGCGAGGATCAGAGGCGGGGCGCTCCGCTACGGCAAGTTATCGAAGGCTTCCTTCTTGACCGTGGGGAAGACGTGCTCGGCGGTCAGTCCGCAATCGAGCGCAATCGCACTCGCGATGTAGATCGAAGAGTAGGTGCCGGCGATGATGCCGATCAGCAGTGCGGCCGAGAAGCCCCGCAGCACCGGCCCGCCGAGGAAAAGCAGCGCCACTACCACGATCGAGGTCACGACCTTGGTCATGATGGTGCGTGAGAGCGTCTGATTGATGGATTGGTCGAGGACCACCGCGGGGGGCGAGCGGCGGTTGGTCTCAAAGCGCTCACGGATGCGGTCGAAGACCACCACCGTATCGTTGAGCGAATAGCCGATCACGGCGAGAATCGCCGCGACCACCGCGAGATCGAACGACATCTGCGTGAGGGAGAAGAACCCAATCACGAGAATCGGATCGTGGGTGACCGCGAGGATCGCCCCGAGCGAGAGCCGCCAGGTGTGAAAGCGGATCGCGATGTAGACGAAGATCCCAGCGAGGGTAAAAAAGAGCGCATAGAGCGCACTCGTCTTCAGCTCGCTGCCCACCTGCGGGCCGACGACATCGAGCTGCACGACCTGCGCGGCCGGATCGATGCTCTTGAGCGCGGTCTCGAGCCGGGCACGCACCTCGGTCGCGGTCAGCTTGGCGTCGGGCGGCATTCGGATCGCAATATCGCGCGAGGAACCGAAGTTCTGCACCTGTGGCTCACGGAAGGCCGCGGCGGTGAGTTTGCCGCGCACCTCATCGACGTTGACCGCGTGTGGGAAACTCACCTCGGCGCTCACGCCGCCGGTGAAATCGATGGCGAGATTGAGTCCGCGGCTCAAGAACGAACCGAGCGACACGATCATGAGAATCGCCGAGAGCGCGTACCACACCTTGCGTGTGGCCATGAATGGGTAGCTGGTCTGGTGGCTGAAGAACTCCACGTGTGCTCCTTGGTCGAGCGCGTCAGCTCATCCGATCGACAAGCGCGCGATCTTGCGGGAACCGCCGTACATGAGGGTGAGCAGTGCCCGGCTCCCCATGAGAGAGGTGAACATAGAGGTGGCAATGCCGAGGGTGAGCACTACTGCGAAGCCGCGGATCGGCCCGGTGCCGAGTACCCAGAGCACGACACCCGCGATCAATGTCGTGACGTTCGAATCCGCGATCGCCGAGAACGCCTTGTCGAAGCCGGCGCGGATCGCGGCCTGCGGCGAGACGCCCTTGCGCAGCTCCTCGCGGATGCGCTCGTAGATCAGCACGTTGGCATCTACCGCCATGCCGACCGTGAGAATGATGCCGGCGATACCAGGGAGCGAAAGCGACGCCCTCATCAGGGAGAGGAGCGCCGTCAGGAGGACGACGTTCGCGAGCAGCACAAGATCCGCAACCAGGCCGAAGGTGCGGTAGTAAATCCACATGAACACGAACACTGCGGTCATGCCGACCACGAGTGCGGTCACGCCCTTGTCGATGTTCTCGCGGCCGAGACTTGGGCCCACCGCGCGCTCCTCGATCGGATAGATGACGGTGGCGAGCGATCCGGAGCGCAGCAGCAGCGCCAGCTCGCGCGCCTCGCCCGCCTGCAGCCCCGTGATCTGAAAGCGGTTGCTGAACACCCCGCGGATCGTGGCGTCGTTGACTACCTCTTCGTCGGTGACATCGCGCGTCACCTTCTTGCCGTCGACCTCGGTCGTCTCGCGCCGCTTCTCGATGAGAACCACCGCCATGCGCTTGTTGAGATTCTGTCGTGTGGTCTTCAGCATGTTCTCGCCGGCGCGCGCATCGAGCGTGACGTTCACGGCCGGACCTTCCTGCGATTGCCCGCTCGTGGCGTTGGTGAGCTGATCGCCGGTGGCAATCACCTCGCGCTTGAGCAGCACCGGCCGGCCAAAACGTGTGTGCGTGTAGAGCTTCGAGCCAAGCGGTACGCGGCCCGTCTGCGCTGCCTCGACGGCATTGTTCTGCATGTCTTCGAGCCGGAACTCGAGCGTCGCCACCCGCCCGAGGATGTCCTTCACCTCGGCCGAGTTCTGCACACCAGGTAGCTGCACGTTGATGCGATCGAGCCCCTGGCGCTGCACGATCGGCTCGGAGACCCCGAGCTCGTTGACGCGGTTGCGCAGGGTGGTGATGTTCTGCTGGATCGCGTAATCCTGACGCTCCCGGATCTGCGCCGGGGACATGACGGCGACGATGGCCGAGCCGCTCGCGAGACTCTCGGTGGTCACGGTCAGTCCCTGCAGCGGCTGATTGAGCGCGCTGCGCGCGGCGCTCACATCCGCCTCGGGCGGCAGCACGATGCGAATCGCGTTCGAGCGCTCGCTCGCGAGGGCGGCGGTGATGATGTCTTTCACGGGAATGTTGGCCGCGGCGAGCGCGCGGCGGGCGTCCTGAGTGTAGCCCTCGAGCGCGGCGCCGACGGCGGCGTTCACGTCCACCTGGTAGAGCAGATACAGTCCACCGCGCAGATCGAGTCCGAGCGGCATAGGCCTGAGCCCGAGTGCCCGCAATACCTCAGGGGTGCGCGGCGCGAACGAGAGCGCCGTGATGTAGGTGCCGGCGTACTGTTCGTTGACGGCATCGCGCGCGGCAAGCTGATCGGGCACGTTCGCAAAGCGCACCATGAGGCGCCCGTTGTCGATGTAGCTCTTGATAAAGGCAACGTGGCGCTGCCGCAGGAACCCCTCGACCGCCTGCGCGGTGTCGGTTGCCATCGGCGTGTGATCCTTGCGCGCCACCTGCAGCGCCGGATCCTCTCCGTAGACGTTGGGAAGCGCGAACACCACCGCGAGCAGCAGCACGGCCGCCACGAGGTAGTACTTCCAGCGCGGGTACTCGAGCATCGTCAGGCGCTTTTCAGCGTGCCCTTGGGCATGAGCTGCGCGATCTGGACCTTCTGCACCTTGACGCGCACGCCCTCGGCGACCTCGAGCGTGATGAACGTGTCCCCGACTTCGGTCAGGCGGCCGAGCAGACCCCCGTTGGTCACGACCTCATCTCCGACGGCGAGCTTGGAGATGAGCGCTTGGTGCTGCTTGGCGCGCTTTTGCTGTGGACGGATCAGCATGAAATAAAACAGCGCGACGAACGCTCCCATGAGAAGCGCGAACTGCAGCTGTCCACCCTGCGCGGCCTGCGGCGCGCCCTGTGCCCAAGCGTCGGAAATGAGAGCGTTCATGGTTTCAGTCCGGAAGCGAAAAGGGCGGCATTATGCCACAGCGTCGCCCGCCCGCCGGGCGGCGAGGAACGTGGCGGCCCAGGCACCGATGCCACCCGCATCGATCGCGGCGCGCAGTGCGCGCATGAGCCCAATATAGAAGTGCAGGTTGTGGATCGTGTTGAGGCGCGAGCCGAGGATCTCGTTGCAGCGGTCGAGGTGGCGCAGATAGGCGCGGCTGTAGTTGCGGCAGGTGTAGCAGTCGCAGGCCGGGTCGATGGGTGCGAGGTCGGCCTGGTGGACGCTGTTGCGGATGTTGATGACCCCGGTCGAGGTAAAGAGGTGGCCGTTGCGCGCATGGCGGGTCGGCATCACACAGTCGAAGAGATCAATGCCGCGCCGGACCGCGGCGACGATGTCCTCGGGGCGGCCGACACCCATGAGATAGCGCGGGCGCTCCGCGGGCATGTGCGGCACGAGCCCCTCGAGGATCCGCAGTCGCTCCTCCTCGGACTCACCGACCGCGAGGCCGCCGATCGCGAGCCCCGGCCAGTCGCGCCGCAACAGCGCCTCGAGCGAGGCGAGACGAAGCGCCTCGTGCATGCCGCCCTGGACGATGCCGAATACACCCCCCGGGGCCGCCGCGCCTTCACCGTAGTAGCGGGCATAGCTGCGGGCGGCCCAACGCATCGAGCGCTCCATCGATTCACGCGCCGCATTCTCGGTCGCCGGATATGCGGTGCAGTCATCGAGCGCCATGGCGATGTCCGAGCGCAGCGCGAGCTGCACGTCCATGGAGTCTTCCGGGGTGAGCCGCACCTCGCGGCCGTCGACGGGCGAGCGAAAACGCACCCCCTCCTCCGTGATGTCGCGCAGGCTCCTCAGGCTGAACACCTGGAACCCACCCGAATCGGTGAGGATCGGCCGCTGCCAGTGCATGAAGCCGTGCAGGCCACCGTGCGCGGCGACGATCGCCGGCCCTGGGCGCAGGAGCAGATGAAGGGTATTGCTGAGGATGATTTCGGCGCCGAGACCTTCGAGCTCCTCGGGCGTCATGGCCTTGACCGTCCCGTAGGTGCCGACCGGCATGAACGCGGGCGTCGCCACCACACCGTGCGCGGTCGCGAGTCGGCCGCTGCGCGCCGCGCCATCGCGCGCCGTGATTGTGAATGCCGGGTTCATGCCGAGCGCCGCGTAAGGAGCATGGCATCACCGTAGCTGAAGAAGCGGTAACGGGCCCGCACGGCGTGCGCGTAAGCCGCGAGCACCTCGGGTTGCCCCGCGAACGCGCACACCAGCATGAGGAGCGTCGACTCGGGCAAGTGAAAGTTCGTGAGCAAAACATCGCTCACTTGGAATTGGAAGCCCGGGCGGATAAAGAGCCGCGTTTCACCCGAGTACGGCTCGAGGGTGCGTGTTGCGGCCTGCCCCGCCGCGAGTGCGGCCGATTCGAGGGCGCGCACCACCGTCGTGCCAACCGCCACCACCCGACCCCCGAGCGAACGGGTGCGCTCGATCGCCGCGCAGGCCGTCGCGTCTACACTGACACGCTCGGCGTGCAGCGTATGGTGTTCGATCTCCTCGGTGCGCACCGGCTGAAAGGTGCCAGCGCCGACGTGCAGCGTGATGAGCGTGCGCTCGACGCCACGCGCGGCGAGCGCCTCCGCGAGCGCGGCGTCGAAGTGCAGGCTCGCGGTCGGAGCGGCTACTGCTCCGGGCTCGCGCGCAAAGATGCTCTGGTAGCGCTCGCGGTCGGCAGCCTCGGGCGGGCGGCGGATGTAGGGCGGGAGCGGCACCTCACCGAAGCGCTCGAAGTACTCACGCGCGCTCGAGGGCAGCTCAATTCGCCAGAGGTCGCCCTCACGTCCAAGGAGTCGTAGCACACCGCCCGCAGTGCGGATCTCGAGCCCATCGCGCAAGCGCTTGCCGCCGAGCTGCACGAGCGCCTCGCGCCCATCGAGTGCACGCTCGAGCAGGATCTCGACGCGCCCGCCGGCTGACTTCTCGCCAAAGACACGCGCGGCGATGACGCGCGTGTCGTTGAGCACGAGGAGGTCGCCGCGTCGCAGGAAGCCTGGCAGCTCGCGCACGGACGAATCGGCAAGCGCCCCATGCGCGCGATCGAGCACCAGCATGCGGCTCGCCGACCGCTCGGCGAGCGGCCGTTGGGCGATGAGCTCCTCGGGCAGGTCGTAGGCAAAATCCCGGCGATGCACGCGCGCATGTTACACGCTGCATGCATCGCCCCCGCTTACCCTCAGGCGGTGCTGTGCCCCTGAATCAGTACTGGCCGGCCAGGTGGCAGCTCGTCGCGCACCGAGCCGTCCTCGCGCATCATTCCTCTGTGCACGCCAGTGCGTTCGGGAAACGTCGACTCGATATCGAGCGTCTTTTTTTGGCGGATGACGCGCAGCGTGATCTTCTCACCCGGCTGATAAGAGCCGAGGATGCGCGTCGCCTGGGAACCGCTCGCCGGCTGCCGCCCGTCGATGGCGACGATCACATCCCCATCCTCGAGCTTGAGCGCGCCATCGGGAAAAAGGTCGCAGCGCTCCTCCGTTTTCCCAATACCTTTACCGTCCCGTGGACCCTATACTGTGGTGCCCTTTATATCCGGATACACACTCAAAGCCCGAGTGGCGGAATTGGTAGACGCAGCGGACTCAGACAAAACGACTTGAGCCCTCGCGGAGAAATCCCCGAGGTGAAGCCCGTCAAACTCGGTGAAGGCCCTGCGCGAACCCACGCGCGAGCTGATGCCGAGCCAAGCCTCGCAAAGCGCGATGGAAGGTGTAGAGAGCAGACGGCGGGCACCTACAGCCCGATCGGGCCACGGTGAAGGCGTGCTCCAGACCACAAACCCGTGCTCGGCGGGGCGGCGAAAGCCGAAGTGGCACGAAAATCCGCCGCCCTTAAAAGCGTGTCGGTTCGACTCCGACCTCGGGCACTCTGAGGGCTTCCATCCCTCCGCCGCCGTCGTCCGGCGCAGTCGCCGCCGCTCCCTTTTGCGCTTCGCGCTTCGGTAAGGCTTCAGCCCTCACATTCAGTCTCGATCACGCGAGTGGCGCCGATCATGTGCACAAAGACTCGTGCGGATTCTTTGCAAGATACTGCTGGTGATAGTCCTCAGCGTAATAGAACTTCGGTGCGTCCAGAATCTGCGTCGTGATCGGCCCGAGACCCGCCGCTGTCAGTTGTCCCTGATGGTTCCGCTTCGACTCTTCCGCCGCCTGTTTCTGCTCGCGGTCCAACACATAGATAACCGACCGATACTGGGTGCCAAGATCGTTGCCTTGCCGCATACCCTGCGTCGGATCGTGCGACTCCCAGAACACCTTGAGAAGATCGGAATAACCGATCTTCTCGGGATCGTAGATCACGCGCACGACCTCGGCATGGCCAGTGTCGCCGCTGCAGACCTCTCCGTAGCTCGGATTGGGGGTGAGCCCACCGGCATACCCGACCGCCGTTGAATACACGCCGGGCAGCGTCCAGAAAAGTCGCTCCGCGCCCCAAAAGCAACCCATACCAAGCAGCGCCTCGCGCATGCCCGCCGGGAACGGCGGCACGATGCGATGGCCGTTTGCGAAGTGCCGCTCTGGCACCTCAAGTGGGGTACTACGTCCCGGGAGCGCGGTCTCGGCGCTCGGGAGCGTCGATTTCCTGGGTCCGCCCGCAGCCATAGGCAACTCTCCACACGCGCTTTCGAACAGGGCGCGACAAGCGCAATAGCAAACGCCACGGCGCGCCAGAGTGCTGTGATTAGCATCACGCCACTGACGCTCCATGGGTGAAGCAATGTGCCGTGGGGTGCGATCCGGTCATCCTTTCGCCCTGATGCAGACTCAGACGACGCTCGGAGGGCCCTTGGGGCCAAGTTCAACGCCCGGGACGCGCGGAAGTATCGAACTGCGCAAGAAAACCCGCATTTGCAGGGCTACAAGATTGCCGCCTTAAGCTGCGGCAACCTGGTAGTGAAGACACTCGAGTGATGCGAGCGCAGCCGCCGACCCGCCTCGTTCCGAGGCGAGCCGGCGCGCTAGGCGCTCAGTAATCGAGCTTACTTAGTCGGCGCAGTAGCTGTGTGAATGGCCTTCTGCTGCTGCGCGGCGGCAATCGCCTTGTTCGCCTGGACGGTCGCACTATCGACGGCGGCCTTAATGCATTTCTGATCGTCGCCCGCCGCCGGCGGATTCAGCGGATAGAGCGTATCCAACTGCTTGCAGCCATCGGTCGCCGCAGCGTCGATTCGCTTGGTTAACTCCTGAGCGCCGGCGGAGCTGGCGAGATCGAGATCCGCGTAGCTGACCCGGTGCGTGAGCGTCACCTGCTCAATCTTGCCGCCCGATGGAGTAGTGCCGACCACCTTGACAGATCGGTTGGCCTGAATATTCACCTCCGGTATCTGCTGCTGCGCGACGGCAGCGGCACCCCACATCGCAGCGACAGCTGCGGCGAGTGCGATGGGTAGCGCATGAATACGAGTATTCATCTTTAGATCTCCGTTCTTAGGCGTCAGCGCAACCTAACTCGCTGACCTTCGGGAGGAAATTAGTAGTTTGTGCAATTCAAGCAGCGAAATACCTATGCGGCATCCGCGCCGCGGCCGGCTTATGTCGCGATGCCCGCAGAACAAACTGTCGCGCCACAACGACGCTTTGCGCCCGCCTCCGTGGGCGTGTCATTTTTTGCGAATGCGTGTGTGCCACGTTTGGGTCCTCAGCGTGTTGACCTTGGCCGCCCTCGTTGGCTGCAGTGGCTCCTCCGCGCCCGCGGGCAACTCCGCACCGCCCGGCGGCGGGCCGCTGCCGCCGCCCTCGCCGCCCTCGGGTCCGGTTCCGCTTCAGGGAACCGATGTGCTGACGTACAAATACGACCACGCCCGCAGCGGACAGAATGTCACTGAGTCGGTCCTGACACTCGCCAACGTGAACTCCTCGAGCTTCGGGCTGCAGCGCTTGCTCATGGTGGACGGCAATGTCGATGCGCAGCCGCTCTATCTGTCAGCGCTGAGCGTGCAGGGGGTGACGCACAACGTCGTGTTCGTCGCCACGGAGAACGATTCGGTCTACGCCTTCGATGCCGGCAGCGGGGCGCTCCTCTGGCATGTTTCCGTGTTGCCCGCGGGCGAGACGGTCAACGACATTCCCGCCAATGGCTGCGGGCAGGTCGCGCCAACCATCGGCATCACGTCGACGCCCGTTATTGACCGCAGCGCCGGCGCCCACGGTGTCATGTTCCTCGTGGCAATGTCTCAGGATGGGAGCGGCAAAGACCACCAGCGGTTACACGCGCTCGATGTGACCACCGGCGCCGAGGTCTTGGGCGGACCCACCGAGATCGCCGCGACCTACCCGAATACGGGCGGCACGACGACATTCGATCCGGCGCAGTACGAGGAGCGCGCTGCGCTGCTCCTCCTTAACGGCACGATCTATACGAGTTTCACTTCGCACTGTGATGCCGCGCCGTATTCGGGGTGGATCATCGCTTACAGCGAAAGCACGCTCGCCCGTACCGCGGTCCTCAACGTTGCTCCCAACGGTGGCGGCGGCGGGCCTGCGATCTGGATGGCGGGCGGCGGGCCCGCAGCCGACACCGCCGGCAACGTCTATCTCCTCACGGCAAACGGCGCCTTCGAGACCACGCTCGACGCCAATGGCTTCCCGAACGCACAGGATTACGGCAACAGCTTCCTCAAGCTCTCGACCGCGGGCGGCACGCTCACGGTTGCCGACTACTTCGCGATGTACAACGAAGTCGATGAGTCCAATAACGACGTGGATCTTGGCTCGGGAGGCGGCATGTTGCTGCCCGACCTCACCGACTCAGGTGGGATCGTGCGCCACCTCATGGTCGGTGCGGGCAAGGACGGCAATCTCTACGTCGTCAACCGCGACTCGATGGGTAAGTTCGACGCGGCAAACATGAACAAACAGATCTGGCAGTTTCTTCCCGGCGTACTCGGCGGTGGAATATGGTCCACGCCCGCCTGGTTCAACGGCACGCTCTACTACGGACCCGTCAACGGTAATCTCCTCGCGTTCGGCGCTGCGAACGCGCTCCTCGCGGCCCAACCCACCTCGCGGAGCACGACGAGCTTTGGGTACCCCGGCACCGCGCCAGTCGTATCCGCCAACGCAACCGCAAACGGCATCGTCTGGGCGCACGAGAACTCGAGCCCCGCGGTGCTGCACGCCTACGATGCCACCAATCTCGCCCACGAGTTGTACAACAGCTCCCAGGCTTCAAACGGCCGCGATCAGTTCGGTGCCGGCAACAAGTTCATCAACCCCGTGGTCGCCGACGGCAGGGTATTCGTGGGCACCCAGGGCGCCGTCGCGGTGTTCGGTCTTCTGAACTGAGCGTGCCGCAAGCGCCTGCGCCGAGCGCGCGGCTCGGCTTGCGGGCGGCGGCGTCGACAATGCCGCACGTCCCCCTTATCCTCGCGCGCAACATGAACTTCTGCAGTCAGTGCGGCGCCTCGGTCCGGTTGCGCGTTCCCGAGGGCGATCATCTTGCACGCTACGTGTGCGATTCCTGCGGCGCCATTCACTATCAGAACCCGCGCCTCGTGGTGGGCTGCGTGCCGGTGCACGAGGGTCAGATCCTGCTTTGCCGTCGCGCCATCGAGCCGCGGCGCGGCTACTGGACGGTGCCGGCGGGCTTCATGGAGAACGGCGAAACGCTGCAGGAGGCTGCGGCGCGCGAATCGCGCGAGGAGGCGCTTGCGGACGTCGAGATCGGATCGCTCCTCGCCGTGGTGCATGTGCTGCACGCGCAGCAGGTGCACGTCTTCTTTCGCGCGAAGCTGCCCGCGGCAAAATATGGCGTGGGGACTGAGAGTCTCGAAGTCGCACTCAGCCCTCGTACCGAGATTCCCTGGAGCGACATCGCCTTTCCGAGCACCGAATTCGCGCTGCGGCGTTACCTCGAGGACGAGTCCGCCGGGCACGAGCGGCATCACTTCACGAGCATCGATCGCCGCGCGCGGCGCTGATTCACCGGCCCTCGCCCCCGTGGCACAATGACCACGCCGCCCGGGCGCCGTGCGGAAAAATGCGGTCGCGCGCGCGAGGCGATCCCCTTTGAGGACCAAGAATGACTTTTGTCGTTACTGAAAACTGCATCAAATGTAAGTACATGGATTGCGTGGAAGTCT
>DASPTE010000020.1:0-9857 GCA_035623585.1 Steroidobacteraceae bacterium | reverse complement strand
GCGCCGAGCCTGTTGCGGCCCGCCGAGAGGTCGATGAGCCAGAGCGAAGTCGGGCGCTCGGCGAGATCGAGGACGGGGGTGAGCGTGCGCCTTGCGTCCTTGACCGGCGCAAATGCCGAAACGATGAGCGACACCGGCGCCACGACGCTCTTTTTGACCCCGCCCTCGCTCCAGTGCGTCCTCATGGAGAGCGAGTCCTTGCCGACCGGAATCGCGATGCCGAGTTTCGGGCAAAGCTCGCGCGCCACCGCGCGCACCGTGGCGTAGAGCGCCGCGTCCTCACCGGGCTCGCCCGCGGCGGCCATCCAATTCGCCGACAGGCGGATTTGCGCAAGCTCGTGGATGTCCGCGGCAAGAATGTTGGTGATCGCCTCCGCGACCGCGAGCCTTCCCGAGGCCGGTGCATCGAGCAACGCAACCGGAGTGCGCTCGCCGATCGCCATGGCCTCCCCTGCCGCGCCCTGATAGTCAGCGAGCGTCACGGCCACATCGCTCACCGGCACCTGCCAGGGACCGACGAGCGGATCGCGACTGATCAGCCCCCCGACCGTGCGGTCGCCGATCGTGATCAGGAAAGTCTTGTCCGCGACCGCCGGGAGGCGCAGCACGCGGTAAGCGGCTTCGCGCAAGTCGATGCGCGCCAGATCGAAGCGGCGCGGTTCGGGCGGAACCGTGCGCACATCGCGCGTCAGGCGCGGCGGCTTGCCGAGTACGATCTCGAGCGGCATATCGACCGGCCGGTTCTCAAAGAGCGGATCGGTGACGATGAGCCGTGAGCTCTCATCGATCGTACCGATCACAGCAAACGGACAGCGTTCGCGCTCACAGATGGCCGCGAACGTCTCAAACTTCGGCGCGTCGATCGTGAGCACATAGCGCTCCTGGGCCTCGTTGCACCAAAGCTCAAGCGGCGACAGGCCCGACTCCGCGCTCGGAATGGCGCGCAGATCGACGCGCGCGCCACGCGAGCTCTGCGCGAGCGCCTCGGGCACGGCATTCGCAAGACCGCCGGCGCCAACGTCGTGGATGAGTGCAATCGGGTTGCGCTCGCCGAGCGCCCAGCAGCGATCGATAACCTCCTGCGCGCGACGCTCCATCTCGGGATTGCCGCGCTGGACTGAGGCGAAGTCGAGCTCCTCACTCGCGCTGCCGCCACCGACGGAGGACGCCGCCCCACCGCCGAGGCCGATGAGCATCGCGGGACCCCCGAGCACGACCAGGCGAGCGCCAAGGGAAGTCGTCCCCTTCTCGACCTGCGAGCGGCGCACATTGCCAACGCCGCCTGCGAGCATGATCGGCTTGTGATACCCGCGCCAACGCTCGGGAGGATCCCCGGGCGCGTGCTGCTCGAAGGTACGGAAATAACCGCAGATACCGGGCCTGCCGAACTCGTTGTTGAAGGAAGCTGCACCGATCGGCCCCTCGATCATGATCTCGAGCGCGGAGGCGATGCGTGAGGGACTGCCAATCCCGCGCTCCCATGGACGCTCATAGCCGGGAATACGCAGATGCGAAACCGAGAATCCCGTGAGCCCGGCCTTTGGTTTCGCACCGCGCCCCGTGGCGCCTTCGTCGCGAATCTCGCCTCCCGAGCCCGTGGCGGCCCCGGGGAAGGGAGAGATGGCGGTCGGATGGTTGTGCGTCTCGACCTTGATCAGGATGTCGATCGGCTCGACGCTCGAGCGGTAGATGCCCGTTGCGGGGTCGGCGAAGTAGCGGGCACCGAGCGTGCCTTCGATGACCGCCGCGTTGTCACGATACGCCGAGAGCAGGCCCTGGGGACTGCGCGCGCTGCTCTCGCGGATCATCGCGAACAGCGACTCCTCACGGGGCCGCCCGTCGATGATCCAGCTGGCGTTGAAGATCTTGTGGCGGCAGTGCTCGGAATTTGCCTGCGCGAACATCATGAGCTCGACATCGGTCGGGTCGCGCCCCAGGCGTTTGAAGCTCTCGAGAAGGTAGTCCATCTCATCCGCCGACAGCGCAAGGTGGAGCCGGCGGTCGGCCTCCTCGAGCGCCGCACGGCCACCACGCAGCGACAGATGCGTGAGGGGCGGCGGCGGCGGCTGCGCAAAGAGGCTCCCCGCCTCGCCGCTATCGAGGAGCACCATCTCGGTCATGCGATCGAAAAGCGGCGGTGTCAGGCGCGCGAGGCGCTCGGCGCCCAGGGGGCGTGCCACACGCAGGTGGTATTCGATGCCGCGCTCGAGGCGGCGCACCACCGAAAGTCCGCAGACCCGCGCGATGTCCGTGGCCTTGCTCGACCAGGGCGAGATCGTGCCGGCGCGCGGCACGACGAGGAGAGTGTCGGTGGGTCCAGCCGGCGCGGGCGGCTCCGACTCGCGCGGCCCGTATCTGAGGAGCTCATCAAGAACCGCGCGCTCGCCCGAGGTGAGCGCGCGCTCAAGATCGGCGAAGTGCACAAAGCGCGCATCGAGCGCGCTGACTGCGGCGTCGAGTGCGCTGAGGCGCTCGAGAAGTTTCGCGATACGGAATGCGCAGAGGGCGGGCGGGCCAGGGATCGAGAGCATGAGTTAGCCGCGCCTCACTTCTTCTCCCCCGGCGGTGTCGAGTACATGGGCATCGGGAATTGCGCGACGTTGGCGCCACCCTCGAGTGTGGTGATCTTGCTAACGCCCTGTTTCTTCACTTCATCGATGCGCAGGACCGAATGCATCGGCAACAACGTGCGTTTCACGCCCGAGAATTCGCCCTTGATCCGTTCCTCGGCCGGATCGAGCACCACGGACGTGCGCTCGCCAAACTGCAGGTCCTCGACCTCGATGAATCCGAGGAGTTCACCCTGGCTCACCTTCCGGGCATAGATCTCCCAAACCTTGCCCTCCCTCACGAACATAATCCGGAAAATGTGACTGGTTGCCATGGCGTGGCTGGGGTCCGCTGCTAGCGTGGATCCTTATTATATGTCCGGGCGCGCCGGGGAAGTTGCCGCGCCGCCGGATAGTTACGGCTCTCGTCGGCGGACGGAGTTTTTCTTGAGTCGGGGAATCATGCTCAGGCTACGTATCGTGAGTGAGCACCGGCGCAAGCTCGCGGAACGCAGCAGCGTCCTCTTCTCGGTGGACGGTGGCACCATCGGCCGCTCGGCTGACAACGACTGGGTGCTGCCGGATCCGCTGCGCTACGTCTCTGCCCATCACGCGCGCGTGCTCTTTCGCGAAGGCCACTTCTACCTTCAGGACGTCAGCACCAACGGCGTGTACGTCAACGACGATATGGAGCCCCTCGCCAAACTCGGCTCGAGCGGCTACCGCCTCGCGGCGGGCGACATCATCCGCATCGGCGAATACCAGATCGTCGCGGCACTCGAAGCGAGCGCGGCCGCGGACGACGACCCCGCTGCCGCCGTACCCACCCAGATCACGGCGCTGCGCACCGTCGCGCACGCGCCCGAGCCCGACATCGGCGCAAAGCTCAATCTCGGTGACTTGCTCACCCCACCGATCGACCTGGAAGATCTACCGGTCAGCGCCTATGGCCAGACCGTGAACTCGGGACCCGTGCGCGCCCTCGCCCGCGCGCAACAGCCCGCCGCGCCGGCACGCACCGCCAACGAGTCCGAGGTGTCTCTCACGCCCGAGGACCCGGAGGCCGCAGCGCTCCCCGAGCGCATGGCACGTCTTGCCGAGGCGGTGGCTCGCGAACCCAAGACCTCCAACACCGCAACCGTGATGGCGCTCGGGGACGTGCAGACCGGACTCGACGCCTTCTGCCGGGGTGCGGGGGTCGACCCGGAAAAACTACCCGCCGATGCTCAGGGGCGCATCCTGCATCTTGCGGGGCGACTGTTCCGCGAAGCGCTCCTTGGCTTCAAAGATCTCGATCGCACGCGCAGCGAAACGCGCAACCGCTACCGCATCGAGTCGGCGCAGCCCGAAGCGGACGATCCTCGTCCCTCGCTCGCCAACACCATGCTCGAAGATCTCCTTATCGGGCTCTTCGTGCTGCACGAGGGCCGCAAGATCGATTCGGTGCAATGGCTGCGCGAGACGTTCGCCGACGCCAAACTGCACGAGAAGGCCACCGCCCAGGCAATGCGTGCCGCGTTCATCGAGTTCCTCGGCCGGCTCGATCCAGCGGAACTCGAAGCACGGTTCGAACGCGCCGCGCGCCGTGGCAAGACGCGCGGCGCGGACCGCGAGCAGTACTGGGAGCTCTTCACGGCCTTCTACCGTAATCTCATCGAGATGCCAGCCGATCACCTCCCGCACACCTTCGTCGAGGCCTTCGCGGCCGAGTACCGCGAGGCGCTCAAGAAACCGCCCGAATGAGCGCGTCGCCTGCGGCTATTTGCCCGCGGAGTTCGCACCCGCCACCCGGATCGCCGCGGGCTTCCACGAGCCATCAAGAATCGAGGGCGGCGTGTCCTTCGGCCAATAAAGGCGCAGCATCGGAATGAATTTCGCCTTCGGAGTGGGCAGCCAGTTCGGTTCTTTAGCCTTGCCTGGCGAGGCGGCCTGAAGGTAGAGATCCACCGAGCCATCCGCATTGGTCACGAACTTGCTCCTCGAACTCACCGTGTAGCGGTTGATCGGGTTCGGTACGAAGAAATAATTGGCGTCGTACATCGTGAGCGACCAGAACGCATTGGCGGGGGGCATCTGGCCCGGCGCAATGTGCATGACGTAGTTCTTGTTGCCGTCATATTGAGCGCCGTCGGCATCCTCGAGCGAGGTCGGGTAGATCGCATCCTGGGGTCGATTGGCACCCAGACCGATCACGGTGACGAGCGCCCGCTGCACATAGTCAGTGCCGTACACGCCGATATTTTCGGTGAGGTACTCCCAGCCATTCGTCGGCGTCACGTCTTTCTTGAAGTACTCGAGAATCTTCACCTGCGCGAGCTTCGGGACCGCCCTGATGGCTTCCTTGTCGAAGGCGCCAAGTTTGCCCGGATCGAAATCCTGTCCCGGCACGATGCCGATGTTGGCCATCTTCGCGAGCAGCGCGCTGTCCGCGGCCGCGGGCGGATTCGTCTTCATGAGCTTTGCGAGGTAGTTGAAATAATCGTCGACGCTCAGTGCGTTGACCTGATCGCGTACCGCGCCCTTCATGTCGAAATTGTTGTCCACAACACCCGGCACCGGCGTGTACGGCTTGCCATAAGAGCTCAGCGGCACGACCGAGAATTTGTCCTGCAGCGCGTGCACCTTGGCGTAGTCATCGGGCGTGCCAGTGCAGTAGATGCGCCCCAAGATCCAGACGATGCCGGTCGGGGATTTGTATTCCGTAACACCCGCAGGCAGCGTCCCGGACCATCCGGGACCTGTGATCGCATAGCTCTGCGCCTTGCCACCGGTCGTGCGTTTGCCGGGGACCTGGAAAACATCGGTCCAGCCATCGAGCATCGGCATGAGGTAGTAGCGATCGCCCATGTCCGGAATGCTGAAGACCCAGGGCTCCTGCGAGACATCGAGCCACACCATCGTGTAAAGGGTGTCGGCGTTCGGAGCGGTTACGGCGTGATCATCGACCGGCGGGTAGGTTCGCAGCTTCGCGAGCTGCCCCATCGGCGCATAGCCCGCCTTCTCGTTGGCGGTGGCGACGTTCGTGAGCCGCTTGCGCGTCATATCCATGGTGACGAGCGGATAGCCGTAGATGTAGGCGTCGACCGCATCGCTCACTGCCTGCTCGACGCCCGGCTGGTTCGCAGCCTTCGTGGAAGCAGTTGGCTCGCTCGCTTGTTTAGAGCAAGCGGCGAGTCCGAGCGTGGCGAGGAGAGCGAGAGGCAAAAACCAAGTCCTGATCCTCATGATTGTGATTCCTTGTTTCCCCAATGGTGCAGCTGTAGGCGGCGGCGCGCGATGTTACTTCACTCGCGCCGGCGCGAGAAATTGGGCATTACATTTGGAAAAAACTGAATGGCGGAGAGGGTGGGATTCGAACCCACGTGCCGGTTTAACCCGACCATCCGATTTCGAGTCGGCGCCGTTATGACCGCTTCGGTACCTCTCCGAGTCGTTCGACTGCGACTTTTTGCGAGCCTGCTATTCTAGCGGAAAGGCCCCATCGTGAGCGGAGGCTCGTGCGCATACTGGCTGTCAGCGCCCTCGGGGTCGTGGCCGTGCATCTTGCCGCGTGTGTCCCGAGCGAATCCTCGGCAATCGATGAGATTCGCGCGCGCGGAGAGCTGCGCGTCGTCACGCTGAATCTTCCGACCTGCTACTACCTTGGTGCGCAGGGCCCGGAGGGACTCGAATTCGAGCTCGCGAGCGCCTACGCCGCCCGTCTCGGGGTACGGCTCAACATGTATCCGGTCGCTAACGAGCGCGCCATGCAGGCCGAGCTCGAGGCCGGCCGCGCCGACATCGCCGCGGCGGCGCTCAGTAATACGCCCGAGTGGCTCCACGTCGGTGATGCCGCCGAGCCTTACGCAGTGGTCCCGCAGTTCGTGGTCTATGCGCGCACCGGCGTTCAGCCGCGCGAAACACTGCAGCTCGAGTCAGCGAAACTCGCGGTGCGTGCCGGAAGTCCCCAGGAGCGCATCCTCGCGAAGCTCAAGAGCACGGTCGCCCCCGGCCTCAAGTGGACCGAAACCGCACCGAGCTCCGCCGATCCGGTCGAGGATGTGGATGCAGGAGAAGCCGACTACGCGATCATCGACGCGCGTGAATTCTCCTTCGCCCATCACCTCTACCCGAACGTGCTGGTCGGCTTCGCCCTGCCCGAGGAGCGACCGCTGCAGTGGATCGTACGACGCGATCAGCCCGAGCTCCTCGCGAGCGTCGATGCGTTCTTTCACGACATCGCCGACTCCGGACGGCTCGTGCAGATCCTGCAATCCTCATCAGGCGATGCGCGCCGCTTCGCCTACGAGGAATCGCTCGAGTTCCAGACGCACGTTGGCGATCGTCTGCCGCAATATCGCGCCTGGTTCGAGCAGGCCGCGGCGCAATCGGGACTGGATTGGCGGCTGCTCGCGGCGGTCGGCTACCAGGAATCGAAATGGGAGCCGCGCGCCACATCGGGCACGGGGGCGATGGGCGTCATGATGCTCACCTCCCGCACCGCGCAGGCGCTTGGGGTCAAGGACCGCACCAATCCGCAAGACAGCATTTTTGGCGGCGCACGCTACCTCGCACAGGTCCGCGAGATGATCCCCGATCACATCCCCGAGCCCGACCGCACCTGGTTCACCCTCGCCGCCTACGACATCGGCTTCGCGCACGTCGAAGATGCACGCGTCATCACGCAGGCTGCCGGCAAGAATCAGGACTCCTGGGAGGAGGTGCGCAAGCGCCTGCCGCTGCTGGCGAGCGAGCGCTGGGCGGAGCGCGCCAAGCACGGCTACGCCCGCGGTTGGGAGCCGGTGCAGTACGTCGAGCGCATTCAGCGCTATCTCACCCTCCTCGAGTGGCAGCCGGGTGAGAGCGCTGCCTCGGGAGGAAGCTCGGCGGCGAACGCAACTGATGCGTTCAGCAATGTGCTCGAGGTGCCGAACCCGATCCCCTGAGGAGCCCCCGGAGCGTCCCTCCGCGTCACTCGCGGCGCGCAGCGAAGAAATCCTCGAGTAGCCGCGAGCACTCCTCCATCAGCACCCCGCCAAACACGTCAACCCGGTGGTTGAGCCCAGGAAGCGTGAACACGTTGACGATGCTGCCCGCGCCGCCGCCACGCGGATCCCAGGCGCCGAATACCACCCGGCGCACGCGCGCGTGCACAAGTGCGGCGGCACACATGACACAGGGTTCCAGCGTTACGTAGAGCGTCGTGTCGGTGAGGCGGTAGCTTGCGAGCGCCCGGCCGCCCTCGCGCAGCGCTTCGATCTCAGCGTGGGCGGTTGGATCGTCGCGCGCAATGGGCGCGTTGCCCCCACGCGCGATGATCTCGTCGCCGCGCACGAGTACCGCTCCGACGGGCACCTCGCCCGCGCGGCCGGCGTCGACGGCACGCTCGAGCGCTGCGCGCATGAACGCGGCATCCCGTGCGCCCTCAGCGTGGATTTCCATGCGTGTCAGCCGGGAGCGGGGCCGGCGCGGGGAGAAACAACGCCGGATCCACAAAAGTGGCATTCAACGCCACACCGAAATGCAGGTGCGGTCCGGTGACGCGACCCGTGGCGCCGACTTTGCCGATGATGGTCCCCGCCTTGACTTCCTCGCCCGGCCGCACCCCGATCTTGCTCAGATGGCAATACATCGTGATGAGACCGCCACCGTGATCGAGGAACACCGTGTTGCCGTTGAAGAAGAAGCTCCCGGTATCGAGCACGAGCCCATCAGCGGCAGCCGCGACCGGGGTGCCCAGATCCGCAGCGATGTCCATGCCGCTGTGGGGATTGCGGGGCTCATCGTTGAACACTCTTCGCATTCCGTAGGAGCTCGAGCGAATGCCGGCGACGGGCTGCACGAGCTGCAGCGTATCGGGCGGATGATCGGAAAACGTACTGACTGCTTTCGCTATCCGCGGCCGCTCGCGCTCAACGCGCGCGAGATCCTCGGCGGAGAGATCCACCTGCGCGGGCGGCACGGTGAGGTGCTGCACGGCATACTGCTTCTCGGCGATCTCGAACCCAACCGTGCGCGCGCGCGCACCCTCGTGCACTTCCACCGCGGCGGGACCTGGCACTTGTGCGAGCGGGATGCCGATGACGGCGAGCCACTGCCCCGCGCTCTCGAGTACGAGGACTCTGCGGTCATCGAATGTCACCGCGGGCGCGTGTCCCGCGGCGGCTCCGAGACTCAGCAGAACCACTCCGCCCGGCACGCGTTCCTGCTGGGGTAAGGGCGCGGGAGCCGCGGGGAGATCGGGCGCCGCAGGCGTTGCGGCGGCGAGCGCCCACGCGGGGGCTATCGCTGCTACTGCGGCGGCGGCGCTCCCAACTCGGCGCGCTGCCCCGATTCTCGCCGTGCCGCCCACACTACTGCTCGGGCTTCGTCGTGGCCACCCGCGCGGTGAGACTGCCGCGCGCGAGACGCGCCTCGATCGCCTCCCCGACCGCGAGCGTTGCAGCGTCGGTCACGATCGAGCCGTCAGCGCGCTTCACGATGGCGAAGCCGCGCGCGAGGGTCCCAAGCGGACTGACGGCGTTCAGCGCACGTTCGGCGAGCGCGAGGCGATGCTCGGCGCGCGCCACGTCACCCCTCGCGGCGTGGCGCAGTCGCCCATGAAGGTCCTGGTGCCGCAGCCGATACTCGCGGATAAGGTGCTCGGGCGTGGCATGCGTGAGGCGTGCAAAGCGCTCGCTGAGCGAGCCGCGGTCGCGGTGCAAGCGCACCTGCAGCGCGCCCGTCAGGCGCTGCGTGAGATCGTCGAGGCGCTGCGCCTGCTGCTCAAGACGCACCCCAGGATGCGCAACACCGAGTCGCCGTTCGGTCGCCGTAAGACGCGCGCCGTGGGTGCGTAGCCCCGCGCGCATGAGTGCATCGAGCCGCTGCGCGCGGCTCGTCAGGCCATCGAGGAGCGCCTGGCGATCGGGCGTCACCAGCTGCGCGGCTGCCGAGGGAGTCGGCGCGCGTGCGTCCGCGACCAGGTCCGCGATGGTGAAGTCGATTTCGTGACCCACGCCCGAGACGACCGGGAGCGCACAGGCGTGGATCGCGCGCGCCACGCGTTCGTCGTTAAAGGCCCAGAGATCTTCGAGCGAGCCCCCGCCGCGCGCGAGGATGAGCACATCGCATTCGGCGCGTGTCGAGGCTCTGCCGAGTGCGGCAACCAACGAAGGCACGGCGGCCGTTCCCTGCACGGCGGCCGGATAGATGAGCACCGCCGCAGGCGGATAACGCAGGGCGAGTATGTGCAGGACGTCGTGGAGTGCTGCGCCGCTCGGGGAGGTCACGACGGCAATGCGACGCGGGAAGCGCGGCAGCGCCCGCTTGCGCTCGAGCGCAAAGAGA
>DASPTE010000002.1:0-8592 GCA_035623585.1 Steroidobacteraceae bacterium | reverse complement strand
GCGGCCGAGGCGGCCCAACGGCTCACGCAAGGGGCCCGCGGGCAACACGCGACCGTTGCCGAAGCCGCGCCCACCATCAATCACGACGATCTCGCAATCGCGCGCGAGGCGCAGGTGCTGCAGTCCATCGTCGGCGAGAATCACCCCGACCCCCTCGGCAACGAGGGTGCGCGCGGCGGCCACGCGATCGGGAGCGACGACGGTAGGACAGGCGCTTTGGCGCGCAAGAATGAGTGGCTCATCGCCCACCGCACGCCAGTCAGAACCGGGCGCAACACGGCGCACCCCCCGCTCGCGGCTCGGGTAACCGCGCGAGACGATGCCGACCCTAAGTCCCTTGGCGCTCAGCGCCCGTGCCAGGTAGATGGTGAGCGGTGTCTTGCCCGTGCCGCCAACGGTGAGATTGCCGACCACGACTACGGGCACGCCTACGCGCTCGCTCGCGAGCCATCCTTGAGCGTAGGCGCGCGCGCGCAGCTGCGTAAGAGCTGCGTAGAGCGAAGCGAGAGGTTGCAGAAGCCAGGCCCATGGCGAGTCGCGATACCAGAGCTCCGTCAGCCAGCGCCGCATCGGCTGCGGCACTTTCAATCCGAGAACTGCAGCCGGTACAGCTGGGCGTACAGCCCCCCGTGCGAGAGCAGCTCCGCGTGCGTGCCGCTCTCGGCGATCTCGCCCGCATCGAGCACGATGATGCGGTCGGCCTGCTCAACGGTCGAGAGGCGGTGGGCGATGATGAACGTGGTGCGATCACGGACTAATTGGGCGAGGGCTGCCTGGATGTGACGCTCGGACTCGGTGTCGAGGGAGGACGTGGCCTCATCGAGGATCAGGATCGGCGCATCCTTAAGGAGTGCCCGGGCGATGGCGATGCGCTGGCGCTGCCCGCCCGAGAGCAGCATGCCGCGGTCGCCTACGAGCGTATCGAGGCCTGCGGGCTGGCTGTACGCGAACTCGAGCACATGCGCGGCCTGCGCCGCGCGCTCGATCTCCGCCTCGGGGACGTCACTCCCGAAGGCGATGTTGTTGCGAATCGTGTCGTTGAAGAGCACGACGTCTTGGCTCACGAGCGCGATCTGCGCGCGCAGGTTCCGCAGCTCATACTCGCGCACGTCGTGATCGTCGATGCGGACGCTGCCGGCGGTCACGTCATAGAAACGCGGCAGGAGATTGACGAGGGTAGATTTACCGCTTCCCGAGCGGCCGACGATCGCGAGGCTCTCTCCGGCCGGCACCTCGAGCGACACATCGGTGAGCGCGGCCACCGGGGCCTTGCCGCCCGCCGCCGCCATCGCCGCGCTGCTCGCGTAGGAAAAATATACGTGCTCAAACTGGACCGCCCCGCGCACGCGCCGCACGTGGTGACTGCCACCGCGCACCTCGGCGGGTTGGTCGAGGAGTTCGAAGATGCCCTGTGCCGCGGCGATGCCCTGCTGTACGGGCGCCGCCACTCCGACGAGCTCGCGCAGCGGCTGGGCGATGGTCACGAGTGCGGTGAAGAATCCGAGCAGCGCCCCCATGCCCATGCGTCCGTGAATGGTGTCGGCGATCGCGATCGAGAGCACGAACGCGAGTCCAACGGCGGTCACGAGCTGCACCGTCGGATTCGAAACTCCGCGGGTGAGCACCAGCTTCATGTTGGAGCGCAAATTGTGCGCATTCACTGCATCGAACTGCCGGCTGAGATGCTCCTCGGCGTTGTACACCTTGATGAGACGCGGCGCTTCGAAAGCCTCCTTGGCGACGCGTGTCACATCGCCCATCGAGTCCTGGATGCGGTGGCTGTAGCGGCGGAACTTCGAGTTGATGACCGACACGAGCCAGCCGACGAGTGGACCCATCACGAGCGCGATCGCGGTCAGACGCGCGTTCACCCAAAGCAGAAACGCGATCGAAGCGAAGATCGTGAGCGTGGTGCGCACGATGATCACGACCGAGTCGGTCGCGGCTTGCCCGATTTGCTCGCTGTTGTAAGTGAGGCGCGTCAGGAGTGATGCGGCCGAGCTGCGGTCGAAATACCCGATCGGGAGTTCGAGGATATGGCGGAACACCTCGCGCCGCAGGCGGTTGACAATGTGCCGGCCGACATAACCCATGAAATAGATCTGGGTGAAGTCCCCGATCCCGCGGAAGAGGAAAATTACAACGACAGCGACGGGTATCCAGACGATGGTGCGCGGGTCGCGTTGCGTGAAGGTGCCATCGCCCAACTTCTTGGCGAGGAGCGCAAAACTCCACATGGTGGCCGCGAACAGCGCCCCGCCGAGGATGCCAAGGATGAAGTGGCCGCGGTACGGGGCGAGATAACCGAGAAGCCGCCGGTACGCCTTGAGGGCACCGCCGCCGAGAAGTTGCTGCGCGCGGTGCGTCGCGGCGCCGGGGCGGTTGATGTCGTTCAAGGTGCGCTCGAGGGCTCTTGCTTGACGGTCGCGATGCTGATTTCGGAAAAGCCGAGCCTGCCGAGCACGTCCATCGCGGTGATGACCGCCTGATGGGTGGCGTGCGCATCGGCGCGCAGCGTGACGTGCAGCGAGCGGTTTTCGCCCGCCTCCTTGAGCAGCGCCGCCCGCAGGGTCTCGGGACTTGCGTTGATGAGCTCGTGCTGATTGACGAGATACCCGCCCTGTGCCGTCACGCTGACGACGAGCGGTTCGGTGGCGAGTCTCTCGGTGGGCACCGCGCTCGCCTGCGGCAGGTGCACCCGCAAGCGGCCCTCGTCAGTGAATTTGGCCGAGAGAATGAAGAACACGACCAGCAGCAGCACCACATCGATCAACGAGACGACATTGATCTCGGGCTCTTCGTGGCGTCGGGGCTTGAGGTTCACACCGCGCGCACCTGCCGCTCGCGCAGCGTGTCATCGGCAGCGGGGCGCTGCTCGCGCCCGCGCGCGGCCTCGAGCGCATCCGCCATGCGAATCGCCTGCTTCTCCATCTCGACGACGATGCCCTCGACGCGCCCGCGCAAATAACGGTAAGAGATGAGAGCGGGAATCGCAACGCAGAGTCCGGCGGCAGTCGCAATCAGGGCTTCGGCAATGCCGCCCGAGAGCGCCCGCGGGTCGCCGATGCCCCCCGCCTGGATGGCGTTGAACGCGCGGATGATGCCGGTAACGGTGCCGAGCAGCCCGAGGAGCGGGGAAACGCCGGCGATCGTACCGAGCGTATTGAGGAAGCGCTCGAGTTCGTGCACCACGTGGCGTCCGGTGTCCTCGAGCCGCTCCATGAGGATCTCGCGCGGACGATGTCGGTTGGCGAGCCCGGTGGCAAGCAAGCGCCCGAGGGGCGAGTTCTGCTCGAGCGCGCCGATCACCTTGTCATTGATCTGGTTCGATTCGATCAGCTGCCAAACCCGCTGCGGGAGCCCGCGCGGTAACACGCGCTTGTCCTGCAGCGTCCACAGGCGCTCGAGAATGATCGCCGCCGCGGTGATCGAGCACAGGATAATCGGCCACATCAGCGGGCCGCCGGCCCGCACTATTTCCCACATCCTAAGCGACCCCAAGGAGCGGCAAGTACCGGGCGGCATAATACCCGAGGGCCAGAAGCGCTCAAGGAAGCCTGTCGCAAGGGCCATACGGAGCGCACATCGGGCCCGGGGGCCTTCTGGTAGAGTCGCAAGCCCCCATGTCCCGCCGATTCTTGCAACGGGTCCTGCCCGCCCCGCAGACACTCAAGGACCGCTGGTTCCTCAAGCCCTTTGGCGAGCGGCTCGCGGACCCCCATCTTTGGGCGCTGCATCGGCGTGGCGTCACAAGCGCGTTCGGGGTGGGGCTCGCGGTGTGCTTTGTGCCGCTGCCCGTGCACCTCGTGCTTGCGAGCGTGATCGCCGTCACCTGGCGGCTCAACGTGCCGGTGGCCTGCGGCACCACTTTCCTGCTCAATCCCTTTACGGCAGTGCCGGCTTACTACTTCGCCTACCGGGTCGGGGCGGCACTCCTACATAGTCCACCGCACCACTTCCGCTTCGTACCCACCTTTGGATGGTTCCGTCACGCGCTCGCGCCGATCTGGGAGCCGTTTTTCGCCGGCTGTCTCGTGTGCGCGCTCCTCGCGGGCATCCTCGGCTGGGCCGTGTTTGAAATGATCTGGCGCTGGCGCGTCACGAGCCGCTACCGCAACCGCCACGTCCTGCCTGCAACCGCCGCGCGTTAGGCGTGCACTTTGAGCGTCCCCTGATCGAGCTCGTACACCCGATCCATGCGGTTCGCGAGCCTCAGATCGTGCGTCACGACCACGAGACTCGTGCCGCGCTCGCGATTGAGCTCCAGCATGAGCGCAAACACCGCCTCCGCGTTCACGCCATCGAGGTTGCCCGTCGGTTCATCGGCAAGCACGACGGCTGGGGCCGTGACGAGCGCACGCGCGACCGCCGCCCGCTGCCGCTCCCCGCCCGAGAGCTGATGGGGGCGATGATCGAGTCGCTCGCCGAGCCCGACACGCTCGAGCAGCGCGCGCGCGGCGGCGCGCGCCGCGGCGACCTGAGTGCGCCGCACAAGGAGTGGCATGGCGACATTCTCGAGCGCCGAGAACTCGGGCAATAGATGGTGGAACTGGTAGATGAAGCCGAGCGTTCGGTTGCGGAGCCTGCCCCGCTCGCTCTCGCTCAGGTCGTGAATGTTGCGTCCCGAAACCAACACCTCGCCGGCGCTCGGCCGATCGAGGCCGCCGAGGATCTGCAAGAGCGTCGTCTTCCCCGAGCCCGAAGCCCCTACGATCGCCACGCGCTCCGCAGCACCGACGCTCAGATTCACGCCCTCGAGCACCGGCAGCACGACCGGACCCTGGCGGAAACTCTTGCGTACCTCGCGTGCTTCGAGAACCGGTTCACTCATGTCGCAGGGCCTCGGCGGGCGCGGTGCGCGAGGCGCGCCACGCCGGGTAGATGCTCGCGAGCAGGCAGAGGAGGAACGCGACCGTGCAGACTCTTAACACGTCCGCGCCCTCCACGTAGGCGGGCAGGTCACTCATGTTGTAGACGCGCGCATCGAGAAACTGCGTGCCGACGAGGCGCTCGAGCGCATGCACCAGCGTCTCGAGGTTGTGGGCGAGGAGCGTGCCGAGGAGCGCACCAAGGAGCGTGCCTGCAAGCCCGATGAGAAGTCCCTGCACGCCGAAGACGAGGAGCACGTTCTTGGGCAGCGCGCCGAGGGTGCGCAAAATGGCGATGTCGGATTGCTTCTCCTTCACGATCATGACGAGGGTCGCGACGATGTTGAAGGCGGCGACCGCGATCAGCATGAGAAGGATCACGAAGAGCAGCGATTTGGTGATTTCGATGGAGCGGAACAGGTTCGCATGATCCTCGGTCCAGTCGGATGTGTAAAAAACGCCGGGACGCCCAAGCGAGCGCGCAATGCTGCGCACGAGGGATGGCGCGCGCAAGGGATCTGCAAACGCAAGCCGCAGCCCGCTCACGCCCTCGCCGAAGCGAAAGAGCCGCGCAGCATCGGCCATGTGCACGAGCGCTAGGCCCCGATCGAACTCATACATACCGGAGTGGAAGAGGCCCGCAACCACAAAACGACGCATGCGCGGCATGACGCCGGTGGGGGTCGCCGTGCCCTCGGGCGCGATGACGACCAGGGTGTCGCCCACGTGGGCATCGAGCTCCGCGGCAAGCGCATCACCGAGGATGATGCGGTAGGCGCCGTCGCTCAGATCCGCGAGTTGTCCTGAAATCAGGTGCTGCGCAAGTCCGGTCGCCGCACGCTCCTCCTCCGGGAGCACCCCGCGCAGCTCTGCGCCTGCGAGGGTTGGGCCGTGGGCGAGCATCGCCTGGCTCTCGATGTAGGGGACCGCGGCCTCGACGCCGGCCGCGTTGCGTACCGTGCGCTGCAGTTCAGGCCAGTCCGTGAGAGCGCTCGGCCCGGTGATCGTGGCGTGTGCGGTGACCGCGAGAATGCGGGTGCGCAGTTCGCGTTCGAAGCCGTTCATGACCGAAAGCACCACGATGAGGGTCGCGACACCGAGCGTGAGCCCGCACACCGACATGAGCGCGACGAAGGACACGAAACCCCGACGGTGAGTCGAGCGCAGATAACGGGTGCCGATCAGCCATTCGTAGGCGTTCATGGCTACTCGTAGCGCAGCGCTTCGGCGGGCGCCGTGCGTGCGGCGCGCAGCGCCGGGTACACGGTGGCGAGCGCGGTGAGGAGGAGCGCGGCGAGCGCGATGACCCCGACGTTCGCCCAGTGCACCTCGGAGGGGATCGCGGTGATGTAGTAAACGTCCGAGTCCATGATCTGGAAACCGAAGGTGCGCTCAAGGAAGGGGACAATGGTGTCGACGTGGAAGGCGAGCGTGAGTCCGAGCGCGAGGCCGAGTGCGACACCCAGCCAGCCGATCACGAGCCCCTGGGTGATGAAGATGCCCATCACGCGTTCGGGCGCTGTGCCGAAGGTACGCATGATGGCGATATCGGTACGCTTATCGGTGACCACCATCACGAGCATCGCGACGATGTTGAAGGCCGCGACCGCGACGATCAGGAGCAGGATCAGCGACATCATGGTTTTTTCGATGCGGATCGCCCGAAAATAATTAGCGTTGTCCACGGTCCAGTCGCGGACCACGAAGTTCTTCGGCAAGAGGCCGCGCAGCTCAGCCGCCGCAGCGGGAGCCGCGAACACATCGCTCAAGCGCACCTGCAGCCCCTCGCGTGCGCTGCCTGCGGGGCTCAGCGCACGCACGTCCTCGAGGTCGGCGAAGATGAGGTTGGCATCGTGATCCGGGATGCCCACTTCGAAAATTCCCGCGACATGAACCTCGCGGAGCCGCGGCGATGGGGTGCCATCGGCGGCGATGCCCGGCACGAGCAGCGTCAGCGCGTCCCCCGGGGCGAGTCCAAGCCGCTCGGCGATCACCGCGCCCACGATCACATGCTCGGATCCCGGACTGAGATCCGTGAGCCTTCCCTGAACGATCGCGGGGCCAAGCTCTGCCTTGCTCGAGGATGCGGCGGGATCGATGCCACGCAGGAGCACCGGCTGCATTCCCTGATGGCGCACGGCGAGCACCTGAAGCTCGAGATAACGCGCGACGCTCGTAACCCCGCGAGCGTTGGCAGCGCTGTGCGCGGCGCGCTCCCAGTCCGCGCCATCGGGTGGCGACGCCTGCTCAGCGGGCGCTGCCCCTACCCGTACTTCGGCGCCAAGTGATAGCAGCCGCGCGCGCAGCTCCGCTTCAAAGCCATTCATCACCGAGAGAATGACGATGAGCGCCGCGACGCCGACCGCAACCCCGACGAGCGACGCCCAGGTAATGAAAGACACGAAAAACTTGTGGGAGCGCGCGCGCACGTAACGCAGGCCCACATAGATCGACAGGGGGTGAAACATCGTCGGGATTTAACCACAAGTGCCGCTGATTTCAGACGCACGTCACAAAACGGCGTTGCGGCGTGCCTTTTACAGATTCTCCCCGGCGTTATAGAGAGCTATAGTCCGCTCCGATTTCCGAGGGAGAGATTACGGATGCAAACGCGACTTCTCGCGGCGCTGCTTGGCGCTTGCACCATCGCGGGTACCGCGATCGCTGATCCCCCTGCGAGCGGTGGTGAGACGCTCGAGATGAACATCGATGTGAGCCAGACGCCGGCCGAAATGCCACAACGCGGCTCCACCATGGATGAGGTCGAGAAGCGCTTTGGTGCTCCCCTCACGCGCCACGCGGCGGTCGGTCAGCCGCCAATCACCCGCTGGGACTACAACGGTTACTGCGTCGTCTTTGAACACCAGTATGTGATCGACTCCGTGGTGCTCGCGCAGGCAGGCTCAGCGGCTCCCGCCGTGTCGCCACCCCCCAGTGCTGCCGGAAGTGCTGCGCCCGAACCCACACCGACTGCCCCCGCCAGCGCACCCGAGAGCGCACCGGAGAGTGCAGCACCGAGCGCTCCGACGAGTGCACCCTCGAGTGCCCCGCCGCGCGAGCCCGACAACGGACCCTCAGAAGCACCACCGCCCCCCGCCCCGACTTCACCGCCCGGGGGCGCTACGGATCAACCGCCCCCGCCGGCGCAGGGCTAGAGCGGATACATCTTTATCCCTGCTCCGCTCAGCGGGAGACAGGCCGGGAGCGGGTTCGCGGGCGAGTTAAGTTAAAGTTAGGTTAACGATCGCTCCAGGAGCGGCTCATGCCTGCCATCGTTAGTGTGGTCCTCCTCGTCTTCTGGCTCGCGCTTGCGTATCGCGCATACCAACGCGGTGACATGCTGTTCGCCACCGTCTTTCTCCTCGTCGGCATAGTGCTCACCGTCTATCGGCTGCGCGGCGCTCAAGGCGCAAAGCGCCCGGCGAATCCGACCGACCCAACCAACAGCTGATCATCTCTCCCTCGCAACAATCCGCGCCGCGCACGGCCGTGTCTTCGGGTGCGTCAGTTACATCACACACTTAATGCGGGTGTGATAGTCTTGGGCCTAACCAGATAATTTCCCTGAGGGAATTGGTGCCGCTCGACGAGCCTCTCAGGGCCCACATCGAGGCCCTGATGCGCGCAGGGACGCTGCGCAGGAAAACCGCGGTAGCTCAGCTGGAAGCCGAAATCCGCCGACGCGAAGAGGTGCTGCGACAGACCTTTCGCCGTTACGTCTCTC
>DASPTE010000031.1:0-7062 GCA_035623585.1 Steroidobacteraceae bacterium | reverse complement strand
CCAAGTCTGATCGTCTTGGCAATCGCGCCGTCGACGTAAGGCTGCAGAGCCGCCTGCATCAGCAGCTGCGCTCGCGCGGAGACTGTCTCGAAGTCGTCGAAGAGGTCAGAGAACGCCGGCTGTACGGGTTGCCGTGCCCGCCAGGCATCGTAGGCGTAGTCGGTGAGGTGGAACTCGCGCAGCGTGCCATCGCCATTGCGCACGCGACGGAGTGCTTCGATTCCGAACACAGGCTCGATACCGCTGCTCACATTGCCCGCGAGCAGGCTGATGGTCCCCGCGGGGGCGATGGCGAGGAGGTGACTGTTGCGTATCCCCTCCCGCTCTATGCCAGCCTGCACCGCCGCCGGTAGCCGCTTGATAAAGGGGCGCGCCGCGTATTGCTGACGATCGAAGGCCGGAAACGGCCCGCGCTCGCGCGCGAGCTCGACCGAGGTTGCATAGGCCGCATCTTGTATCCGGCGCATAACGTCTGCCGCCACCTCACGCCCGGCTTCCTCACCGTAGCGCAGCCCGAGCATGACGAGTGCGTCGGCGAGTCCCGTAACACCGAGGCCGATTCGGCGCGTGCGATGCGCCTGCTCGCGCTGGCGCAGGAGCGGAAAGCGCGAGATGTCTATGACGTTGTCGAGAAAGCGCACGGCGAGTTTCGCCGTTTCGCTGAGCGCCACTTCATCGAGGCGCGCCCCCGGCGTGAAGGGCTCGAGCACGAACGCGGTGAGGTTGAGCGAACCGAGATTGCAGGCGCCGAAAGGCGGCAAAGGTTCTTCGGCACACGGATTGGTGGCGCTCAGCGTCTCGCAGTACGCGAGATTGTTCGCCGCGTTGACGTGATCGATGTAGAGCACGCCCGGTTCCGCGCATTCGCAGGCGCTGTCACAAAGCCGCTTCCACAGCTCGCGCGCCCCGAGCGTTCGCTGTACCGCACACCTGACCGGCGCCCGCTGGCCGCTCCAGGTGCGATCGAGATAGCTGCCGTTGCCTTGCTCATCGAGCTCATGTGTGGGGAAGACCAGGGGCCATGCGGCGTCATCGCCGATCGCCTTCATGAAGGCATCGGTAACCAGAACCGAAATATTGAAGTGCTGCAGGGAGTCCGGGTGCCGTTTGGCGTCTATGAACTCCTCGATATCCGGATGATCGCAGCGCAGTGTCGCCATCATTGCCCCACGACGCGCTCCGGTAGAGAGGATCGTCGCGCACATCGCATCCCACACGTGCATGAATGCCACGGGCCCCGAAGCCACCATGCCGGTAGCGCGCGCCCGCGCGCCGCGGGGGCGCAGCGTCGAGAAGTCATAGCCGACCCCACCGCCTTCCTGCATGGTGAGGGCACCTTCTTTGAGCGCCTCGAATATGCCTTCGATCGAATCCTCGATCAGACCCATCACGAAGCAGTTGCAAAGCGTCACGCGGCGCGAGGTGCCGGCCCCGGCCACGATCCGCCCACCGGGCAGGAAGCGGAAATTCCGCAATACCCGCAGAAAGCGCTCGGCCCAATAAGCCGGCTCACGCTCGATCGCGGCAACGGCCGCGGCAACGCGCTTCCAGGTGTCGTCGAGCGTCGCCTCGGCGGGACGTGCCAAAGCGTCGCGATAGCGCGTCTGCCAGATGAATTGAGAGAGGCTCTGCTCGGGCGAGGCGGACATGAGGCTCCAGCTGCGGCGCCTCGGGAGGCTATGCGCACGTGAGACCGCCGGCCTATCGGGATCTTTACCTACCGGCCGCGCGGGTCGAGCGTCCGCGTGTGTGGTACTGGCATACGCGCGCGGACAGTACGCATTTCGCGGCGCCTTTATCGGCGCTAGTTTTGCCACGCAGCCCGCTTTCGGCGCGGGAAATGCGCGATGAAAGCACACGCACGACATTTGACGCTGGTATTGCTCCTCGCCCTGATCTTGCTGGCGATTGCCACGGTCGTCGCGCACGTCCTGTCCTAGGACAGATTCGCAACGTCCATGGCACGCGCCGTCGGCAGAGCGCAGCGGGTAAGTGCAGGGGGTTCGCCCGCGAAGCCTCGCTCCTCGGACGACAGCTCCCGGGCAGGGGGCGATTGGCCCGCCGTCACCCTTCACAACGAGGACGTTGCGGCGGTCTTCGACGAGATGGCGGACCTGCTCGCGATTGAGGGCGAGAACGCCTTTCGCATCCGTGCCTATCGGCGCGCCGCCCAGGTGATCCGCGGCCTCTCGCGCGAGCTCAGTTCGATGCGGGGCACGGAGGAGTTTGCAGGGTTGCCGGGCGTCGGCAGTGATCTCGCCGGCAAGATCGCGGAATTGCTGCGCACGGGGCGCTGCCAGGCGCTCGAGCAGCAGCGACGCCACACCCCACCCGGGGTGCGGGAGCTGCTTGCCCTGCCGGCCCTCGGTCCAGTGCGGGTGCGCACGCTGTTCATCGAGGGCAAGGTGCGCAGCATCGATGATCTCGGGCGCGCGCTTGCCGCCAAGCGGTTGGGCGCCCTCAAAGGATTCGGTCCGGGAATCCTCGCGCAACTCAGCGCTGCCTTGGCGGACCGGGTGAGTCATCCCGGGCGACGGTTGCCTCTCGCAATCGCGAGTCAGTATGCGCGGCCGCTCGTGAAATTCCTGCAGTCCTTGCCGGGGGTGGATCGCGCGGAGATCGCCGGCAGCTACCGCAGGGGCCGCGATACGGTGGGTGACCTCGATATCCTCATCTGTTGCCGCCGCGCGATCGATCTTGCCAAAGCGTTCGGGGGCTACTCTGATCTCGATCACCTGAGCGCGAGCGGCGCAACCAAGGCCTCGGGCACGCTGCGCAACGGGCTGCAGGTGGACTTTCGAGTGCTGCGGCCCGAGAGCTTCGGCTCGGCTCTGCACTATTTCACGGGCAGCCGCGACCACAACATCCACCTGCGCCGCCGCGCGCAGGAGCGCGGCTACAAGCTCAGCGAGTACGGACTCTTCAAGGGGAAAAGGCGCATCGCCGGTAAAACCGAGGAAGAGTTGTTTGCCGCCCTGGGACTTCCCTGGATACCGCCCGAGCTACGCGAAGACCGCGGCGAGATCGAGGCAGCCGAGCGAGATGAGCTGCCGAAGCTGATCGAGCTCGCTGATCTCGTCGGCGACCTGCACGTGCATACCAGTGCATCGGATGGCGGTAACTCACTCGAGGAGATGGTTGCCGCGGCGAGGGCACGGGGTCTGCGCTACATCGCGATCACAGATCACTCCAAGCATGTTGGCGTGACGCACGGGCTCGATGCCGGGCGGCTGGCGCAGCAGATCGACGCCATCGATGCACTCAATAGTACCGCCGCGGACTTCACCATCCTCAAGGGCGCGGAGGTTGACATACTCGAAGATGGCCGCCTCGCGCTCCCCGACAGCGTACTGCGGCGCCTTGATCTCGTGATCGGCGCCGTGCACACGCAGTTCAATCTCCCGGCGGCAAAGCAGACGGCGAGGGTGCTGCGCGCACTGGAGCGTCCGTGCGTTTCGGTGCTCGCGCATCCCTTTGGCCGGTTGCTCGGTGAACGAGCGGCGTACGCGCTCGATTTCGAGCGGGTGCTCGAGGCGGCCCGCGCGCGCCCCTGCTACCTCGAGATCAACGCCCAGCCGCTGCGGCTCGACCTCGACGACATCCATGCAAAATCGGCCCGCGACCGAGGCGTCCTGTTGAGCATTGCGAGCGATGCCCACTCAACCGATCAGCTCGGGGTGATAGAAAATGGCGTGCGCCAGGCAAGGCGTGCCTGGGTCAGGAAAGGCGACGTGCTCAATACCCGCCCGCTTGGGGAACTGCGCCCGATGCTGCGCAGCACTATGCGCTAGTCAGGTTCGTACCGTAATCTCGTTCCTCACGCTCCTCACGCCGGGCGCTGACCATGCCGTTCGCTGCGCCTCATCGTGTTCAGTCCAGGAGCGCACTTCGCCGCGCAGCGTGACCTCGGCACCACGCGTCTCGACGGTGATCTGCTGCGCGTCGACCGCGGCGCTGCGCCGGAACGCGTCCTCGATCTGCCGCTTCAGCTCGGTCGCGGAGAGTCGCGGTTCAAGACGGATGGAGTTACGCACGCTGATGACGCCATACACGCCGCGCACGGCCCGCTCGGCCCGCTCTCGCTCAAATTGCCACTCGAGCGTCCCCTCGAGCGCAACGTGTGCCTCGTGTACGAGGGCTTTGATGTTCTCCGCGACCCGCGGCAACACACGCTGCAGTGCTGCCACCGCCCCCCTGGCGATCTCGGGATCGGTTGGCCTGCCGCCGAGGGGCACCCGAACGGCGAGGTCATTGGCCACGGCACTGACGCCGGCCACGCGTTTGACGGCAGCTTCGGCGCGGTAGCGCTCAGGGAGGGTGGGAACATAGCCGGTGAGCGTCACGACGCCCCCGTTCACTTTGACGGCGATATCGGTCTCATCAATGTCGGGCCACCACTGCAGCTCGGCTTCGACGTCGCGTCTGATCTCACTGTCTGTTTTCATTACGCGAACCCTCCATTCCTTCATCCGGGGACGCAGTCTGCGCATCCGCCTCGGGCCAAAACAGCCGAAGCGGCCAAAAGATGCTAGTCACGCGCGACTGCGGGGAGAATAAGCACAAATGCGGCGTTGTCCTTCTTGGGCCGGAGATCCCCTCGCATGAGCCTCGCGCGTCCTCTGCTCTTGGATCTGTATCAGCTCACCATGGCCCAGGCTTACTTCGAACTTGGCATGGACGACCTCGCAAGCTTCGAGCTCTTTGTTCGCAGCCTGCCGCGTGTGCGCAACTTCCTCGTGGCGGCGGGCCTCGCACAAGCGCTCGAGTATCTCGAAGGACTGCGCTTTGGCCCCGAGGAGATTGACTACCTGGCGAGCCTCGGCAAGTTTTCAAGCGCGTTTCTCGAGCACCTGCGTGGCTTTCGCTTCAGCGGCTCGGTGCATGCGATGCCCGAGGGCACGCCGTTTTTTGCCCAAGAGCCCATCCTGCGGGTGACCGCGCCGATTCTCGAAGCGCAACTCGCCGAGAGCCGCATCCTCAACATCGTGCACTTCCAGACTGTTATCGCCACCAAGGCGGCCCGCTGCGCGCTTGCTGCCGGGGACCGCCAGCTGGTCGACTTTGGTCTGCGACGCGCGCACGAAGCCGATGCTGGTCTCTACGCCGCACGGGCCGCCTTCATCGGCGGATTTCATGGGACTGCCACCGTGGAAGCCGGAAGGCGCTTTGGCATCGCGCTCTCGGGCACGATGGCGCACTCGTTCATAGAGGCACACCAGAGCGAGGAGGGGGCATTCCGGGATTTCGCTGCCAGCTACCCTAGCGGGGCTACGCTCTTGATCGATACCTATGACACCGAGCGCGCCGCTCGACGCGCCGCGGCTCTCGCGCATGAGCTCAGGAAGCGTCGCGGCTCGCACCAGATACGCGCGGTGCGCATCGATAGCGGTGACCTCGCGAAGGCGTGCAGGGCGGTCCGCGGCATCCTCGACGCCCTGAACTGTCGGGACATTGAGATCGTCGTGAGCGGCGGACTCGATGAGCATTCGATCGAGGCGCTGGTGAGCGGCGCAGTACCGGTCGACGCATTTGGTATTGGCACGGCGCTCGATGTGTCTGCGGATGCACCGGCGCTCGATATGGCGTACAAGCTCGAGGAATATGCCGGCAAGGCACGGCGCAAGCGCTCACCCGGCAAGGCGACCTGGCCCGGCGTGAAACAGGTGTTCCGTGAACGCGGCCCCGAGCGTGAGATCGTGCGCGATCGGGTTGCACTCGCCACCGAAGTTTGCCCTGGCGAAGCGCTGCTTGCCGAAGTGATGCTTGAGGGGCGGCGGCTGGCCCCGCCGCTTCCACTCGAGCAGATCCGTGCGTACTGCCTGCGGGAGGTGTGCGCTTTGCCACGAGAGCTCAAAAAGCTAGAGCAGGCGAGCGGCGCCGAGCCCGTGCAGATCTCCGCTGCGCTGCAGGCGCTCGCCGCGCGGCTCGACGCCGAGACTAACTGACTGAGCCCTCTCTCTCAGGGCACCTCGCGCGCGAGCTCATCCAACCAGGCATCGGGTTGCGCGTCGCTTGGTGCTCGCCAGTCTCCGCGCGGGGACAGCGACCCACCGGACCCCACTTTCGGAGCGTTAGGCATGGCAGAGCGCTTGAACTGACTCGAGGCAAAAAAGCGAACGATGAACACTTTCAGCCAGTGCTTGATCTGTCCGAGGTCGTATTCGTGCCGCTCACTCTCCGGTATCGCGGCCGGCCAGCTGCCTTGCTCTCGGCGCGACCAGGCGTGGTGCGCGAGAAAGGCCACTTTGCTCGGACGATAGCCGAAGCGGCTGATGTAATAGAGGTTGAAATCCTGAAGCTCATAGGGGCCGACCGTGTCCTCGGCCGCCTGCGGCGCGCCATCGATGCTCGGTACCAGCTCCGGACTGAATCCGGTCGTGACGACGTCCCCGAGAATTTCAGCGAGGATGGGGTCGGTGTTAGGTGCACGCGCGACCCAGCGAATCAGATGGCAAAGCAGCGTCTTGGGAACGGAGGCGTTCACTGCGTAGTGCGACATGTGATCGCCGATCCCATAGGTCGTGTAGCCCAAGGCGAGCTCGGACAGATCGTTCGTGCCGACGACCAGGCCACCGTAGAAATTGGCGAGGCGAAAGAGGTACGAGGCGCGCTCTCCGGCCTGCACGTTCTCGAAGGTGATGTCGTAGAGCGGCTCTCCGCGGGCGTACGGATGTCCCAGGGCGCGCAGCATTTCGAGCGCCGGCTTGCGGATATCGATCTCGAGGAGATGGGCACCGAGGGCTTGCGAGAGACGCAGCGCGTTCTTGTGGGTGCGCTCGCCCGTGGCAAAGCCGGGCATGGTGACGGCCAATAGGTTCGCCCGCGGCAGGCTCAAGGTGTCGAGCGTCCTCGCCGCGACGAGGAGCGCCTGGGTCGAATCGAGCCCTCCGGACGCTCCGATCACCAGCTTCTGGATGCCGGTGGCCTCAAGCCGCCGAACGAGCCCCTGAACCTGAATCTCGTAAGCCTCGTTGCAGCGCTCATCGAGCGTGGCCGGATCCGCGGGCACATATGGATAGCGGGCGATCTGGCGCGCGAGGGCGACAGGGCTCTCGGGGAGCG
>DASPTE010000131.1:0-18287 GCA_035623585.1 Steroidobacteraceae bacterium | reverse complement strand
ACGGGTCGGGGGTCGCGGCATAGTGATGGCTGTCACCGACTACGAGACTCCCATCAAGCCCCTGCACGACGATCAGGTGCACGCCCCGCCCCAGGTGCTCGGGTTGCTCGCGTTCGAGACGGGCCTTGAGCGCCGCCGCGGCTTCAAGTTCTGCATAACCAAGGTAGCTCGCGAGTCCGAGGTCGGACATGAGCGTGGCCGGGAGTTTGAAGCCGGGGCTAGCCAATCTCAGCATCTGTAACTTGCAGCGTGTGAGCGGATAGAGCGCGAGCCGCTCGGCATAGAGGCCAGTGAAGTCGTCCCCGGGGCAGACTGCCACGCGCTCCGCGCGCAGCAGCGCGCGCGAGGTGTACACGTTGGGCATGTCGATGCCCGTCACCGTCGTGTCGCGCATGAAACTGACGCCGTGCGCACTCGCGAGCCAGGCCGCGAGTCGCGGGATCGCCTCCCGGGATTCGACGCGCAGCTCGCTGCTGCTCTCGAGCACGGCCCTCGTTTGGGGTGCCGGGAGCTGCGGGCACCGCCGCCGTGCCTCAGCAGCGCTCAGGAGTCGACAGTCCGCGCCCATCTCGGTCCTGAGAAACGCCTCGAGTACGGCGACCGACTCCGCGCGGCGCACCATCATCCAAAGGCCGCTATGCACGATGGGAATGCCTGCCGCCGCGGTAACCTCGCGCCATACCTCGCGTGAGCGGCGCGCGCGCTCCCACATCGCTCCGCGTTCCTGACCCGTCACGGTGACGAAACCAAAGTTGCGCACCGAGGCACCGTTCGCCTGCGCGTCACGATCGATTACAACGACGCGCAGCCCGCGCCGTGCGGCAGCGAGTGCTGTGGCGAGCCCCAGAATCCCAGCGCCGACCACGGCAAGATCAAACTGCTCTGAGGGAAGCTTAGGCATCCGCAGGATGAAGGCCGAGCCGAGGATTCACGATGATTGCATGGAAGCGTGCCGGCACGTGCGCGTTGGAGGGCCTGTCGGCTCTTTGTTAGAACCGCATGACCTCACTCGGCGCCCGCAGCCGCCCGCCGGCGCTTCGGGACGCCTGCATCTTCGAGGCCGTGGCCGTGCGGGCCAACCTCCCGCCGCCAGAGCAGTACCACCGAGGTGAGGGCGGTGAGGCTCAACAGAGCGAAGAACCAGAGCATCGTGGCGTAGCCCGCTGGATTCGTGGGGCCCGCGCCGGCCTGATCCGCGAGCCAGCCGGCGATGCGATTCGAGCCCCAAAGCCCGAGAGCCTGCAACAGGGTGATAACACCGAGCGCCGTTCCGAGGCGCCGCGGCTCGACGATGAGAGTCGTGGACGGCCAGATGATCGCCGGCACGAGCGAGAAGCTCACGCCCATGAGCACGGTGGAGATCCACGGATTGAGGTCGGTGAGGCCGAGCACTGCGAAGGTAATCGGCAGAAGAACGGTTCCGATTGTCAAAAGCAGGGCCCGGTGCCCAAAGCGGTCTGCCACCAAACCGAAGAACGGCGTCGCGAAGATCGCCGCCGCAAACACTCCCGAATTCACGTTGCCGGCCTGCTGGAGCGTTAGGCCCTTGACGTGCTGGAGGTACTCGATCGCGAACGTCTGACGGAACGGAAAGAAGACCGCCGCATACAGAACGTGAAGCCCGAGGATGTACCAGTAGGAAAGATCGAATGACCAGATGGCCGCCCAGTCGATGCGCTCGCGCGCGCGGTTGGCGGCGGCCGGTGCAGCGGCGTACCGGGAATCGAGGAGGCGGAAGAGGATCGCCGCCACGAGCCCAAGAGCGGTGATTCCCGCACCGAGCCAGAGGGGGGGCTGCCAGCCTCCCTCGTAGAGCGCTCGCGCCCAGGTCGGGGAAACATCGAGGGAGAACGAGCCGACGCGCGCGAGGCTCAGGAATACCGCGAGCGCGAGCGCGACCCCGCTGCGTGCAAACCACTGCGCGACGCCCGCGACGAGAGAGATGAAGATGCAGCCCTCGCTCACGCCGAAGACGAGCCGACCGGTCCACATGAGTTCGTACGGAGTGCCGATCGCAGTCAGCACGGCGCCGGCGAAACCGATGATGGCGGCCCAGAGCGTGATGCGCGCGGGACCGAAGCGATCGATCAGCAGTCCATTGAACACCGCGAGCGGAATATTGGGCAGGCTGATGACCGCGGTGAGATCGCCGATCTGGGACTGGGTGAAGCCGCGCTGGCGCAGCAGGAGATCCGCGATCGGACCGATCGCATCGGCTTCGTAGTAGCTGCTGAAAATGGTGAGGGCGGCGAGTCCGAGCGCCGCCCAGCGCCACGGCGATGTGGTGCGACTCCCCTCTGCGCCGGCGTCCGCCGCAACGTTAGCCACCGAAGACCCGCGCCGGCCCGCCGTGCCGGTTTCTGGTACGCCAGGTCAACTCAGCGGTGCTCCGAACAGACGTCCGTGGAAGAAGAAAACGATGGCGTAGACGGCGATCGCGATGGCGGGTCGCAGGACACCGATCTCCCGAAGCGCGGGCCGCAGTTGGTTTCTACCGGCCGCGATCGCCGCAAATGGCACGTTGGAGGTTGCCTGCGAGAATTTCGGCCATCGATCGGGGAAACGACGCTGGCGTTTGGCGTCGATCATGGCGCCGCCCCCGAGTCCGAGGAGCAGCAGCGAGCCGAAGAGAATCACAGCCGCGAGGTCGCCGTTCACCACGAGGTGTACGAACGCCCAGAGCGATACGCCCCAGAGAAAGGGGTGACGCGTGATGCGCCCCATGCCGCGCGCGGCATCCGCTCCCTCCTTGAGCTTGCCCTCCATGCCCACCCGCGTGGGGCTCACCGTGGCGAGGCCAATGACGATGAATAGGAAAGCGATGAATATGAGCGCAAACGCGAGCGGACGCAGGCCAGGAAGCGGACCCCACAGCTGGATCAGCGGGGCGCGGGCGTACGCGCGCCCCATCCAGATGAGGATCGCAAGCGATGCAAAGGAGAAGGCACCGAGATAAGCGCGCTCGCCAAGGCGCGCCACCAAGGCATCCCGCCATCGCGTGCCCGATACCACAAAGTGAATCAGCAGGAAGACAGCGCTGGCAGCGATCAAGGATGTCATCGCTCACCTCCCCGGGGAGAGCCTTCATTATAGTTGGTTCGCGAGTATGACGGCGCGCCGTCCGCGCCCCGGAGCCTCAGCTCGTCTCGCCGAGAGCGGTAAGCAGTGTGCGCGCGAATTCGGGGCCTTTGCCGGCTTCCTCGTGTTTGAAATACACGAAAACGTCACGAGATCCCGCGGTGTGCGTACGGATCAGCCCGGCCCAGCGCACGAGGTCGGCCTCCTGGTAGCCCTCGTCGCGGAGTCGAAAGTAGGCGTAGTCGGCGGTCATCTCGAGCGGAGTGGAGAACTTCTCGCTGTCGGCGATGCAGAGCGCGAGATTCGCAGCCTTCAGACGCGCGAACACCTCAGGATCCATCCAGGATGCGTGGCGAAACTCGAACGCGGCGCACGTCCCTTGCGGGAGTCGCGGCAGGAAGTCATCGAGCACCGCGAGGTCCTTGCGGAAGTAGGGCGGCAGCTGGAAGAGGATCGCGCCGAGTTTGGGCCCGAGCGTGCCGGCGGTCTTCATGAAATACGCGAGCAGGTCCGCGCAGGTCATGAGCTTCGCGATGTGCGTGATGCGCTTCGGCGCCTTGAGCGTGAGCCGAAAGCCTGCCGGAGTCTCGCGGCTCCAGCCGCCGAGGATCTTCTCGTTGGGAACGCGATAGAAGGTGTAGTTGATCTCGACGGTGGTGAAGCGTTCGGCGTAGTACGGCAGCATCTTCGCGGCCGGTAGCTTCTGCGGGTAGAAGCTGCCCTTCCACTCGGGATAGTTATACCCGGAGGTCCCGACCCAGATCGCCATGCTGGTCGCGCCTCCCGCGCGTCAGCGGGTATCGCCGCTCAAGAGACGTCGGTATCGACCGAGGTGGCGGATCGCGTGCTGCGGCTTGCCAAGCGCCTCGTAGAGCCGCGCGATGTTGTAATGACAGTCGGCGAGATCGGGATCTTCCTCGAGCGCTGTCTGATAGGCGGTGAGCGCGGCGGCGTCTTTACCGAGATCCTCGAACAGTACGCCCTGATTGAAGAGCAGAAGTGGATCGCGACCGACCTGCGCGAGTGCACGGCGGTAAACGTCATTGGCCTCGCGGATCTTGCCGCGCTCGTGCAGCAGCCGTCCCCAGTTGGTCCACGCTGCGGCGTCATGCGGGTCGACGGTCACCGCGAGGCGGTACGCTGCTATCGCACCCTCCGGATCGCTGCCCTCGAGCGTCAGGGCCTGCGCAAACCAGTCGGGTGGCGGAGCGCTCGGCTCGGGCGCGGGCGGCTTGTGCTCAACGACCTGCAGCACGCCATCCTGCAGCGTGACATCGAGACCGAGGAGGTACTGACCGCTGTCGGCCTGCCAGCGCATGTCACCATCGCGCACGACGACGTTATCGCCGACGGCGCTGATCGCGAGCCCCGAGAGCGGCATCGATTCGGGCAGATTGCGCCGCAGGCTCTCGAGCGCGCGGCGGATGCGCTTCTTGGGGATCTTCGCCTGCATGAGGCCGCGCGCGGTCCGCAGCACGATCAGATCCTGGAACGAAAAGCGGTATTCGCGGCGTGGACCACGTGCGGGTTTGACGAACCCGGCCCGAATGAGACCGCGCGTGGCGGAGGGGGCAAGCTGCAGGACCCGCTCGACGTCCCGCACGCTGTATGAACGCATCCCGTCTCCTGTGTGCTCGGCGCTAGCCGTTGCGCTTGCCCGCCTTGCGCGATTCCTTGGCGGGTTCCTCGATACGCTTGGGAGCTTTGCGTGGACCAAGGCGCGTGACTTGGGCACGGGCGCTTTCGGTCTTGGCAAGACTCGCGCGCAGCGCCTCCATGAGGTCGATGACCTTGCCATCGCCCGGCGGAGGCTCCTCGGTCACCGAGATTTCCTTGCCTTCGACCTTTTTCTGGATTTCCGCCTCGATGCGCGCGTGCAACTCATCCTTGTAGGCGTCCGGATCAAACTTCGCGGATGTCTGCTGCTCGATCAGTTGCTCGGCGAGCTTGAGCTCCGCGGGCTTAACCTCGGGCTTCGGGATTTCGATCTCGCTCGCGCGGCGCACATCGGCCGCGAAGTGCAGCTGCTGCATGGCGAGCACATCACCGATCGGTCGCAGTGCCACGAGGTACGCCTTGCCGCGCGCCGCCCAGCGGCCGACCCCGCAACGCCCGGCCTGCCTGAGCGCCGCGGTGAGAAGCGCATAGGGCTTGCCCGCGCCCTTGTCGGGCGAGAGGTAGTAGGTCTTGTCGAAGTAGACCGGATCGATCGATTCGATGGGCACGAACTCGGAAATCTCGACCGCATGCGTGCCGACTTCCTCGAGCGCCTTGATCTCCTCGGGCGTAAACATTACGTACTGGTCCTTCGCGAACTCGTACCCCTTCACGATCTCATCGCGCTCGACCACCACGCCCTCCTTCTGACAGACGTACTGCTGCTTGAGCCGGGAGCCGTCTTTCTTGTGAAGGAGATTGAACGAAATGGTATTGCCCGACTGGTTGGCGGTGAAGAGCTTCACCGGAATCGCCACCAACCCGAACGACACCGTCAGAGATCCTATGGAACGTGCTGCGGCCATGACTGCACCCTAAAGCTCCCTTGCACTTCGCAGTTACTTCTCAGAGTCAACGCCGAAAGCCTGCGTAAGACTCTGTTTTAACTCAAGTACATCATGCCACCGGTCGCCGGTTTTTTCCAACCGGGCGACGGCATTGTCGATTGTGAAGTCCGTCGGCTCGGCCGCCTCGAGCTCCTCCCAGCTGAGGGGCATCGAGACCGGGGCTCCGGGCACCCCGCGCGGGGAATAGGCCACATTCAGCGTCTTACCGCGCACGTTCATGTTGTAGTCGATGAAGATCTTGCCGGTGCGCTTCTCGATCGCCCAATCCATCGTGATTTCCCGGGGATGATCGCGCAGAAGGTGCCGCCCGATGGTCTCGCAGATATGGCGCGCCTCGGTGAAAGTCACCGTGCGAATAATCGGTACGAACACGTGCAGACCCGTCTTGCCCGAGGTTTTGACGATCGCCTCGAGCGACATCTGCTTAAGGAGCGCCCGCAGCCAGAATGCGACTCGTTTGCCGACGGCGAAGCCGCGCTTGTTGAGCTCGGGCTCCGCGCCCTTCGCTTCCTTGCCGGAGTAGATATAGGGGTCGATGTCGAATACGAGATAGTCGGGGTAGTTGAGGATCGAGGCCTCAAGAGCTGCGAGCGAGCTCGCGTAGTCGGTCTTTGCCCCATGCGCATCGGGCTCCAAGCTCGCGCGTGAGTGCCAGACGTGGAACTCGAGCGTGCCGACCTGCCCGAGCCAGAGGAGCGTCGGCAGATTGTTGCCAAGGAGGTAGCGGTGCCTCTCGTCCTTGGTTTCCGAAAACACCGTCACCGTCTCGACGAAATCCGGGAGCGACTGCGCCCAGTGCTTCTGAAAGAAGCGCTCGCCATGGATGCCCTCGGGCATGCGGATCATGGTGAGCGGGCGGTCGGCGAGATGCGGCAGTATGAAGCGCGCGACACCCGCGAGATAACGCAAGAAATCGCGCTTCGTGACCGCAGCGTGGCGAGTGCGCGGGTCGGCGGGCCAGTAGACGCGATCGAGGTTGGTGAGACGAATGCGTGCACTGCCAACAGCGAGGTTCAACTGCTTGGCAGGGTCTTTCAGCTGCTCGAGCACGGCCGCCACCTCGCTCGCTGCCGGCGGGTCGGCCGCTTGCTCCGCCGTGCGCTCACTCGCCGCCGATCTCATCGATGACACTCCGTGGTCCGAGCGCTTCTTTACGCTCTCGGGGGGAACATCCTCGCGCATGCGCACGAACACCGGCGCACGCAACGCGCCATCGGGCGTCCACTCCGCAAAGCTCACTTCGGCGACGAGCTTTGGATTGAGCCAGGTTGTCGGCCGGTGCAGCGGCGGCGCTTCGCTGAAGGGGGAATCGCGCCGCTTGAGTTTCGTCATGCGCTTGAGCAGCGCTTCGACCATCTTGTCGTCGAGGCCCGAGCCGACGTGTCCCGCGTAGCGCAGGGCCTTGCCGTCCCAGTACCCGAGCAGGAGCGCGCCCATCGGGTCGCGCGCGCCCTTGCCGCGCGTGTAGCCCCCGATCAGGAACTCGGCCGTTTGCGCCGCCTTGATCTTGAGCCAGGAGCGCGTGCGGCGACCCGGCTGATAGGTGCTGTCGAGGCGCTTGGCGATGACGCCTTCGAATCCGTGTGCGAGGGATGCGTCGTAGAGCTCGCGGGCGTTCTCGGAGACATGCACCAACTGCAGATGCGCTCCGGGCAGGAGGCATTGCGCGAGGTAACGATGGCGGTCGGCGTAGGTCGCCCCGCGCAGATTCATGCCCGCGAAGTGCAAAAGATCAAAGCACACGAACACCACCGGATGCTCACGCTGGGCGGCGGCGATTTCGGCCGCAGTCTTCAGCTGCGCACGGTTCTGCAGGGCATTGAATGAGGGGCGTCCGGCCGCATCCAGCGCGATGATCTCGCCATCGAGAATCATCTGCTCGGTGGCTTGCGCGGCGAGCTCCTTGACGATCTCGGGAAAGCTCACCGTCAGGTCGAGGCCGCGCCGGGAGGCAAGCCGCACGGCCGACCCTTGCACGAAGGCGATCACGCGATAGCCATCGAGCTTCGGCTCGTAGCGCCATTGCGCGTGCGACTCGAGCGACTCGCCGATCTCGGCGAGCATCGGCTTGAGGTCCCTCGGAAACGCCTCATGGGGACCTGTTGGCGCGAGACGTGCCGCCGGCAGCCGTTCCACGCTCTTGAGCGGGGCGGGGTCGTCGAGACTCAGCTCCGAGAGCACGGAACGGGAGCGCGCCAGGACATCGTTGACCTGTGCGAAAGCGTCCTTGTGTTTGATGAGGAGCCACTGATTTCCGGTCCGGGTTTTCACCAGTGCGAACGAGCCTTTGAGCTTTTCGCCGCGCAGAAAAACACTGAGCTTGCCCGCCTTGAGTCCCGCCTGAACCTCCTCTTCAGCCCGCGCGCGGTCCATGTAGATCTGCTGGGCGCCTTCGTCCGGGGAGTACACGCCGCAATCCCAGACGATCACGTTACCGGCGCCGTACTGCTTGGCGGGGATCACGCCCTCGAACGAGGCGTAGTCGAAGGGATGGTCTTCGACCTCGACGGCCATGCGCTTGTCGTGCACATCGAGGGATGGGCCCTTCGGGACCGCCCAGGACTTGAGCACCCCATCCACCTCGAGGCGGAAGTCATAGTGCAGCTGCCGCGCGGCGTGCTTCTGCACCACAAAGAGCAGCGGGCCATGACGCGCCACGACCTTCGCGGGCGGCTCGGGCGTGCGCGTAAACGTGCGCTTGGCCCCATAACGCTCGAGCACAGGCTTTTTCATAGGAGCGATTCCATCCACGCAGCCACCGCGCGGAGCAGCTCGCCACGGACTTGACTGTCCGTACGGCCGCTGCTCGCGGGAACGTGGAACGAGTGATCGGCACCCTCGACCCAGTGCAGGCGCGCGCGACCTTCGAGCCGTTTCATGAGGGTCTCGAGCCGCGTGCGCTCAGCGAGCGCATCGCGCGTGCCCTGCACAAACAGCATCGGAATCGAGACCTCGGATAAATGTTGGGCGCGTGTCATCGCAGGCTGGCCGGCGAGATGTAGCGGAAAGCCGAGAAACACGAGGCCGCGCACGCCGGGGAGAGGATCGAGGGCCTGAGCCTGCGAGCTCATGCGTCCGCCGAATGAGCGGCCGCCCGCGAAAAGCGGCATCGCGGGTAGCAACTCCGCCGCTTTGGCCACGGCGGCGCGCACGCTTGCATGACAAAGCGGCGGCCGGTCGGGGCGGCGCGAGCGCCGCTCCATATACGGAAACTGAAAGCGCAGTGTCGCGATGCCGAGTGCCGCGAGCTCAGCCGCGGCTGCCTGCATGAAGGGGTGCTCCATGCCGGCCCCCGCACCGTGCGCAAGCACATAACAGGCGCGTGCGCCGCTTGCCCCCACGAGGCGCGCCGACACGCGCGCGCCACCCTCGACGTTCAGTGTGAGGGCCGCCTCTGTTGGGTGCTCGCTGGCCATGCGAGAGGCTCCCCAAGTGTCAGTCGCCCGCGGCGCCTCGAGGGCTACGGGGGCGTTGGTCCCAGGCTCACGCGTACCAGATCCTCAGGTCGCAGCCACTTCTGAAAGGCGGCCTGTACGGCGGCGGCATCGAGCGCGATGTAGCGCTCGGCCGCACGCGTCGGTTCATCGAGCGGAAGATCGAGATCGCTACGGCCGAGCACGCCGTGCGCGATGCTGTCGACACCCGCTTCGCTGAGGGGCAGCTGCCGCACGAGGCACGCCTTGACGCGCGTGAGCTCATCCGCGCCGACGGGCGTCGTCTGCATGGTCACGACCTCGCGCTGCACCATGTTGGCCGCCTTGACGACGTTTTGGGGATCGCTTGCGTATTCGACGATATAGACGCTGCGGGTTCTGCCGGCCTGAAGCTGCGACGACACGGAGTACACGAGGCCCGAGTTCTTGCGCAGGTCGATGCTCAGGCGAGTCGAGTAAAAACTGCCGCCAAGCACGGCGTTGCCGAGGGCGAGTGGATAGTAGTCGGGATTGGTGCGCGTCAGCGCGAGATTCTGCGCGAGCAGCACGCGGTCCTGGACGCGACTCGCATCGGGGACGGCCACTGTCCCCGGCTTGTTGGTCGGCACGACGGGCAGGTCGACGTTCGGCGCAGGTCCCTGCGCGCTCCAGGCACCGAAGTTCTTCTCGATTGCCGCGCGCGCTGCCTCCGGCGTCACCTTGCCGATGACGACGATGGTCGTGAGTTCGGGCCGGAACACCCGCGTGTAGTAGCCCCGCACCGCGGCGGGAGTGAGCGCACGCACGGTCTCGGGCGTCGCGAGGCGCAGGCTCGGGTCGTCCGCCGGGAACAGCGCCCCGCGGAGTGAGCGCTGCGTCAGGAAGCCGGGGCTGACGTTGCGCGCAGCCACCCCCTGCGCCACCTGGCCGCGGATGATCTGCATGGCGGGATCGGGGAGCGCCGGATGTAGCTGATTGTCGGCGAGGAGCTCGACCGCGCGCTCGAAGTACTCCGAGAGTGACTGCACGGAGAAGTCCGTGCCGGCGTGCTCGCGTGCGCCTATCGCATCGAGCGCTTGTTGGAACTGCACCCGATCGAGCCGCTCGCTCCCATAGCCGAGCAGCCGCTCGAGCACCTGTGCGACGCCTTCCTCGCCCTTGAGCTCCTCGGTCTCCGGGCGGTTGCGGATGTGTCCAAAGACACTGATCGTGTCGCTCACGTCGGTGGTCTGCACGATGAGCCGCACGCCGTTTGCGAGCGTGCTGACCGTCGGATGGAGCGTGGAGGGTGGGACTTCGAGCCGCTCGAGCGCTTTCTGCGCCCAGGCGGGCAGCGCGGTCGGGTGCGCTTCCCCAAGTGATATCGGTTCCTGTCCGCCGAACCCGCCGCCGCTCGCGACCGGAGCGCCCGAACCGCGCGGCATCATGATGCCCGTGATCGCATGTTCGAGATCGAGGTACTTGTGTGCCACGCGGTTGACATCCTCGACCGTGACTTGCTCGATGCGCACGAGGTCGTCGTCGGGCGAATTGAGGCCATAGAGCGCAAGCGCATCCGACCAGACGGAAGCGAGCTCTGGAATGGAGTTGCGCTGAAACTGAGCGGCGGCGCGCTCCTCGAGCTTCGCGGCCGCCACGAGATCCGCGGGAACCCCCTCGCGAGCCACGCGCGCGAGGATGGCGCGCACGTCGCGCTCGAGAGCCTTCGGATCTTCACCCGCCGTAAAGGAGAATGCCGCGTAGGCCAGCCCCGCCTCGGGGAGCGGATCGAGCATGAATTCGGCGCCAATCGCCTTGCCTTGGGGGACGAGGCCGTAGAGGTCGAAGCGCTTGTTGCTGAGTATGTCCCCGAGCACCTCGAGCGCCGCGAAGTCGGGATCGCGTGGACCGGGCGTACGCAGCGCGATCATCAAGGTACCGTTGGGCCGGTCGGTATCGACCGTGAAGGAGGTCGGCTGCACGGGTCGCAGTCGCACCGCGGGTTTGGCGGGTAGTTTCTTCCGCGGGATGTCGCCGAACAGCAGTTTCACGGTGGTGAGTGTGGCCTCGGGGTCAACGTTCCCCGCGATCACGAGAATGGCGTTGTTCGGTGCGTACCAGGTGTCGTGATAGTGCTTGAGCATCTCGGCGGTCGTCTTATCGAAGGACGGTCGGGTGCCGAGCGCATCGTGCTCGTAAGGGGTGCCGGCGAACATCCGCGCGCGCAGCTTCTCGTAGAGCAGGTAGTCGGGCTCCGATAGGTCCTGTGCGACCTCCTGCTCAATCGCGCCGCGCTCCTGTTGCCATTCCTTCGCGCTGCTCAGCTGCGCGCGCATGCGCAGCGCCTCGATGTGCAGTGCCACATCGAGATCCTCGGCGGGCACCGTGAAGAGGTATTGCGTCAGATCCTCGCGCGTGTTCGCGTTGAAGTCGCCCCCCATGACGCTGCCAATGTCGGCGAGCTGCTCGGCGGTGAGCCCCGGGCTGCCGCGAAACATCATGTGCTCCTCGGCATGCGCCGTTCCGGGAAAACCCGCCGGCGACTCATCGGAACCGGCCAGGTAGTTCACCGAAGTCGAGACCACGGGCGCGAGCTCGTTCGTGACGATGACGACCTGCAGCCCGTTCTCGAGCGTCGCTCGCAGCACGCCACTTTCGGGATCGGGCGCTGCCCAGGCAAGGGCGCAGCCGAGCATCAGGGCCAGGGCGCCAAGCCGCGCTCCCAACTTCCAGGGTCGGGCCGCGGCAGTGTGATGCGACATGTGGGATCCCGATGAATGCCGAAACGAAGGGTCGTCAGTATATGCGATCCCCTGATCTCGCCATCTTTCGCCACAAATGATCCGCGCCTTGACGTTTTTCCGTCACCGGAGCGCTGCGCGCGCGCGGTGAACTGATAACCGTAAAGGGAAACGGGTCGTTCTGTTTCCGAGAGAGCGAGAGGAACTCCGCATGAACACATTGGCATCGACGTTCCGAGTAGGCGCGCTCGGCGCAGCGCTTGTGGCCTGCATCGCGGTGTGCCCGGCACGCGCCGGCGAGAGCGCCGACAAGCGTGGGGAGACAGCGTCCGTACCGGCGGACGTCGGGCTCGTGACCGGATTTGCTGTGGGAGCCGCGGCTGCGGGTCCCCTGGGCGCCGTGATCGGCGGGGCCACGGGGGCGCTCCTTGGCGATCGGTATCACCGCCAGGCGAAGACTTCCGCCACACTCGGCACCGATCTTAAGAAGAGTGAGGCGGAGCGCGCGAGACTCGACGCCTCGCTCACCGAGGCGAAGGCGCGCGATGCCGCTCTTACCGAGACGCTCGATAAGACCGAGCAGCTCGGACTCGATGTGCCCTTCCGCACAGACGATGACAGTGTGGCCACGGAAAGTGTCCCGCCGTTGCTTAAGCTCGGTGCGCTCGTGACCGCGATGCCCGAATCGCGGGTGCGGGTCGCAGGCTTTGCCGATCCGCGCGGTTCCGAGGTCTATAACGCGGATCTCTCCTTGCGCCGCGCCGAGAGCGTCGCCGCGGTGCTCGCGAGCGCGGGCGTCCCGCGCGAGCGCATCGTGATCGAAGCCTACGGCAAGAGCCGCGCGAGCAGCGCCCAGGGCGACCTCGACGCCTATGCGCTTGAGCGGCGCGTCACCGTGCGGCTCGAGCGAGTGGCATCCGATCAGCTTGCCCGCCGTGACTGACTCCCCGAGCGGCGGGGTGCAGGGTGCGCCGCGGGAAGGCAGGCCCGCGGCGCACCTTCGCGCTAGAATTTCCTGGCATGCGTACCTTTGTCGCACTGCGGCCATGAGCGGTTCCATCGTCCGGCTCGATGGCGCCGTGGAGGCGGAGCTCTCCCGGCCACCGGCCGATCGGCTGATCGCCGGCACGCCCGAGCTCGAAGTGAGGAATTTCTTCACCGACACGACGCAGCAGTTCTTTGCCGGGCGCTGGTCGGCAAGCCGCGGCAAATGGCGGGTGCGCTATACCGAGAACGAGCTCTGTGTGCTGACCGCCGGCCGCGTCATCATCGAGAGCACGAGCGGCGAGCGGCGCGTCTTCGGCGCCGGCGATGCGTTCGTCATCCCTGCCGGCTTCACCGGCACCTGGGAGGTCGTCGAGGATTGCTCGAAGATCTACGCGATCTTCGAAGCCCACACCTGAACTCGCCTCGCGGCGCGTCCGACCTGACATAACCCGCAGCTTCTCTTGAAGCCGTTCGCAGATCGGCATGGTGCTCCTTCACCGCGCGCGCGCCAAGTGGGAGCTTAAGCGGCTGTGTGGAAATCGGCCAAGGTGTGAGGAGTCATGGATACCGTCACTGTCGTCGCTTCGCGTGGCAGCGCGTTTGGTCTTACGGAGATTGAACTCTCGATCTGCAGCGCTCTCGTGATCGGCGCATTCGCATGGGTGCTGTTCACCCGCGTGCGGCGTGCCCGCAGCGCGAATCGCACCGTCAAGTCCTGACACGCCCCCGCGCGGCGTCCCAACGCCGCTACTTCCGAGCTTACTCTGTCGCGCGCGCCTCCGTGCGCGGGATGGCTACTGCGCGCGCAGTACCTCCGCGAGCGTCGTGAAGATCTGATCGATCTGGGCGGGTTCGATGATGAGGGGCGGCGAGAGCGCAATCACGTCCGCCGTCTGCCGCACCAACATCCCGCGCGCGAAGCAGTCGGTGAAAATCTTGTAGCCGCGCGTACCGACCTTGCCCGGGATGCTCTGGAGCTCGAGCCCGAGGATGAGGCCGTAATTTCTGACATCGATGACGTGCGGGAGCGATCGCAGTCCGTGCGCAGCCTCCTCCCAGCGAGCGGCAAGCGACTTGGCGCGCGTGAGCAGGCCCTCACGTTCGTAGATTCCAAGCGCCGCCAGCCCCGCCGCGCACGCCACCGGGTGCGCGGAATAGGTGTAGCCGTGGAAGAGCTCGATGCCCTCGGGGCCCTGCATGAACGCCTCGTATACCGGCCTCGACACCAACACCGCGCCCATCGGCACGCAGCCGTTCGTCAGGCCCTTCGCGAGGGTGATCATGTCGGGACGCACACCGAACTCCTGCGCCGCAAACGGTGCGCCGAGCCGTCCGAAGCCCGTGATCACCTCATCGAAGATGAGGAGAATGCCGTGACGATCGCAGATCTCGCGCAAGCGCTCGAGATATCCGCGCGGGGGAATCAGCACGCCCGTGGAACCGGCGATCGGCTCGACGATCAGCGCGGCGATGTTGGAGGCATCGTGTAGGCCGACGAGCCGCTCGAGTTCGTCCGCCTGGTCCGCACCGTGCGCCGGCCTGCCGCGCGAGAAGGCGTTGCGCGCGAGATCGTGCGTGTGCCGCAGGTAATCGACGCCGGGGATCATCACGGCCGACCACATCTTGCGGTTTGGCGTGATGCCGCCGACGGAGGTGCCGCCGAAACCTACCCCGTGATAGGCGCGCTCGCGACCGATCAGGCGCGTGCGCGAAGCCTCACCGCGCACCCGGTGGTAGGCGATCGCGATCTTGAGCGCGGTGTCGACGGATTCGCTTCCGGAGTTCGTGAAGAACACGTGATCGAGCCCCGCGGGCGCGATCTTCACGAGTGCATTCGCGAGCGCAAACGCGCCCGGGTGGGCCATCTGAAAGGGTGGCGCGTAGTCGAGTGTTTCGAGTTGCTCCGCGACCGCTCGCGCGATCTCCCCTCGCGCATGCCCTGCGGGCACGCACCAAAGTCCGGCCGTCGCATCGAGGATCTGTCGGCCGTCGCTCGTCCAGTAGTGCATGCCGCGCGCCTTGGCGAGGATGCGCGGGGTCGTCTTGAATTGACGGTTCGCGGTGAACGGCAGCCACAAGGCTTCGAGGTCGTTGCGATTGAGCGTAGCGGTAGTGTTTGGCATGACGGAACTCTCGGGCCCGGAAGGCGTGGATGATAAATAAAGTGGACAAACCGGGCCAGTTTGGAGATATTTCGCTCCAAGTTGTCTAATATACTAAACAGTCCCAGCATCGACGTCGGGGCGCGCCTGCGCAGTGTCCGCACGACCTTCGGCCTCTCCCAGCGCGAGCTGGCACGGCGGGCGGGGGTTACCAACGGCCTGATCTCGCTCATCGAGCAGAACCGGGTGAGCCCTTCGGTGAGTTCCTTGAAGAAAGTGCTCGAGGGCGTGCCGATGTCGCTCGCCGAGTTCTTCACGCTCGATCTGAGCAGCGCGCCTCAGGCCTTCTTCGGCGCCGAGGATCTCGTTGAGCTCGGCAACCCTGAGGTCTCGCTGCGGCTCGTGGCGGCGCAGCGTCCGGGAAGGCAGCTCACGCTGCTGCACGAGCGCTACGCCCCGGGGGCGGCGACCGCTGAGGAGATGCTCGCCCACCGTGGCGAGGAGGCGGGCGTCGTGATCCGCGGACGCATCGAGCTCACCGTCGGTGGCGCCACGCGGGTGCTCGGCCCGGGCGAAGCCTACTACTTCGCGAGTCAGCTCCCGCACCGCTTCCGCAACGTCGGACGCGAGACGTGTGAGATCATCAGCGCCTGCACCCCGGCGACTTTCTGAGGCGGCTCCCATGAACGCGAAACCCGACGCCATCTCCTGGCACGAGCGCGCGCGCGCCACGAGTTTCCGCACCCAGGCGTTCATCAACGGCCGCTACGTGGATGCCGCATCGGGTGGCACTTTCGATTGCATCAACCCCGCCACCGGCAAGCTGCTCGCGCGCGTGGCTGCCGGCGATGCCGAGGACATCCATCGCGCGGTGAGCGCCGCACGCGCGGCGTTCCGCGCCGGGAGCTGGGCGAATCTTGCGCCCGCGAAGCGCAAGAAGGTGTTGCTGCGCTTTGCGGATCTCATCGGTGGGCACGCCGAGGAGCTCGCGCTCCTTGAGACACTCGATGTCGGCAAACCGATCACCGACAGCCTCAAGGTCGACGTGCCGGCCGCCGCGCGCTGTCTGCGCTGGTACGCCGAAGCGATCGACAAGGTCTATGACCAGGTGGCGCCGACGGGTCCCGAGGCGCTCGCTCTCATTACCCGCGAGCCGCTCGGCGTCGTCGGTGCGATCGTGCCGTGGAACTTTCCGCTTCTCATGGCGGCCTGGAAGATCGCCCCGGTGCTCGCTGCCGGCAATTCGCTGGTCCTGAAACCGTCCGAGAAATCCCCGCTGAGCGCGATCCGGATCGCTGAGCTCGCGATGGAAGCCGGGATCCCCGCGGGCGTATTCAACATCGTGCCGGGGCTAGGGCCCACCGCCGGCAAGGCGTTAGCGCTGCATATGGAGGTCGATTGCATCGCCTTCACCGGTTCCACGGCCACCGGTCGGGCGATCATGCAGTACGCGGGCCAGTCGAATCTCAAGCGCGTGTCGCTTGAGTGCGGCGGCAAATCCCCCAACATCGTGCTCGCCGACTATCCCGATCTCGACAAGGCCGCGAGCGCGGCCGCATACGCCATCTTCTTCAACCAGGGGGAGATGTGTTCTGCCGGTTCGAGGCTGCTTCTCGCGGAAGGCATCAAGGACCGGGTGCTCGAGAAGGTGCAGGCGATTGGCAGGACGATGCAGCCGGGCGACCCGCTCGATCCGGCAACGCAGCTCGGGGCGATCGTCGATGAGACGCAGATGAAGCGCGTACTCGGCTATATCGACGCCGGCCGTCGCGATGGCGCCCAGATCCGCTTCGGCGGCCGCCGCGTCCGTGAGGAGACGGGTGGCTACTTCATCGAACCGACGGCGTTCGAGGGTGTCAAGCCTTCGATGTCCATCGCGCGCGAGGAGATCTTCGGGCCGGTGCTGTCCGCGATCACCTTCAAGAGCGTCGATGAGGCGATCGAGATCGCCAACGATGTCATCTATGGTCTCGCGGCCGCCGTCTGGACGCGCGATGTCACCACCGCGCACCGGGTGGCGCGGGCGCTGCGCGCCGGCACCGTGTACGTCAACTGTTACGACGCCGATGACATCACCGTGCCCTTCGGCGGCTTCAAGCAATCGGGTATCGGGCGCGACAAGTCACTGCATGCGCTCGAGAAGTACACGGAGCTCAAGACGACCTGGCTCGATCTCTCGACCTGAGCAGGCGAGGGGGCGCCGCGCGCTTCGGTGGAACCGCTGACATTCCTCGCGAGCGCGCCACGCGGTTTCGCCGATCTGCTCGCGGCCGAGCTCGCCGCCTGCGGCGCTCAAGAGCTGCGCGAGCGCAGCGCGGACGTCGCTTTCACCGGGACGCTCGAGAGCGCGTACCGCGCCTGTCTCTGGTCACGAACCGCCAATCGGGTGTTTCTTGAACTCGCCCGCTTCGAGGCGCGCGATGCCGCGGAGTTCTACGACGCCGCACGGCGGATCGACTGGGCCTCCCATCTGACCCCGACGACCACTCTCGCTTGCGACTTCTCCGGTCGTCACCCCTCCATCAGCCACACCCACTTCGGCGCACTCAAGCTGAAAGACGCCATCGTCGATTCGCTGCGCGACAGCAAAGGCGAGCGGCCCACGATCGTGCTCGAGCGCCCGGGCGTGCGCGTGCACGCGCATGCGCGCGGCACCCACATCATCGTGTCGCTCGATCTTTCAGGCGAGAGCCTTCATCGCCGCGGTTATCGCGGGAGCGGGGGCGAAGCGCCGCTCAAGGAGAACGTTGCGGCCGGCGTTCTTATACGAGCGGGCTGGCCCGCGCTTGCCGCTGAGGGTGCGGAGTTTCTCGACCCGCTTTGCGGATCGGGAACGTTCTGCATCGAGGCCGCGTTGATGGCCACCGACCGCGCGCCCGCACTCACGCGCGAGTACTTTGGTTTCCTCGGCTGGCGCGGCCACGACGCACTGCTTTGGGAGCGGCTGCTCGCGGAGGCGGGCGTTCGCGCCGCGGCCGGAGCGCAACTCTCGAGCAGCATACGTGGTCAGGATCGCGATGCGCGCGCGATAGCGCTCGCGCGCGAGTGCGCGCACCGCGCGGGCGTCGCGCCATCAGTGCGCTTTGAGGTCGGCGAACTCGCTGATGCTGCGCCGCTTGCGGCGGGCACGGCAGGGCTCCTCTGCACCAATCCGCCCTATGGCGTGCGGCTCGAAGATCGTGCCGGCGCCCGCGCGGTGCACCGCACGCTTGGCGCGGTGCTGCGCGAGCGCTTCCAGGGGTGGAATGCCGCCGTGCTGACCGGGGCGCCCGAACTTGGCACCGAGCTCGGCCTGCGCGCCTACCGCACGCACACGGTATGGAACGGAGGTCTCGAGTGCCGGCTGCTGCGCATCAGGGTGGAAGCGGAGAACGTGCGCGAGCCCGGCAAGCTCGGCCGCGGCCTCGCGCGCTTTCAGCACAC
>DASPTE010000099.1:0-19400 GCA_035623585.1 Steroidobacteraceae bacterium | reverse complement strand
ATGTTGACCCAGCAGTCCGTCATGACGAGGGCCCGCGCGGTGAGATCGAGCTCGAGCGCGCGCGCGAACTTCGCCACGTGGCGGTCGAGCTCCGCGGCAAGTCGAGCAAAGGTCGGCGAGAGCCGCTGCATGCGATGCGCGGATGCATAGGAGGTATAACCGCCTGGGTAGTTGCGCACTGACCAGCGCCGCCCGGCGGCATCATCGGCGCGCAGCTGCCGACATTCCCGCAGTAGGCGCGCGTTAAAAGACCCAGAGCCGCTCGCGCGCAGCGGCGCCTGATATACGAGAGTCGGAAACAGAGCCTTGAGCGCCATGAGGCGCGAGAGTATGCGGTCGGGCATGCAAGTGGTCTATGATCGCCGAGCGGCGCGAACGTCCCCTGAGCGTAGACAACCCTTCCCGTGAGCACCCTTCCAAGAACCCCCTCCGCATCCTCCATCCCGGGCGCTGCGCAGATCGTGCCGCACTGGATCGGCGGTGCCATGTTCGAGGGCAGCGGACCGCGGCGGCCGGTCCTAAATCCCGCAAGCGGCGAAGTGCTGCGCGAAGTAGCCATGGGCGGCGCCACCGAGGTCGGTGCCGCAGTCGCGAGCGCGCAGGCGGCGGGGGCGGCTTGGGCGGACACGCCGCCGATAAAGCGGGCGCGGGTGCTTGCGCGCTTTCTTGAGCTTCTCAACCACGACCGCGACGCGCTCGGCGCGCTCATCACGAGCGAACACGGCAAGGTACTCGAGGATGCGCGCGGGGAAGTCACGCGCGGCATCGAGATCGTGGAATTCGCCTGTGGCATTCCGCAACTGCTCAAGGGTGCGTTCACCGATCAGGTCTCGAGCGGCATCGACAACTGGACGCTGCGTCAGCCCCTCGGAGTGGTGGCCGGCATCACGCCCTTCAACTTCCCGTGCATGGTGCCTTGCTGGATGTTTCCGCTCGCGATCGCTTGCGGCAACACGTTCGTGCTCAAGCCAAGCGAGCGCGATCCGTCGGCTTCGGTTTTCATGGCGCGATTACTCAATGAGGCTGGTTTGCCCTCCGGGGTGTTCAACGTGGTGCAGGGCGCCAAGTCCGCCGTGGACGCGCTTCTCGCGCATCCGGCGGTGCGAGCCGTGAGTTTCGTCGGCTCGACGCCGATCGCTCAGTACGTCTATCAGCGCGGGGCCGAGCATGGGAAGCGCGTACAGGCGCTCGGCGGCGCGAAGAATCATCTCGTCGTGATGCCCGACGCCGACATGGATCAGGCGGTGGACGCACTCATCGGTGCCGCCTATGGCTCCGCGGGCGAGCGGTGCATGGCGGTCTCAGTGGCCGTGCTCGTGGGCGATAGCGCCACGCGGCTGATGCCTCGCCTCGCCGAGCGGGCGCGAGTACTGCGTGTCGGCAACGGCACGCAGGCCGATGCCGAGATGGGTCCCATCATCAGCCGCGAGGCACTCGAGCGCATCTCAGGATACATCGCCGATGGAGTCACGAGCGGCGCCGAGCTCGTGGTCGATGGCCGGCGCGACCCCAAGAGCGGCGCGCCCTTCAGCATTCCCGGGCACGAGAGTGGTTTCTGGCTCGGTGCGACGCTCTTCGACCACGTCACGCCCAAGATGCGCATCTACCAGGAGGAGATCTTCGGCCCGGTGCTCTCGTGCGTGCGCGTTGCGGATCTCGCCGCAGCGATCGAGCTCGTCAACTCCCACACCCTCGCCAACGGCGTCGCCTGCTACACACGCGACGGGAATGTGGCGCGTGAATTTGCGCGCCGCATCGAGGTGGGCATGGTGGGCATCAATGTGCCGATCCCGGTGCCGATGGCCTGGCACGGGTTCGGCGGCTGGAAGAGGAGCCTCTGGGGCGATACCCACGCCTACGGCGAAGAGGGCGTGCGTTTCTACACACGGCAGAAGTCCGTGATGGAGCGCTGGCCGCAGAGCACGCCCGGCGGCGCGGAATTCACCATGCCGACGGCAAAATAGGCCGACCGGGTTCCGTCTCCCGCTCCCGAGCCCCGGCCGTTGCAAGCGCCCGCGAGCGCTCGGATGCACATGTCGGACAAAGCAAAGTACGCAACCAGCGAGCCCACGCAGCGCGCCGCCTTCCTCAACCATCTCGTCGATGATCTCGAGGCCCTCGAGATCATGCTCCAAGAACATCGATTTGAAACCGACGTCACGCGCATTGGCGTTGAGCAGGAGATGTGCCTGATTGATGATGATCTGCGGCCGGCGATGCTGGCGCTGGAAATGCTCGAGAGTCTCCGTGACGAGCACTTCACCACCGAGCTGGCGCGCTTCAACCTCGAACTCAATTTGGACCCTTGCACCTTTTCCGGGGACTGCCTTTCACAGGTGGAAAATTCCCTAGGTCGGTTCCTGCGCTCGGCGAACGACGCCGCGCGGCGCTTAGGGGCGAGGGTGATACTGACGGGAATTCTGCCAACCGTCGGCGACTCGGACATCACCCTTGAGAACATGACGCCGATCCCGCGGTACCGGGCGCTCAACGATGCGCTGCGGGAAGCGCGTGGAAGTGATTTCCGGTTCTATATCCGCGGCATCGATGAGCTGATCACGACGCACGCAACGGTTCTCTACGAAGGCTGCAACACCAGCTTCCAGGTGCACTTTCAGATCGATCCGGCGCGCTTCGCCAGCCACTATAACTGGGCCCAGGCAATTGCCGCGCCAGTGCTCTCCTGTGCGACCAACTCACCGCTGTTCCTCGGGAAGCGATTGTGGCGCGAGACCCGCATCGCCCTGTTTCACTTGTCCACTGACGCGCGCAGCGTGCCGAGCACACATCGCCGCCAGCAGTCGCGAGTCGATTTCGGTCGCCGCTGGGCCGCGCGTTCGGTGAGCGAGCATTTCCGGGAGCTGGTTTGCCGCTACAAGGTGTTGCTGACGCCCGCTATCGAGTACAACTCGCTCGATGAGTTGAGGCACGGACGAATTCCCCGTCTCACGGCGCTTAATTTGCTGAACGGCACCGTCTACCCGTGGAATCGGCCGTGTTATGGCATCACCGGCGGCAAGCCTCACATCCGCATCGAAAGTCGCTTCTTGCCCGCGGGCCCGACCATCGTCGATGAGGTCGCAAACGCGGCACTCTGGCTCGGGCTCATGAACGGAATGCCCGACGACTGCGCAGCGCTGCCAGAGCGCATGTCGTTCGAAAGCGCACAGAACAACTTTCTCAGCGCCGCCCGCATGGGCTTGGCCGCAAAGTTCGATTGGCTGGATACGGGGTCCTTTACGGCTCAGGAGCTGCTGCTCGATAGGCTCCTGCCCATAGCTCGGGTGGGCCTGGCCAAAGCCGCGCTGAACCCAAAGGACATCGACAAGTACCTTGCGATCATTGAAAGGCGCGTCGCGAGCGGCAGAACCGGCTCGCAATGGCTGCTCGATTCGCTCGAGCATCTCCAGCGGCAGCAGGCATCCCTGCCGGAAGCCGTACTGGCGACCACACAGGCAATCTATCAGCGCCAACAGCTAGGACACCCTGTGCACGAGTGGCAATTGTGCGAACTTGCTGAAGCCGGCGACTGGAAGCGCCGCTGGTTGCGAGTCGAGCAGCTGATGTCAACTGATCTCATCACCGTACGGCCCGACGACCCCATCAAGCTGGTGAAGAACATGCTGCGCTGGAGCAATATTCGCCACGTACCCGTCGAAACCGACGAGGGTGAGCTCTTAGGCATGATTTCGACCGAGAGATTGTGGGAACGCGCCGATCCCCCGCAGGTGCTCGAAACCATGTGCGCCGCAGACGTGATGGAGTGCGCCCCGCCGACAGTGGCAGCCGATGCTCCGATCGGGGATGCGTTGCAGCTGATGAGCGATGCAAAACTGTCCTGTCTCGCAGTATTGGTCAATAAGCGACTGGTTGGCATCCTCACCGAACGAGATTGCCTCAAGGTCGCTCAGAGCATGCTGCGGGACCCTTGAGCGCGGCGCGCTCAGCGCCTGGCTACCAATGAACTCCGCGCATGAGCGAAGCGAAGGCGGCCATCTCGGGCGTTGTCGCGGTGTCCGACCCAGGCGCACCGCCCGCGGCCTCAGATTCCGGAAACATCCTGAAGCTCTCGCTCATCACTGCGCGGTTGATGCGTGGTGCGAAGATCTCAACGAGCTGTGCAAATGTCCCGAGCCCGGTCGCCAGCCGGTCAGGGCGGTGAACGATGGCATCGCACACCATATCGGCTGCCTCTTCAGCTGAAATGAGCGGAAACTGAGCGTAGATTTTCGTCGGCGCTGCCATCGGGGTGCGCACCAGGGGCAGATTGACGACCGTAAAATGGACGCCACGCTCGCTGTATTCACCCCCCGCGCAGCGTGTGAACGCCTCGAGCGCGGCTTTCGAGGCGTTGTAAGCGGCAAAGCGCGAGGCATTCGTCAGCACCCCGATCGATGAGATGCTGACGACGTGCCCTCCTCCCTGTGCGAGCATCGATGGCAGGAGTCCTAGCGTAACGCGCACCGCCGCAAAATAATTGATGCGCATGAGACGCTCATAATCGTGGAAGCGCTCGTAGGTGTTCTCGATCGCGCGCCGGATCGAGCGTCCGGCGTTGTTCACGAGAATGTGCACGTGACCGTGCTCATGGAGCAGCTGTGAGAGAAATTGCCCGCAGGCCTCCGGGTCGGTGATATCACACGCATAAGTGCCGACACTTCCCCCGCGCCGCTCAATCTCCGTATGCACTTGCGCGAGCTTCTCCGGATCGCGGGCGACGATGAGCACCCGTGCTCCGGCTTCAGCGAGCTTGATGGCGGCAGCGCGACCGATGCCCGAGGATCCCCCGGTGATCAGCACCGTTTTGCCGTGGACCGCCTCACGCAGATTCCGGGCCTTGAACAAGTCCGGGTCGAGATGCCGCTCCCAGTAATCCCAGAGCCGCCAGGCGTAGTCCTCGAACCTGGGAACCCGAATGCCTGCTTCGCCAAGCAGGCGTTGCGCGTTTGTTGCATCGAATCTCGTCGGATAGTTGAGCAGTCCGATGACGGAGCGGGGTATCCCAAGCTCAGCGAGCATCTGCTCGAGGATCCGCCGCACCGGCCGCAGCGTCGTGCTCGCCGCGCGCGCCATCACCGTCGCGGGCTCGAGCAGGGCGGGCTCGAGCCGCAGTGACATGACCGGCGCGTGCGCTGCCTTCGCAAAAACATTGAGCACTTCACCGACGCGGCGATCCTGCGGGTCGGTGAGATGAAAACAGCGACCGTCCTGACCGGGAACGTGCGCGAGGTGCACGAGCGCCGTCGCGACGAAGTCGACGGGCACCAGGTTGATGTGTCCGCCCTCGAAACCGATGAGCGGCACCCACGCCGGCAGCGCGTGCCTCATCTTCTGGATGAGCTTGAAGAGGTAGTAGGGACCGTCGATCTTGTCCATCACGCCGCTCGCGGAATGACCGACGACCATCCCCGGGCGGTACACCCGCCATGGAACGCGGGCGCTGGTGCGAACCAGCGCCTCGGATTCATGCTTGGTCCGCAGGTATGCGTGATCGAGATGCCGAGCCTCGGCGAACATCTCCTCGGTGAAGGTGCCGGGATAGAGTCCGGCGACGGCGATCGAACTCACCAGGTGAAAGCAGCCCGCTGCGAGCTCGCCGGCGAGCTCAAGCGCATTGCGCGTGCCGAGCACGTTCGCGCGCTCAAACCCCTCGTTGCCTTCCGCACCGAGGTCATAGAGAGCCCCGAGATGAAAGAAATGCCGGATGTTGCCGCGCAACTGGGCGCGCTCGCGAGCCCCTACACCCAGGAGATCGCGACTGAGATCGCCCTCGATCGGCAGCAAAAGACGCCCCCGTTCGCCGCAGTCGCGCGCGATGCGCTCGAAGCGCTCACGCGAACCAGGCCTGACGAGGACGTAGATATTCTCGCCGCGAGCGGTGAGCTCGTTGACGACATGGCGGCCGATAAAGCCCGTGCCACCGGTGACAAAATAGGCCATCGCTTCTTGTTGGCGCGCCCCAGAATTATTTGAAGGCTACACCGGCATCAGAGCACCCCGATATCGTGGCAAACCGAGGGGCAAGCCCGGTGAGGATGAGTCAGAGTATTTAAATGATCGCAGGCGAGCGACTGTCGGGCGTCGATCGGTCGTGGCTGCTCATGGACCGGCCCACGAACCTGATGACCATCGTGAGCCTGATCATTTTGAGCAGCCCTCTCGATCGCGCCCGTTACAAGACAGTGATCGCCGATCGGTTCCTCGCTCACGAACGCTTCCGCTGCTATCCGGTTGCCGATGTTATGGGCGCCACCTGGGTGCGGGCCGAGCAGTTCGATCTCGACGATCACGTGTTGTCTGCGTCGTTGCCTCCCGGAGCCGGACAAGCAGAGCTCGAGGCCCTGGTTGGTGAGTTGGCGAGCACGCCGTTCAACCCCGGACGACCGCTCTGGACTTTCCACGTGATCGATGGCTACCGGGGCGGCAGCGTCATCGTGGTGCGCATCCACCATTGCTATGCCGACGGGATCGCGCTCACCCAAGTCCTTCTTTCGATGACGGAGAGCATCCCCCCGGGCCGGCACCCCGCAAAAGCCGCCGCAGCCGATTCCACTCCTCACGAGCACAACGGCCTGGTTCCTGCCGCTTTGCTCGCTGCCGTGCGCGAAGGCATTGACATCATCGGCAAGGGGACGGGTCTCATTGAGAAAGGCATCTACTACGCTTTTCATCCCAACGAAGCCGCGATGCTTGCGCGTAACGCGCTCGGATTCGCCGGCGAGCTCGCCCACATCAGCACCATGGCGGATGATCCGCCGACCCGGCTCAAGGGGCCGCTGTCGGGAGTCCGCCGCGTTGCCTGGGCCGATCCTTTATCGTTCGAGGAGGTGCGAACGATCGCCCAGGTGTTGGGATGCACAATTAACGATGTGCTGGTGTCGACGCTCGCCGGCGCCCTGGGACGTTATCTCGAAGCGGAGGGCGAAAGCGTCGCGGGTCTCACGATCCGCGCCAGCGTGCCGGTGGATCTGCGCGCCGTCGATGGCTCGGATCCTCTCATGGGCAATCGTTTCGGGCTGGTATTCCTCGACCTGCCGATCGGCATCCGCCATCCCTTGGAGCGGCTCTATGCCGTGCATACGACGATGCAAGACCTGAAGCGTTCGGGCCAGGCGCTCGCGACACTCGCGCTCCTAACAATCGTCGGCAATCTGCCGGCACCCGTCGAGGAACCAGCACTCGCGTTGTTCAGCGCCAAAGCGAGTCTCGTGGCGTCCAATGTTCCTGGCCCGCGCGAAGCGCTGAGCCTCGCGGGAACCCCGATTTCGCAGCTCCTGTTCTGGGTTCCGCAGGCAGGGAGCATCGGCACGGGTGTGAGCATGCAAAGCTACAACGGCATGGTGCAATTCGGGGTGATCGCGGATCGGCAGCTGATCCCGAGGCCGTCCGAGCTCGTCGCGCGGGTAGAAGTCGAGTTCAATCGCCTGGTGTTCCTCGTGCTGCTCGGCGCAGCTGCGCTCGGGGACTAGCGCCCATCGAGCGCGCCGCGGCCAGCACGGCGTCAGTCAAGACCCCGCTTCGCGCGAGCGACGTCGAGTCGCTCCATTGCATCGAGTGGCTCACAGGCAGCCGCCTTCGCATAGAGTGCGCGCGCTTGCTCGCCATGGCGTCTGCCGTCGAGGAGGAGCAGCGCGTTGGCGTACTCGATATGCACGATGGGCGAAGTGGGTGCCAATTTGGTCGCGCGCGTGAAGTGCTCCATGGCGGCAGCGGCAGAAGCTCCGTAAGTCAAGGTCGCGGCGAGCGCACCGAGCTTGCTAACAATCTCGGCGTGGTAGAGCCCGAAAGCGACGTGCGCCTCGGCGTGACGCGGCTCGAGTTCGAGCGCGCGTTCAAGATGCCTGCGCACGCGTCCGGCGAGTCCATCGGCGAGCGCTTTGAGGATCGAGATGCGCTGACTGTAGCGGCCGAGCGCGAGCGAAAGGAAGTAGTGCGCGTTGGCATAATCGGGAAGTAACTCGGCGGCCGCTTCGCCGCGCCGGGCCGCCGCCTCGAGCATGCGCAACTCGGTCGCGCCGGCGTTCTTGGCGTAGAGCGTGTGCACGGCCGCGGCCTTGTTGGCGACCGAGGCACCCAGGGGCCCCAGCTCGCTGCCGTGCGCGATCGCCGCGCGGAATTCCCCCGCATGAAATTCCCGCCACGCATCCTGCAGTTGCTGCGCGAGCTTCGGCGGCGCATTACGGCCCTCGAGCCAGGAAGCGAATGCCGCGTGCCGTTTAGCAAGACGCCCGATCAGGCGCTCCTCCGGCCATGGCTCCTGGTCGCCGCGGTGCAGTCTCTCCCAGAGGCTGTGAAGGTCCTCGCGGCTGCCGCGCCCCGCGGACTTGCTGCGCGCCTTTCCTGCCTCGCCTCGTGGTTCCAAATTCTGCTCCCCCTGTGGGAAGTACGAATTCAATCCGGGACGACCGTACCTATACTAAAAAGCTGAATGCGAGTGCCCAAGAGGGCAATTACGCATAATTAGAGAGGAAACGACATGGCCATGAAGAGGAAATACCGCTCAACCAAGGTAGCTCGCGGCAGCGCCTATCAGTCTTGGGCGCTCGATGCTTTGCACCAGATCTGGCTTGCGGGACTTGGGGCTGCATCGAAAGCTCAGCGGGGAGCTCCGCAGCTGTTCGGGGAGTTGGTCGCCGAGGGCACGCGCGTGCAAACGAAGACCCGTGGCGTCGCTCAGAAAGCGGTGCGCGGATACCTGACCGACGTGCAGTCGACCATCGATGCCCGTGTTGGGGATGTTCGGGGTAGGGCCGCCGATGCTCTGGAGAATCTCGAGAAGATCTTCCAGACGCGTGTGCACAGGGTCCTGACCCAGCTCGGTGTCCCGAGCGCCGAGGCGCTCACCGCACTCAGTAAGCGGGTCGACAGGCTTAATACGAGCGTCGACAGACTGTCCGAGAGGCGCAGGCCGCTCAGGCGGCGCTTGGGTGCCCGCGTGAGACGGCGCGTCCAAGAGACGAGCAAAGCCGAAACGGCTCAGCCTGCCCCCTGAGGGCCGATGCTGAGGGTTGAACCCGCACGGCGACGCGGCGCGGGGACGGGAAAGCTCGGCATTGCGCTCGCCGGTGGGGGGCCGCTCGGCGCCTTTTACGAGCTCGGTGCTCTACACGCGCTCGCGGAATGCATTGAAGGTCGCGAGCTCAGCGACTTCGATGTCTACGTGGGTGTGAGTTCGGGTTCGTTGATCGCAGCCGGACTCGCGAACGGCTTCGACACGACGAGCATGGGGTCGACTTTCATCCACGATGAGTCGACGCTCTTCCCCTTCTCACCCGAATTACTGCTGCGGCCGGCGGTCGCAGACTACGCGCGCAGACTCGCTGCAGTGCCAAGGTCGCTGGCCGATGTACTCCGGCAGTACGCGCGCGAGCCGTGGCGTGGCGCGTGGCCGGCGGTAATCGGGTCCGTGGCAGCGATGGTGCCCACCGCGATATTCGATAACAGGCCTCTGGAACGCTACCTTCATGAGATCTACAGCGCGAAAGGCCACACGGACGACTTCCGCAAACTCAAGGCCCACCTGTACGTCGTAGCGACCAACCTCAACACGGGTGAATCGGTGTCATTCGGGCATGCCAAGCACTCGCGGGTACCGATCTCGCGCGCCCTGATTGCAAGTTCCGCAGTCCCGGGGCTGTACCCGGCGGTCGAGATCGGCGGCCAACACTACGTGGATGGCGCTCTCATCCGCACCGTGCATGCCTCGCTCGCCCTCGAGGCGGGGTGCGAGCTACTGATCTCCATCAACCCGCTCGTGCCGTTCGACGCATCGCGCGCCCGTCGCCGAAAGGATATCAACCTCGCCGACGAGGGGCTGAGCACTATCCTCACCCAGGCATTTCGCGCGCTCATTCATTCCCGCATGCAGGTAGGCATGGCGAGCTACGGGGCGCGGTTCCCGCATGCCGACACGCTACTGCTCGAGCCCGACCGCCAGGATGAGCGGGTGTTCTTTACGGACGTGTTCCGTTATTCGGGGCGCCACCGTCTTGTCGATCATGTCTACCAGCGCACACGCCGCGATCTTCTCGCGCAGGCTGGCAAATTGTCCGCTCTCCTGAAGAGGCACGGACTGCGGCTGAACACACAGCGCCTGCGCGACAGGCACCGGACGTTCACCACGGCCGCAAAAGAACGCGCCGCGCACACCCGCGAAGTCCCGCGCCGCCTCGATCGCACCCTGCAGCGCCTCGAGAAGCTGGTGGCCGATGAGCGGCCCACGCCCTAGCGCGATCTTGCAAGCGGATGGCTGCTCGGTTCTGGCGCTTCCTGCTCGGGTGCGAACTGCTGTTCGCCGCGGCAGTCACGGCCTTGCTGGCGGCAATATTTTCCCTGACCCCCGTAGAAGTGCTGCTCAGCGCCCTGGTCGCGTGTCTGTCAGCGCCCTGCGTACTGGTCGCGAGCACGTTCGCGCTCGGCCGCATTGCTGCCCGGGCCTCTTCGCCCGAGCCGAGCAACGCGTACGATGTGTGCCGCGCGCTGATCGCTGAGTCGGTTGCTTTCGGCGCCGCTACGCTGAGCGTCATTGCGGAACCATACCGCCCCATGGAGCAGGTCGGTTTGCCTGCCGGGAGCGCTCCCGCAAAACCCGTCCTCCTGATCCACGGCATCGTTTGCAACCGCGGAGTCTGGCGACCGTTGCTCGAGCGGCTGCGCGCGGCAGGCTTCGCACCGGTGCGCGCCGTCAACCTCGAACCGCTTTTCGCCGACATTGACTCGCACGCCGCGAGCGTCGTGCGCGAGGTGCGGGAACTGCACCGTGAGAGCAAGGGCGCCCCGGTCGCCATCGTCGCGCACAGCATGGGCGGGCTCGTAGCGCGTGTCGCTCTGCGCTCCATCAGCCCCGAGGTCATCAGCCACGTCGTAACGATTGCATCACCTCATCATGGGACAGTCATCGCGCGTTTCTTGCGCTCGCTCCCTGCGCGGCAGATGCGTCCACAGTCGAAGTGGCTGCAGCAACTAAACGCGAGCCAGGAAGGCCATCTGCCGGTCCCGATGACCAGCATCTACAGCCTCCAGGACAATCTCATCGCGCCCCCGCGCAGTGCCATCCTGCAGGGCTCACGCCTGCATGAATTGAGGGGTCTCGGTCACCTCAGCCTGCTGCGCGCCCGGCAATCGATCGATTGCGCGCTCGCAGCGCTGAGTGGCGCATGAGCACAGTGGACGCCGAGGGTGATCTTGGTGAGCTCGATAAGCTCCTCGAGCGGAGGTCGCTCCTTGAGGCCAAGGTCGCTGCGATGCCTGAGTATTCGGGCCGCCTGCGTGAACTGCGCGCATGGCAGGCGGCACGACTCGCGAGAACCTATGAGGACTTAGGGCGCGACCCACGCTGCGCGGACGCAGTGAAATTCTTTCTCACTGATCTCTATGGTTCCGAAGAGCACGAGCGGCGCCGCGATCGGGATCTGCAACGCGCCTCAGGGGTTCTCAAGCGGACACTTCCTCGGGCCGCGCTCGGACTGCTCGGACGGGCGCTCGAGCTGCAGCTACTCACCGCGGAGCTCGATCATGCGGTGGCCGAACAGCTCGCAGCGCAAGCGCTCACCTCCGCATCATACGCAGCCGCCTACCGTGCAGTCGGCAGAGCGGACGCACGCGCGCACCAGATCGATCTGACACTCGCAATTGGCACAGATCTTAGCCGCATCGTGCGTCATGCCTGGCTGGCGCTCGCGCTGCGCGCCGCACGCGTCCCGGCACATGCTGCAGGCTTCGGGGCCCTGCAGGACTTCATCGAACGCGGCTTTGCCGCGTTTCGCAAGATGGGTGACTCGACGCGTCTGCTCGATGCTATTCGTGAGCGCGAGAGAGGGCTCTCGGCCGCGCTCTTCAGCGGGGATGACGCTGCACTCGATGCCGCAAGCGGCGAGCGCCTACCATGAGCAACTCCACCTACGACTATGTGATCGTCGGGGCGGGCTCCGCGGGCTGCGTGCTCGCCAATCGCCTGTCGGCGCGGGTGGACTTGCGGGTGTTGCTACTCGAGGCCGGGGGGGTTGATTCCAGCCCGTACATTCACATGCCCGCGGGTCTTGCGCACCTCGTCGGCAATCCGCGCATCGATTGGCGTTACTACACCGAGCCCGAGCACGAGTTACTCGGACGCCGCCTCTATTGGCCGCGTGGTCGGGTGCTTGGCGGCAGCAGCTCGATCAACGCCATGTGCTACACGCGCGGGCACCCGCGCGATTACGACGAGTGGGCAGCGCTTACGGGCGACGCCTGGAGCTACGCGAACGTATTGCCCTACTTCCGCAAATCAGAAGATCAGGCGCGCGGTGCGAGCGCGTACCATGGCGTCGGTGGTCCGCTCTCGGTGGAGGATCTGAGATTCCGCAACCCGTTGAGTGCGGTATTCGTCGAGGGGGGGATCGCCTGCGGAGCTGCGCACAACGACGACTTCAACGGGGCCGCCCAGCATGGGGTGGGCTTCTATCAGGTGACCCAGCGCAAGGGCCGGCGCTGCAGCAGCGCTGACGCGTACCTGCGTCCCGCCGAGTTTCGTGCCAATCTCGAGATCCGCACACAGTGTCTCGTGACACGCGTACTGTTCTCCGGAACGCGCGCAACAGGGGTGGAATTCTGGCGCAAGGGGGCGCTCCACAGCGCCCGTGCTGAACGCGAGGTACTGCTCGCCGCCGGCGCAATCGCCTCTCCGCAGCTTCTCATGTTATCGGGCATCGGTCCGGCGGACACACTGCATGCCCTGAATATTCCGGTGATCGCCGATGCTCCGGAGGTCGGCGGCAACCTCCAGGATCATCTCGACTTCTGCACGCTCTGCAAGTGCACTCAGCCGATCACCTATGATTTCACGAAGTGGCAGGAACTCGCCGTCGGCGCGCGCTATTTCTTGACGCGCTCGGGTCCCGGTGTCAGCAACATCGCCGAAGCGGGCGGTTTCCTCCGCACTGCCCTCGCGGCCGATGAACGCGCCGACGTGCAGCTGCACTTCGTGCCCGCGCAACTCGATGATCACGGTCGCAACCGCTTGCGCGGGCACGGATTCACCGTACACGCCTGCGTTCTCAGGCCTAAGAGCCGCGGGCGCATCGAGCTGCGTTCGAGCCGGGCCGATGATCCGCCACGCATTCATGCCGGCTACCTGAGCGCCGGTGATGATCTCGAGGTGCTGCTCGAAGGAATCCGACTATCGCGGGAGATTATCGCTTCGGCGCCCTTTGCAGCGTTTCGGGGGCCCGAAGTCTTTCCGGGCGAGGAAGTGCGAACGCGGGAAGAACTGGTGCGGATCATCAGACAGAAGGCCGAGACGATCTATCATCCGGCGGGCAGCTGTCGCATGGGGAAGGATCCGAGGTCCGTGGTCGACTGCGACCTCTCGGTACGCGGAGTGGAAAATTTGCGTGTCGTCGACGCTTCAGTCTATCCGCGGCTCATCGGCGGGAATACCAACGCGCCAACGATCATGATCGCGGAAAAAGCTGCGGATACGCTGCTCGGCAGCAACTCGGATCCAAAAGCGAGCGGAGCTGCCCGGCCTCAGGTGTCGCGCTCGAGCGTGGCGTAGCGTCTCAGCCGATACACTGTCACGGACAACAGCCAGCTCAGCACAAGCCCTCCAATGATGAGATATCCCCAGAGGGCAAAATGGGCGTTGAAGGAACTCACTAGATTGAAGAGCGATCCGCTGAGATTCAGTCGATTGCCGAACAAACCCAACGCCTCGACCGTGCCCACTACCAGGGCGATCACCACCGATGCGCCGGTAATCGTGATGTTGTAGTGGAGCTTGCGGAGCGGATTTACGAAGGCCCATCCGTAGGCGCCCACCATCACCGTGCTGTCGAGGGTGTCAATCAGGGACATGGCGGCCGTGAACAGGAGCGGAAACACGAGAACCGCGGCGAAGGACAACCCCTTCGCCGCCTCGGTCGCCGAGATTCCCAGCACGCCGATCTCGGTCGCGGTGTCGAAACCAAGCCCAAAGAGCAGTCCGAGCAGGTACATCTGCCAGCTGCGGGTAATGAGTCTGAGCAGCGGTCGCAACAGCCGCACCATCGGACCCTGAGTCGTCAGCTGGTGCTCCGTGTCCTGCGCCGTGGCAACGCCGCGCGCCTTGATGCGCCGCAGCGTCCCAAGCAGCGAACGCAGAATCAGAACATTCGCGAGCGCGATCGCGAAGAGAAACGCTGAGGAAGCGACGGTGCCAATGAGACTGCCGATGTCACGGAACACCGTCCCCGTCATTGCCTTTGCCGTCAGCGCGAGAATCGTCGAGACGAGCACCACAACGGTGGAATGCCCCAACGAGAAGTACAAACCCACCGAAAGCGGCCGCTGGCCGGCTTGCATCAGCTTACGCGTCACATTGTCTATGGCGGCGATGTGATCCGCGTCCACGGCATGCCGCAGCCCGAGACTGTAAGCAAGCCCTGCGATGCCGAGAAGTGTCGGGTTACGGTGAAAGACGGCGAACGCCCATCCCCAGACGAGGAGGTTAAAGGCGATCAGCCCCCCATACAGTCCGAAGAAAGGCATCGACCGGCGAACTGTAGGGTACAACCGCAACGAACTGACCGTTAAGACCCCCGGCATCGATGTTACCAGTCAGCAAGCATGCATAAACCCACTTTCCATGATGAGCGATGGAAAAGATCCTGTTAAGTTGCGTGAAGTACGGATACGCGGCGCGGGGACGTTCCGGATGCTTTGGTTCGAGCCATTGCTGCTCAAAGTCCTGCATCGCGAATACGCCGCCTCAATGCACTTTGCCGCGGCCGACCGGCCGCGCCTCCCGGCGCCGACCGCGCAGCCCTGCCAGCTCTATGTGCATGTGCCGTTTTGTCAGGCGCTCTGCCCGTTCTGCTCCTTCCACCGCGTGCAGTTCCGCGAGGAAAAGGCCGGCGTCTACTTTCAGGCACTGCGCGCCGAGATCCGCTCCTATCACGTGCGCGGCTTTGCCTTCTCGGACGTCTACGTCGGGGGCGGCACACCGACGATCGCGCCGCTTGAGCTCACGCGGACACTCGAACTGATCCGCTCGCTCTGGCCGGTGCGCACGATCTCGGTCGAGACCAATCCCAATCACTTGCACGAGGAGACGTTTGCCGCACTCGAGGCGGCAGGCGTAGGACGAGTGTCGGTGGGCGTGCAAAGCTTCGACGATCAGCTGCTGCGGCAGATGCAGCGCTACGAACCGTACGGCAGCGGCGCGCAGATCCGCGAGCGCCTCGGGACGGCGCGCGGACGGTTCCGGACGCTGAATGTCGACATGATCTTCAATTTGCCGAACCAGACGCTCGCGATGCTCGAGCGCGACCTCGCGACGCTCCTCGAGCTCGACGTGGACCAGATATCGTTCTATCCGCTGATGACGGCGAGCAGTGCGCGGCGCAGGATGGACATGACGGTCGGGCGCGTCGACCCGGGTCGGCGCCATGACTTCTATGAACGCATTCTCGAAACGTTGCGCCCGCATTACAGCGCCGCTTCCGCCTGGTGCTTCAACCGAAAACCCGCTGCCGGGTGCAGCGCGGATTCGCCGATGATCGACGAGTACATCATCGATCATGGCGATTACGTCGGCGTCGGCAGCGGCGCCTTCAGTTACTTGGGAGGAAGCCTTTACGCGACGACCTTCTCTCTCAATCAGTACCGGAGACTGATCGGCGAAGGCAGGACGGCGATCACCCAGAGCAAGCGCTTCACGTTCAAAGAGCGCATGCGTTACGAGTTCCTGGTGCGCCTCTTCGGACTATCGCTGCCGTACACCGAGGTGCGACGCAAGTTCGGACGCGCGTTCTGGGTGTACATGGCACCGGAACTCATCGCCATGCGCCTCATCGGTGCCATTCGCTTTGCGGCCACCCGCATCGAGCTCACCCGCATCGGCATGTACTGCTGGGTATTGATGATGGCCGAGTTCTTTAATGCTGTGAACGAATTCCGTGAGCAGATGCGCTTGCACATCCGCGCAGAACTCGATGAACCTCCGCCGCACGCGGCCAGGCTGCCGGCCGCCCCCACTGCGGCGCCCGAAGCGAGTCGTTAACTGCTGGGCGCGCGGTTTCGCACGGCTCAGGGGGACAACTCTGCACCCCGGGTCGCGTGCGCAGCGCCTGCCGCCGCCTGGCGCTGATGTCGCAGGCGTGCGAATTCCTCCTGGTCGAGTCCATCAAGCTGTTCCTCGAGTAGCTTCACGGCCGCATTGATCTCGGGCAGCAGGATATTCTCGATGGCGCGCGCGCGCCGCTCGGTGCGCACGTATTCGCGCATAAGCCGGCGCAAGCGCAGGCAGCAGGCGGCGAATGCCACAGCGCAAACGAGAAGCGTCTGGTGCGCGCGGGCACAGTTGCGCACCTCCTCGCTCGCGCCCTCGGCTGACGGTGGTTCGCGGTGGGTATCCGCTTCCTCAAGCCGCGCATTGATCATCTGCAGGCCAAGGAACTTCGAGTAAGAGAGCCGGAGAGTGGCATCGGCGAGCGAGAGCGGCGGCGCATGCACCGCGAGGTCGTCGAGTCCGTGCTTCATGAGGGCGGCGACGAGTGTGGCGCGCACCGCATCCTCGGCGGAGCGCATTTCCATGCGTCGCCCGCGCCAGCGCTCGAGCTCGCGGCGGATCTCGCCTGCGAGCACGATGCGTTTCTCATCGAGCAGTCGGTAACCTTCCCGCACCAGTTGCTGCTCGTCCTTCAATTCAAGCAGCGCGATACGCGTGGTGCTGACCTCGCGCTCAGCCACGTGCGCCTTCTTCGAGGTAGCGGGTGATCTGCGCGGGTTTGAGCCGAGTCAGCTCGGAGACTGGCAGCGGACGCAAGAGCTCCCAGCCGCGAGCGAGGCTCTCCTCGAGTGAACGCGGCTCCTCCTGTCGCACGAGCTGTTGTTCGAACGCGCGCCCGAACTCAAGGAAGCGCCGATCGACTTCCGGCAAGCTGTCCTCGCCCATGACGCTGGCGAGCACACGAACGTGCACCGCGCGGGCGTAGCTTGCAAAGAGCTGGTTTGCGAGCGCGGGATGATCGGCGTCTGTGTAGCCCGCCCCGATACCCGCATTCATAAGTCGCGACAGGCTCGGCAACACTCGAACCGGCGGGTAGATACCGGCCCGGTCCAGCTCGCGATCGAGCACGATCTGTCCTTCGGTGATGTAGCCTGTGAGATCGGGCACCGGGTGACCGATGTCGTCATTCGGCATTGTCAGGATCGGCAGTTGCGTGAGGGTCCCCGGTAAGCCCGCGATGCAGCCCGCTCGCTCGTAGAGGCTCGCGAGATCCGAGTACATGTATCCCGGATATCCCTTGCGACTCGGCAGCTCGCCGTGACTTGCGGACACCTCGCGCAGCGCTTCGCAGTAATTGGTCATGTCGGTCATGATGACGAGCACGTGCCGACCCTCGACGAAGGCGAGGTACTCGGCGGCGGTCAGCGCATAGCGCGGGGTGAGGAGCCGCTGCGTCGCCGGCTCGTGGGCGAGGTTGAGGAACATGGCCGTGTGCTCGAGCGCCGCACTGCTCGCCATCGCCTCGCGGAAGGCCTCTGCCGTGTCGTGCGAGACCCCCATGCCCACGAAGACGATCGCAAAGCTCCCCGGTGTTCCCTGACGCAGCCGTGCATGCAGCGCGATCTGAGTCGCGAGGCGGTCATGCGGCAGGCCGGCGCCTGAGAAGAGCGGCAGCTTCTGTCCGCGTACGAGGCTGTTCATGAGATCGATCGCGGAAATCCCGGTCTCTATGAAGTCGCGTGGCAGGGCGCGTGCGGCCGGATTGATCGACAGCCCATCGACCCGCATGCGCCGTGCGGCGGGAAGCGGCGCGCCGCCATCGGTCGCGCGACCGATGCTGTCGAAGGTGCGGCCGAGCATTCCCGGCCCGACACCAAAGAGCAGCGGCTCGTTGCGCACCCGAATGCGCGTGTCCTTAAGCCCAAGTCCGATCGTGGACTCGAGCACCTCGACGACGATCGTCTGCTCATCGAGCGCCGCCGCGCGCCCGACCCGCGGGGCGCCGTCCCGATCGAGCACCTCGACGAAAGAGTTGAGTCCGAGCTCGACCGTGCGCTCGAGAAAAAGCAGTGGGCCCTCGATCCGGCGCACGACGCTCGCGAGAGTGGTTTCAGCCCGCACGGCCTGTCACCGGCGCGAGTGCAGCGAACTCGTGTTCCATGTGTTGCCAAAGCGTGCGGATGCCGCCGATCCGCTCCTCGCCGTACTCTTCGCCGATGCGCTGCAAGGTGCGGCGCACCGGGAGATTTGCGACCGCATCGGGCGGCGCCCCGGCTTCGACTGCGGCGCCGGCGAGATCGAGGAAGCGGATGATGATCTCGAGAATCGCGGTCTGCCGCCGGGGTGAGCAGTAGCGGTCGACTTCGGAGAAGGAGGACTGGCGCAACAGGGCATCGTTGACCAGCTCTGCGCACAAGAGCGTCAGTTGCTGCGCGGGCGGGAGCGCATCCTTGCCGACGATGCGCGCCATGCGCTCGAGGTGCACCTGCTCCTGGAGCAGCTCGAGCAGGCGACGCCGCTGCAGCAGCCAGTCGGGATTGCCCTGTGCCTGCCACCACGTGGCGAGGACATCCACGTCCGCGCTGTAGGACTGCAGGGGATGTATGGCCGGAAAGAAGCGCGCCTGCGCACGCTCGCGGTCCAATGCCCAGAAGGTGCGCACGCAGCGGCGCGTGTTCATTGTGACCGGCTCGGAAAAATCCCCGGCCGGGGGGCTGACTGCACCGATGATCGTCACCGACCCTTCAGCGCCCGAGAGGGTCTGCACGCGGCCGGCGCGCTCGTAGAACTCGGCGAGGCGGGAGCTGAGGTACGCGGGGTAGCCCGCCTCCCCGGGCAGCTCGCCGAGCCGGCCGCTCACCTCACGCAGCGCCTCGGCCCAGCGGCTGGTCGAATCCGCCATCAGGGCGACGTGCAGTCCCTGATCGCGGTAGTACTCGGCGAGCGTGATGCCGGTGTAGATGCTCGCCTCGCGCGCCGCGACCGGCATGTTCGAGGTGTTGGCGATGATCACGGTGCGCTCCATGAGGCGCCGGCCGGTGCGCGGATCCTCGAGCTTAGGGAGTTCATCGAGCACCTCGGCCATCTCGTTGCCGCGCTCGCCGCAGCCGACGTAGACGATGATGTCCGCGTCCGACCACTTCGCGAGCGCTTCCTGCAGGATGGTCTTGCCGGTGCCGAATCCGCCGGGGAGCGCCGCCCGGCCGCCGCGGGCGATTGGAAAGAGCGTGTCGAGGATTCGCTGTCCGGTGATCATCGGTCCGGCAACCGAGAGTCGTTTCACGAAGGGCCGCGGCTCACGCACCGGCCAGGAATGAGCGAGCGCGATCGAGGCGGCTCCGCCAGCGGCATGCTCGATGCGGCACACGGGCTCATCGCTCGCGTACTCTCCGGGGGCCGCTACCCAGGCAACGGCACCTGAGGTTCCCGGTGG
>DASPTE010000091.1:0-2176 GCA_035623585.1 Steroidobacteraceae bacterium | reverse complement strand
GATCATCAGCTGGTTGGGACCGCCGAGGAGCGAGGGGATCACGAACTCACCGACCGCAGGAATGAACACCAGCATCGATCCGGCGATGACCCCCGGGAGGGAAAGGGGCAGCGTGACATCGAGAAACGCGCGTGTCGGCGTACTGCCAAGATCGGCCGCGGCCTCAAGCAACGTCGGATCGAGTTTCTCGAGCGTCGCGAAGAGCGGCAGCACCATGAAGGGCAGATAGGAGTAGATGATGCCGAGATAAACCGCGAGGTTCGTGCGCATGATGTGCAGCGGGTGGCTGATCAGGCCAAGGTGCAGGAGCAGCGTATTGAGGAAGCCCTGGTCGCGGATGATCCCCTCGAGCGCATAGACACGCAGCAGGAACGAGGTCCAGAAGGGCAACATGATGATCAGGAGCAGCAGCGCCTGTACCGACTTGCGACTGCGGGCGATCGCGTAAGCCATCGGGTACCCGATCACCAGACAGATGAGCGTCGAGAAAAAGGCGGTGCGCAGCGAGTAGAGATATGCGACCCCGTACACCTCGTCGGTCAAGAGGTAGCGGTAGTTGCCGAGGCTTACACTCAGCTGCAAATGATGGTCCGGCGTGAAGGAGATCACGTCGGTGAAAGGCGGCACGCGTGGCACGGCCTCCGCGAAGGATATTTTGAAGGCGAACGCGAATGGAATGAGAAAGAATATGAGGAGGAAGATGAGCGGCGGCAGAATGATGAGCCAGCGACCGGCAGCGGAGGAGGATTTCATAATGCCCGCGGCGATGATATCCGCCCGCTATTGTGCGGGATAAACTTCGCCCCCGTACACCAGAGGCTGCACGAGCAGTGGCAATCCAGAGAGTCCCGGGAGCGAGTACCCAGACGGCGCCGCCCAGCGGCGGCTCCCGTATCCGCCAGCGCCAGCGTCTGCGGCTGATCGACGCCTGCATCTCGGCGCTGCACATCTATGGACCCTCACGCACCACGGTGGAGAAGGTCGTCGCACTTGCGGACCTCTCGCCGGGAATCGTGCGCTTCTATTTCGACTCCAAGGCGGCGATGCTCGTGGCATCGCTCGAGCACCTCGCGGCGGAGTTCGAGGAGCGGGTGTTGCAGCCGGTCGCGCGCCTCAAGGACACCCCGGTCGAGGCATTGCGCCTGCTCGTCGAACTCTATCTCGACGCCGATATCGCGAGTCCCCGCAAAGTGTCGGTTTGGTACGCCTTCTGGGGCGAGGCCAGTGCGCGGCAGGAGTACCAGGACATCTGTGGCCAGAAGGACGAGGAGTTTGCCTCGCTCGTGCGCGAACTCATCGAGCGGCTGATCGCGGCACGCTCGGCAACGCACCTCGATGCCGATGGCGTAGCGCTCGGTCTCATCGGCGTGCTCGAAGTACTCTGGCAAGGTATCGCCTTCGAGAGCGAAGCCAACATTGACCGCAGCGCGGCCGTGGCGCGGGCGCTCGCCTACCTGCGTTCGGTCTTTCCGGGTGAGTTCGCCGCCCGAGGCGGCATGGCGCGTGAGAAGCCCGAGCCGGCGCACGTGCAAGGGGGGCGGCTGCCGGCTTCCGCGTACGCGGACGCGGCACTCCTCGGTGCCGAGCGCGAGCGGCTCCTGCGCCCGGCTTGGCAGCTGCTCGGCCACGAGGCGGAGCTGCGCGCCGCGGGCGATTTCCTCACCGCCGATCTCGCCGGCGAGCGGGCGCTCGTCGTGCGCGCCGAGCGCGGCAAGCTGCACGCATTGCGCAACACCTGTCGTCGCCGGCCGCATGCGCTCCTCACGCAGCGCAGGGGGCGACTGCAGAGCGCCATCCACTGTGCGATGCACAATCTCACCTATACATTCGATGGGCGGTTAGTCGCTGGCGACACACCAGGCGACCTCGCCCAGCTCGAGATGCGCATCGAGCACGGCCTGATCTTCGTACGCGTGGCGGGCGCGCCGATCCCGGGTGCGCGCGAGGGCGCCTTTGAGGGCTTCAGCAAACTCGTGCCACGCGGTGTCACAGACTTCGAGGTCGCGGCGGATTGGAAGGTGCTGGTCGAGCAATGGCTCGAGAACACCTCCGCGCAGCAGCAGTTTCTCGCTCCGAACCAGCTGATCGACATCGAACCGGCGGGAGGCGTGATCTATCAGGTCATGCCTGCGGGGCCGGGCCGCAGTCGGTTGCGTCGCTTCGAGTTCGGCGCGCG
>DASPTE010000021.1:0-14416 GCA_035623585.1 Steroidobacteraceae bacterium | reverse complement strand
TCAAATGTGTTGACTGTGAATCTTTCTACGCCCGCGACGGGTGAACCGCAACTGCCCCGCGCGGCAGAACCGTGATTGGGTTCTTCGCTACGGGATAAGAAATTTGTTGGTTGTCTCCAAGCGGCAGGCGAGCACTTACAGCCTTGTCTCGTCGGAGGGCCCGGCCGCGCGACCGCGTTCCTGCGGTGGTCCGCTTTTCATCTCATTAGCGGCCGCAGGCGGGATGATCCATAGGACCGCTCAGGGTCGAAAGCGGCTAAAGGGTCCCTCCTTAGCTTGCGAGGTTAGCCAGGCGAAGGGCCTTGTCGTCGACAACCCACTCACATGGTATGCGCCGCTTCGCCGCACGGGAGGAATGGCAACATCGCTGAGGGGACAATCTCAAGTAGCGGAATCTTCGCGGCGGCCTTGCCCTCCGGGGTAGCATCTCGAGTTAAGCTACCCGGGCACGGGACTCGTTGAGGCGCTATTTTCGGGGTTGGCGGGTCCTATTCCCGGCACACCTCTTTGCCTTCCTCGCCCAGTCGACGGCGAGCGAGGCGCGTGTCGGGCCTTGTGCTCGATGTGCAAAGCCTCGCGCGAATGCGGCCGATAAAGTCAGCGCGAAGGTGCATCGGTGCCCAGCAGATTGCGGAGCATGACCACTTCGGCGCCGATCGCGGTGTGCAGCGCCGGATCGATGTCCGGAGCGAAGAGCGACGAATGGTTCGACGGTAATTGCGTCCCGGCGGCCTCCGCTGCCGCGTACTTTTGCGGGTCGGCGCCGCCGAGCATGAGGTAGAAACCCGGAATTCCCTGCTCCACGAATACCGAGAAGTCCTCGGAGGCCGTGATTGGCTCTCGTGTCACGACATTGTCTTTGCCGAGCGCACCCTCGAGCGCTGTACGCAACCGCTGCGTGAGCGCCGGATCGTTGTAGACCGCATCGGTCGTCTCGAAGCGCTCGATCAGTGGTGGCCGTGGGGCGGCGCCCGCCTGCGCCTCCGCATTGCTGATGCGTGCGATCGCCTCCAGTACCTGCTTGCGCACCTCCGCCTTGTAGGTACGCACCGTGAGCCCAAGCTCCGCCTGATCCGGAATGATGTTCACCCTCGTGCCGGCACGGATGTAACCGATCGTCATCACGGCGAACTCACCGGGCTTGACCTCGCGCGAGGCAATCGTCTGCAGGGCAAGAATGGTGCGCGCCGCGATCACGATCGGATCGACCGTCGTGTGTGGCGCGGAGCCATGGCCGCCTTTGCCGTAGATGATGATACGGACCGAATCGGCACTGGAGTCGTACGTGCCCGAGACTATGCCCACTTTGCCGGCAGGCAGCTCGTTCCCCACGTGCAGAGCCAGCACCTCATCGGGGCGCGGGAAGCGTGTGAAAATCCCATCGCGGACCATAGCGCTTGCGCCGCCTATGGTCTCTTCGGCCGGCTGCGCAATCAGCATGAGCGTACCGTGCCAGGAATCGCGGCTGCGTGCCATGATGCCGGCAGTCGCCACGAGCGCGCTCATGTGCAGATCGTGGCCGCACATGTGACCGACCGGCACGTCGTGCCCGGCGGCATCCGTGGCGCGGACCTTGCTCGCGAACGCGAGACCGGTCTTCTCCTCAATCGGCAGCGCATCGAGCTCGGTGCGCAGCATGACTGTCTTCCCTGGACCGTTCTGCAGTATGGCGACCACGCCGGTGCCGCCGACGTGCTCCGTCACTTGGTAGCCGAGCGCACGCAGTTCCGATGCCACTTTGGCGGCAGTCTGTGTCTCCGATCCCGAGAGTTCCGGGTGCTGGTGCAGATCGATGTAGAGCGCATAGGCCTTCGGATAGGCGGCGTCGACCTCAGGTGTGCCCGCGAGTGCGAGGTGCACCCGAAGCAGGGCTCCGACAGCCGATGCCACGCCGACGAACAACCGCATGGTGCTCCGAGTCGCAGTCACAAAATGTCTCCTCGCCCCGCCGCCCACTGCTACCGCACATCGAGCAATGAGCGGCACTCCCCCGGGAGATTCTCAGAAGCATGGCACGCCTCGTGTCTGTTGCTCTACACGGAAATCCGCCGCCGACACGCGGCCGCAAACGCGAAGCGCTTTTCTCGTCGTTCTTGTGTGCGGTGCGTCATGGGCCGCGGAGTTGGCAGCTCCTTTGCACCGCGACGCTTACGCCGCGCGCGCGGCACCCGCTGAGTGAGCGGGAGTTGGGCACAGAAGAGCAATGTCGCGCAATATCAATATTATGAGGAAGCCGCCCTGGCCTACTGCCGCCCGTAGTACAAGAGGTTGGGCCGGCTGCCAGCGAGCGACGGCCAATCTCCTCTTTCAGTGAGGAGATTGGGAGTCACTGCCGCGCGTCGCGTCCGCGGCGTTCAGCGCTCAATTGGTGCTCGGTAGAAAAATGCGCCAAGCCTGCGAGGGATGCTCAACCGCCCACGGAATTGCGCGGAAGGCTCCGAGCGGCGCGGTCGCCTGATCCTGCAGCGCCGGCATTTCGTAGCGCGGGCTCTGCACGCTCACTTCCGGCAGCGCCACGTCGTCAACCTCGCTCACCGTGCGCAGCTGCCACTGCGGAGGTAACGATGCGAGGCGCAGCCAGTCCGTCGCCGGCCGGGTGGCACTCGGGGGGATGAAGCTCGCAGGCTGGGTATCGATGCTCGCCATGTCGGCGGCGGCGGGAAAGGCAATTAGAAGACCTAGTAACGGAATGAGACGCTTCATAGTTGTCATCGCTCCCTCGTTCGTTTGTTTATTATATTATCATCGTAATAATAAATGCAATTATATTATTGTCGAGATAATAAAAAGAACCTGACGAACGGCGCTTCATCTCCATCGGAAACACTGCGCTAGAGCTCGCGCTTCCGCTCGGCGCGCACCCATCGCGGCCCTCTACGCCTGCGTCGGGTGCCGAAAAGCGCGAGTTGCGCGAGCTCGCCCGGGGCGGTTTTGACCTTGCAGGGAGGGGGGGAGCGGGGCAGAATTCGCGCCTCGCTGATCCCGGTCACGGACTCGTTCAAGCGGATCGATCAGGCGACTTCGAGTCCGAATCCAGGCCCAAGACCGCCCGGGATTTCCGCGCGATGGGGAGCGCGCGGACCGCATCGACAGATACGAAGCTCGAGTCTGCACCCCCGGACTTGGGTGAACGTTGAAGGACCCAGCGTGATCCTGAAACAGACGTTTGCGATCTCTCTGAGTTGCCTCCTCGCTCTCGCGACGACACCGCTCAGCACGAGCCCTGCCTTCGCGGCAGACAGCGCTGCTCCGGCGGATTCAGGGGAGATCTACGCACCGTTGTCCGACGACGAACTCGACGCGCTCGTCGCCCCGATTGCGCTCTATCCCGATGCGTTGCTCGCGCAGGTGTTGGGAGCCGCCACCTATCCGGATCAGGTGGTGGACGCGAACGGATTCCTCAAAGCGAACCCCAACCTCTCCGGAGACGCTCTGCGCCAGGCGGTCGAGGGGCAGCAGTGGGACCCGTCAGTGCAGTCCTTGACGCAGTTCCCTTCCGTCATCGAGCAGCTCGCCAACAACATCACCTGGACCTCGACGCTCGGAGATGCCGCGGCCAATCAGCAGGACGGCATCATGGCCGCCGTGCAGCGCATGCGCGCGAAGGCCCAGGCTGCCGGCAATCTCAAATCCACGAAGGAAATCACCGTCGTCCAGGAGAGCCCGCAGGTCATCGTTATCCAGCCCGCGCAACCGCAGGTCATCTACGTACCGACCTACAACCCCACCGTCATCTATGGGGCGCCGGTGGTGGTCCCCGCCTACACGCCCCCGCCCGCTTCAGCGGCGGTCATCACGTTCGGCGTCGGGATCCTGATCGGAGCAGCCGTCAGCAGTGGTTCCTGCGGCTACGGGATGAGCTGGGGGATGGGCTGGAGCTCGACGTCAATTTATTGCGGTGGAGCGCCCTACTACGGGAATCCCTATTGGCGCGGTGGGTACTACCCCGGTTACTACCCTGGCTATCGGCCACCTTATTACTACCCACCGCCGAGACCATACCCCCCGCCCGGCTACCGCCCCCCACCGCCCGGTTATCGCCCTCCTCCACCCCCTGGGTATCGTCCTCCCGCGACGCCTTACCCGACTCCGCCCCCCCGCGGACGACCCCCAGGCGGAGGTGCACCGGGTGGTGGCAAACCCGGTGGTCCCGGTGGCGGTGGACCCGGGGGTGCTCCAGGCACTGGCAAACCCGGTGGACCGGGCGGCGGGAGTCCGGGCGGGCCCGGCGGCAGCCGCCCACCGGGCGGCGGTGGACCCGGCGGCGGAGGTGGCGGCGGCCTAGGTGGCGGTGGTCCGGGAGCGCGGCCGGGCGGACCAAGTACCCAACCCGGCCCTGGCACGCGTCCTGCGACACCTGGAAATCAACCCTCGGCCGGTGGGCCGAGCACTCGTCCCGCCTCCCCGCCCGACCGCTCGTCACGCGGGTATTCGGGTCCGACGAGTCAGCCCGCGCGTAACCCGAACGCCTTCTCAGGCACGGGCGGTGGGCGGCAGCAGAGTGTACGGGGCAACCAGAGCATGGCCGGGGGTGGGGCTCAGCGCGCCGGAGCTGCGCCGCAACCGCGCGGCGGCGGCGGAGGGCGGCGCTGATGACTCCGTACTCATCGTCGAGCGTCGTGACCATCGACAGTCGGGCGGATAGCCTTCATAAAGGAGTCGGCATGACGCAAAGGATCAGAGTGGCCGCTCCCGCGCCCCGCTTCGGCGCCGCGTTCGCAGCGCTGATTGCGCTCGCCTCTCTTGCAGCGGGTTGCAGTCGGTCGTCCACAACACCGAGCGCGGCGGCGGCTGGCCGGACTTTTGCGTCGCCGGAAGCCGCTGCTCAGGCGCTCTACGATGCGGCAAAAGCCGATGATTCACAGGCGGTGGTCGCGATTGTCGGCCCGAGCGCGAAGGAGTTTCTTCTTTCGGGAAGTGACGCGGAAGATAAAGCCGGGTTCGCGACCTTCACGGGCGCATACGATCGGATGCATCGCTTTGGAAAACTCAAAGGCGGCGGACGCGTCCTCATCATCGGCTACAAGAACTATCCGTTTCCCTTCCCCCTGAAGAAGGACTCGGCGGGCCAGTGGTACTTTGACGCTGACGCAGGTCGCGCCGAGTTCCTCGCACGCCGTATCGGCGGCAACGAACTCACTACGATCGATGTGCTCATCGCCATGGCGGACGCGGAGGCGGAGTACTACAACACCGCGCGCGACGGCACGCAGCAGTACGCGCAGAAATTCGTGAGCGCCGAGGGCAAGGAGGATGGGCTTTACTGGAAAGCCGCGCCCGGGGAGCCTGAGAGTCCGCTCGGACCCCTCGCCGCCCGCGCCAACGCGGAAGGCTGGGCACCGAACGCGCAGGGACCCACACCCTTCCATGGGTACTTCTTCCACATCCTGACCCAACAGGGTGCCAATGCGGCGGGCGGAGCCCGAAGCTACATCGTCAACGGCAAGATGACGGGCGGCTTCGCCTTCCTCGCCTTCCCGGCCGAGTACCGCAATACGGGCGTCATGTCCTTCCTGATCGACCAGGATGGTCAGGTCTTTGAGAAGGACCTTGGGCCGCAGACCGCCGAGGTGGCGAAGTCGATCACGGCCTTCGACACCGATGCGAGCTGGACGCCCATCCAATACCCGAGCTTGCAGGGAGAGGAGCCGCCGCAGACGTAAGGCGTGCGGGTACGATGTGTTTCGGCCCGTCGCCCGGGACCCTCCGCCGAGCGCGTCTTCGCGCGAACATTCCGGACGAGGCGTTTAAACTGCACGGCGATTCGCCGACCCGGGCTGCTGTGCGCGCCCGGTTGGCATTGAGTAAAGGACTTTGCGTGGCCACGACCCCGGAGAAACTTACCGAACACCCCCACGGTGAGCCTGTCACCTGGATCGGGCGGGATCGCATTGAGCGCGCACCCGAGCCGGTTTTGGCGCCCAAGGAGCCATCCCAAAACCGCTGGAAGTGGACGGTCGGCGGCGTGGTTGCGGCGCTTATCGTTGCGGTGATCGCCTGGAAGTTGCTCGCGGGGGGCAGCTCAAAGCCGCAGCCCTCCCTCGCCGATCGCGGCGGCATTCCGCTCGTGAGCGTAATCGTGCCGGCGCAGCAGCCCGTTACCTCGAACGTGAACTTTACGGGCGCGATTGCCGCGCGCTACGACGAGCCGCTCGCCAACGAAGGCGATACCGGGCGAGTCGTGGCTGTGTACGTCGAGGCCGGAGATCACGTGAAACGTGGTCAGGTGCTCGCGAAGATCGATGATTCCGTCATCGTGCAGCAGGTAAACCGCCTGCGGGCGCAGCTCGAGCAGGCGCAGGCACAGGCGGCGCTCTCCGCCGCCGAATACAAGCGCGCACTCGGGGTCGAAGCCGCCGGCGCGCTCTCGGCTGAGGACATCGAAAAACGCCGCGCGACCGCCATCACCGATGCCGCGAACGTCAAGGTCGTCGCCGCGCAGCTCGCCGAAGCCGAGGCGCGGCTTGGACGCACTCGCATCGTCGCGCCCGTGGATGGCACGGTGCTCATGCGCAAGGCCGAGGTGGGACAGATCGCGATTCCGGGTGGCGACGCTCTTTTCAGGCTCGCAAGCGGCGGCGAAGTGGAAATGCGCGGTCAGATCGCGGAGCAGGATCTCGCGCAGGTGAAGGTCGGCCAGGGAGCCACGGTGTACCTGAGCGGCGTCGAGCGCTCTTTCCCGGGTCACGTCCGGCTCCTCGGGGCAATCATCGATCCGCAGACCCGGCTCGGGGATATCCGCATCCAACTCGAGCCGGACCCGGCGCTGCGCCCTGGGGCATTTGCCCGCGCGGTCGTCACGGTGGACAAGGCGCTGCGCTCGGTGTTGCCGCAGACCGCAGTCATGGCCGATGCCAAGGGCAGTTACGTATTCGTCGTCAATTCCGCGGACAAAGTCGAGCGACACCCGGTGCGCGTGCAGGGCACAACTGATACGGGGGTCGTCATCTCTGAAGGTCTCACGGGCACCGAGCGTGTCGTGGCGACAGCCGCAGGCTTTCTGCGCGATGGCGAGACGGTCAAGGTCGCCTCCGGCCCCGCCCCCTAGAACGAGACGACGATGAAGAACATTTCCGCCTGGGCCATTCGCCACCCGGTCACGCCCGTTGTGCTCTTTGTCGTGCTGCTCTTCATGGGCCTGGTCGCCTTCGTGCGCCTGCCCGTGACGCTCGACCCCGACCTCACGTTCCCGGTCGTAGAGGTGCAGGTGAGTCAGCCTGGGGCCTCGCCGCAGGAAATCGAAACTCAGATCATGCAGAAGATCGAGGCCGCGGTTTCCGGCGTCGGGAATATCGACAGCATTACCTCGCTCGCGATCGAGGGGCAGTCACTGGTCTGGGTGCAGTTCAACATCGGCACCCCGATCGACCGCGCGGTGGCGGACGTGCGCGAGGCCGTCGCAAGGGTGCGCGTGGATCTCCCGCAGGGCATTCAGGAACCGATCGTCAGGCGTATCGACATCGACGGCAACGCAATTGTCACCTACGCGGTGAGCTCGAGCAGCCTCTCGGATGAGGATTTGTCGTGGTTCGTCGATAACGCCATCGGCAAGCGGCTGCTATCGGTAGAGGGCGTTTCGCAGGTGAGCCGCGGCGGCGGGGTGAACCGCGAGATCCGTGTCGAGCTCGACCCGGCACGGATGCTCGCGCTCGGCATCACCGCGGCGCAGGTGAACCAGCAGCTGCGCACGCTCAATCTCTCCTCCACGGGGGGACGTGCGCAGGTCGGCGGCGGCGAGCAGGCCATCCGCGTCCTCGGCGAGGCGCGTACCGCCAAGGGCCTCGGCGATACGCAGATCATGCTCCCCGGCGGGCGCTTTGCGCGTCTTTCGGACCTCGCTAACGTCAAGGACAGCGTCGGCGAGATTCGCTCGCTCGCGCGCCTCAATAGCCGGCCTGCCACCGTCTTCAGCGTCTTCAAGGCCAAGGGCAGCTCGGACGTCAATGTGCTGAAGGGCGTCGAGACCGAGCTCGCCAACATCAGGAAGGAAAACCCGCAGGTCACGATCACGAAGGTCTTCACCACGGTCGATTACACCAAGGAGACCTACCACTCCGCGATGAGTGCGCTGCTCGAGGGCTCGGTGCTTGCCGTGCTGGTCGTGTTCCTCTTCCTGCGCAACACCCGCGCGACGCTCATCTCCGCGCTCGCCATTCCGCTCTCGGCGATTCCGGCATTTGCCGTGATGCAGTGGATGGACTTCACGCTCAACTCGGTGAGCCTGCTCGCGCTCTCGCTCGTCGCCGGGGTGCTGGTCGATGATGCGATCGTCGAGATCGAGAACATCGTGCGGCACATGCGCATGGGCAAGAGCCCCTTCCAGGCCGCGCTTGATGCCGCCGATGAGATCGGCCTTGCGGTCGTCGCCACTTCCGCGACCATCATCGCGGTATTCCTGCCCGTGAGCTTCATGGGCGGCCTCACCGGACAGTACTTCAAGCAGTTCGGCCTTACGGTGGCGGCGGCCGTGTTTTTCTCGCTTCTCGTCGCCCGCCTCATCACGCCGGTGCTGGCCGCGTACACGCTCAACTCCGACCAGGTTGCCGCACATGCCGACGGGCCGATCATGGCCTGGTATCAGCGCGCGCTGCGCTGGAGCACACGCCACCGTTGGAAGACGCTCGCCGCAGGCATGCTCTTTTTTATGGTCTCCTGCTTGGGTGTCGCCCTGATCCCGAAGGCCTTCATTCCGGAATCCGATAACAGCTTCACCCAGCTGAACGTGGAACTGCCCCCCGGAGCGCGGCTCGAGGACACGGCCGCGGTATCGGCGCAGGCCTACCGCGTTATTGCGCGCCAGCCCGAGGTGGAATCCGTCGTCGAGCTCGTCGGTGGCGACGACTTCGGCGAAGTGCGCACCGCAACCCTCGACATCACGCTCGTGAAGCCTGGCAAGCGGAATGTGACGCAACGGCAATGGGAGGATCGGGTCATCAAAGACCTCGCCGTCATCCCCGACGCCCGCATTCACTTCAACCGCAACGGCAACGGCCGCGACGTCAATATCTACATCACCGGCGACAACTCGCAGCTCGTCGAGGCGAGCGCGCGCAAAGTCGTGGACGAGATGCGCGAGTTACCGATCCTGCGTGATGCGGGGATCGACGGCGACATGCCGCGCCCGGAGATCCTGATTCGTCCGCATCTTGACCTCGCCTCGCAGCTCGGGGTCACGGTCGCCTCCCTCAGCGACACGATCCGCATTGCCACCATCGGCGATCTCGATCAGAACAGCGCCAAGTTCTCCCTCGGCGACCGTCAGGTGCCGATCCGCGTGAGCCTCGCCGAAGACAGTCGCCGCGATCTCGCGACGCTCGAAAATCTGCCCGTACCGACCGCCCTTGGCGGCGCGGTACCGCTCAAGTCAGTCGCCGACATCAGCTTCGGCCAGGGCCCGACTCGGGTGCGGCGCTACAACCAGGCGCGGCGCCTGTCGATCGTTGCGGACCTGAACGGCGTCGAACTCGGCACCGCGGTGGCCAAGATCAAGGCGCTGCCCGCGGTCAAGAACCTGCCCCAGGGCGTGCATCAGGTCGATGTCGGTGATGTCAAGTACATGCAGGAACTCCGAGACAACTTCCTGATCGCGATGGCCACCGGAGTCCTCATGGTGTTCGCGGTGCTCGTACTGCTCTTCGCCCGCGTACTGCAGCCGATCACGATCCTCTCCTCACTCCCGCTCTCGATCGGTGGCGCGGTGCTCGCGCTCATGGTGACTGGCAGTGCGTTGTCACTCGGTGCCATGATCGGGTTTCTCATGCTCATGGGCATCGTCGCCAAAAACTCGATCCTGCTTGTCGACTTCGCAATCGAGGAGATGCGCGCCGGCAAGGATCGGCTGACGGCGATCCTGGAAGCGGGGCATAAGCGTGCCCGGCCGATCGTGATGACCACCGTCGCGATGATCGCCGGCATGCTGCCCGTGGCCGTAGGCCTTGGCGGGGATACGTCGTTTCGTCAGCCGATGGCGGTCGCGGTGATCGGGGGGCTCATGACTTCGACCGCCCTCACGCTCGTCATCGTGCCGGCGGCGTTCACCGTGATCGACGACATCGAGCGCTGGCTCGCCCCAAGATTCGGCCGCGTGCTCACCGCGCAGCCGCCCTCCCCCTCCGCGCCACGTCCGCACGTGGCGAACTGAGGCCCGATGGCCACCGAGGCCTCAGCGCAGCGCGCCACCACCGAGAGTGCTGCGCCGCCGCCCCCTGCCGTGAGGAGCGTCTGGTGGGCGCGCGTGCTCTCGCGGGTTCCATTCCCGCTCCTGTATGGGCTCGCCTCGTTCCTTGGCTGGCTCGCGTTTCGCGTCTTTCCGTACCGCGAGCACGTCGTGCGGGAAAACCTCAACAAGGCGTTTCCCGAGCTCACCGAGGAACAGCTCAAGCACGTCATGCGCCGCTACTACCTCGGCTTCGCTCAGATGCTCGTCGAGGTCATCAAGTCGGTGGCGATGACCCCCGATGAGATCCGCAGGCGGGTGCGCATCGTGAACCTCGAAATCCCGCGTGCGCACCTTGCGCAGGGTCAGTCGGTGCTGCTCGTGGCGGCGCACCAGTGCAACTGGGAATGGATGCTGCTCGCTCTGTCACTCGATCTGGGCTACCCGCTCGATGCCGCCTACAAGCCGCTCGTCGACAGCTGGGCCGAGCGCGAGATGAAGAAACTGCGCACCCGCTTCGGCAGCCGCCTGGTCCCCGCGAAGGAACTGCTCGCGGACATCATCAAGCGGCGCGATGTGGTGCGCGCGGTAGCGATGGTGGCGGATCAGGAGCCGACCACGAGCGAACACAAATACTGGACGCGGTTTTTGAACCGCAACACGGCGTTTTACATGGGTCCCGAGGAGATCGCCCGCGTCACGCGCTTTCCGGCGTTTTTCATCAGCATGCGGCGCACCGCGCGCGGCTACTACGAGATGGAATTTGAGCCGCTCGCGGCGGCGGGAGAGCCGCTTCCGTCTGGCGCCCTGACCGAGCGTTATGCACGACGCGTCGAAGAGCAGATCCACGCCGCACCGCCCGACTGGCCCTGGTCGCACAAGCGCTGGAAGCTCAAGAAGTCGGTCTACCAGAAGGATTCGCGCGGGCAGAACTGACCCGCGAACTCAGCCCGCTTTATCCGACGCGCGGCGCAGCTCGCGCGGCAGCGCGAAATACACTTGCTCCTCGCGGCCGACGATCTCGCGCGGCACCTCACCGCCCCAACGCGCGAGCTGCTCGATGACCTGCTGCACGAGGAGCTCGGGAGCGGAGGCCCCGGCGGTCACCCCTACCGCCCGCTTGCCAGTGAACCACTCCGCGCGCAGCTCCTGCGGTCCATCGACGAGGTAGCCGGGTATGGCGGCACGCTCGGCGAGTTCGCGCAGGCGGTTGGAGTTGGAGCTGGCGCGCGAGCCCACGACGATGAGCACATCGCACTGCTCGAGGAGCTTCTTCACCGCGTCCTGGCGGTTCTGCGTCGCGTAGCAGATATCTTCGCGGCGCGGAGTCGCAAGCTCAGGAAATCGCTCGCGCAGCGCCGCGACGATCCCCGCGGTGTCATCCACTGACAGCGTCGTCTGCGTCACGAAGGCGAGATGCTTCGGATCACGCACCTCGAGTGCGCCAGCGTCCGCGATGTTCTGCACGAGGTGCAACCGGCCGCCGGCGGAGGGATCGAAGCGACCCATCGTGCCCTCGATCTCGGGATGCCCCGCATGACCGATCAGAATCACATCGCGCCCCTCGCGCGCATAGCGCTTCACCTCCATGTGCACCTTGGTCACGAGCGGACAGGTGGCGTCGAAGACGGTGAGGTTGCGCTCGCGCGCGGCCTCCTCCACCGCATTCGACACGCCGTGCGCCGAGAAAATCACAGTGCCGCCGGCGGGCACCTCGGCGATCTCGTCGACGAAGATGGCCCCAAGACCCCGTAGCCGCTCGACGACGTAGCGGTTGTGAACGATTTCGTGACGGACGTAGATCGGCGCGCCGAAGAGCTCGAGCGCCCGCTCGACGATGTCGATCGCGCGATCGACACCGGCGCAGAATCCGCGTGGATTGGCGAGCAGGATTTGCATCAGCGGCGCTGTCCCTTCGTGCGGCGCGCCTCGAGCAAGGCGTCGATGAGGAGAATCACCGCGCCGACGGTGATCGCCGAGTCCGCGAGGTTGAAGGCCGGGAAATACGCGTGTCCCCAATGCACGTGGATGAAATCGACCACTCTGCCGCTCGTCAGCCGGTCAATCATGTTGCCAAGCGCCCCACCGACGATGAGCGAGAGCCCCGCGGCCAGCACCCCGTGGACCTGGGCGTTGAGTCTTCGCATCCAGACGATGAGCGCCGCGCTCACCGCGAGCGCGAGGAGCACGAACACCCAGCGCTGCCACCCCGAGGCGTCCGAGAGGAAGCTGAAGGCGGCGCCGCGATTATAGGTGAGGATGATGTCGAGCACGGGCAGTACGTGGACGCGCTCGAGAGGCGCGAAGTGATGCACGATCCAGGCTTTGGAGGCCTGATCGGCCACGATCACCGCCGCCGAGAGCGGCAGCCAGCGCCAGCCGCTCGCGAGCACCGGAAGCGAGCGGGCCGCGCCTGCGGGTGCTGCAGGGCGCACTTCGGCGGCGTCTTTGCCGGCATCGCTCATATGAACTTCCTTTGCTCCCCCTCGCCCTCGATGTTACTCACACAGCGCGCACAAAGCTGCGGGTGGCGCGGATCGACCCCGATGTCGGCCTCGTGGTGCCAGCAGCGCACGCACTTGCGCTCGGTGCTCGGCTGCACGGCGATCCAGACGCCCTCGCGTCCGGTGGTCGTCGCCGGCACGGCGCCCGGGGGCGCGGCGCTCACCTCGTGCACCATTGCATGCGAGGTGATGAAAAGATAGCGCAGCTCGTGCCCAAGGACCGCGAAGCGCGGGTACTCCCCGCTCGTGCAGAAGACGTCCACGCGTGCATCGAGGGGCGCGCCGATCGCGCCCGTATCGCGCAGCTTCTCGAGCTCGCGCGTCACATCGGCTCGCAGCTTAAGGAGCAACTCCCAGTCGATCGGGTCGGGAGGCACGGCGGGGAGCGCGTGCCAGGTCTCATGAAACACCGACTCGCGCCGCTCACCGGGCAGGTAGCGCCACACCTCCTCCGCCGTGAAGGACAAAATCGGCGCGAGCCAGCGCACCATGCTCTCGGCGACCTGAAACATGGCGTTCTGCGCCGAGCGCCGCGCGAGGCCCGCGGCGCGAGTCGTATACATGCGATCTTTGATCACATCGAGATAGAAACTGCCGAGATCGACGCTGCAGAAGTTGTGCACCTTCTGATAGATGAGGTGGAACGCGTAGCGCCGATAGGCATCCACGACCTCCTCCTGCAGCTCGCGCGCACGCGCGAGCACCCAGCGATCGAGCGCCAGCCACTTCCCGGGAGCGAGCGCGTGCGCCTTCGGATCGAAACCATCAAGATTGCCAAGCAGGAAGCGCAGCGTATTGCGCATCCGGCGATAGGAATCCGCCATGCGCTTTAAGATCTCGTCCGACACCGCAATCTCGTTCGCGTAGTCGGTCGCCGAGACCCAAAGGCGCAGCACATCGGCGCCGAGCGTGTTCATCACCTTCTGCGGCACGATGATGTTGCCGAGCGACTTCGACATCTTGCGGCCCTTCTCATCCACCGTGAAACCGTGCGTGAGCACCCCACGGTAGGGCGCGCGTTCGTAAAGCGCTTCGGAGAGAAGGAGCGAGCTATGGAACCAGCCACGATGCTGATCGGATCCTTCGAGATAGAGCTCGACTGGCGCCGACACCTCGGGCCGCTCGGTGCCCACGCACTCGAACGAGAACCCCGAATCGGCCCAAACGTCCATGACGTCGGTAACCTTGTCGTAATCAGAAGCTTCATCGCCAAGGAGCTCACCGGGCTCGAGCGCGAACCAGGCATCGATGCCCGCTTGCTCGACGCGCGCGGCCGCGGCTTCGATCAGGTCTGCGGTCCTTGGGTGCAGCTCGCCGCTCACCTTGTGCACGAAGAGCGCGATCGGCACACCCCAGGTGCGCTGGCGCGAGATGCACCAGTCGGGCCGATTCTCGATCATGCCGGTGATGCGCTGCTCGCCCCAGGCGGGCGTCCACTGCACCGCCTTGATGTCGCGCAGCGTATGCGCGCGCAACCCCGCGCGCTCCATGCTGATGAACCATTGCGGGGTCGCGCGAAAGATGACCGGCGTTTTGTGACGCCAGCAAACCGGGTAGCTATGACGATAGGGCTCCTCGTGCAGGAGCCGCCCGCGCTCGGCGAGCGCCTTGATGAGGACCGCGTTCGCCTCGTCCACCCGTAGCCCCGCGACGCGCGGCGTGGCGGGGAGGAAGCGGCCGTCGTCGCCGACCGGATTCGTGACCGGCAGGTGATAGCGCTGACCGACGGCGAAGTCCTCGAGTCCGTGCCCGGGGG
>DASPTE010000081.1:0-28748 GCA_035623585.1 Steroidobacteraceae bacterium | reverse complement strand
GAACCTCAATCTCCTCGGCACGCGGGAACCGGCGATCTACGGGAGCGATACGCTCGAATCGATCGAAAAGCGCTGCGCGGCGCTCGCGCACGAGCTCGGGCACGAGCTTCTCGCCTTCCAAAGCAACGCCGAGCACGAGCTCATCGCCCGCATACAGCGCGCCCCGGGTGAGGGCTGCGCGTTCATGATCTTCAATCCGGGAGGCTTCACCCATACCAGCATCGCGCTGCGCGATGCCATTCTCGCGACGGGGCTGCCGTTCATCGAGGTGCACCTCTCGAACCCGCAGGCTCGGGAGCCCTTTCGCCGCCATTCCTACTTCACCGACATCGCCGTCGGGGCCATCGCGGGTCTGGGCGCTTTCGGTTATGAGGCGGCGGTGCGCGCCGCCGCGCAGCGGCTCGCACCCCGCGCCTGAACCACCCGTGACCGCGACTTTCTGGGGGGCACTCGGGGCATGGACATTCGGAAAATCAAGAAACTGATCGAACTGCTCGAAGAATCCGGGATCGCGGAAATCGAAATCAAGGAAGGCGAGGAAGCCGTGCGCATCAGCCGCATGCCAAGCGGCGGCGCCGCCGTCGCGCACGGTGTCGTGAGCCCGCTCGCCCCGGGCGCAGCGGCCGCGCACGCTGCGCCCGCAGCCACCTCGGCCGCGCCTTCGGCCCCCGCCGAGAGCGCCCCCGCCAAACCCAAGCCCAGCGAGCACGTGATCACCGCCCCGATGGTGGGCACCTTCTATGCCGCACCCTCCCCCGGCGCCAAGCCCTTCGTCGAGATCGGCGATGAGATCAAGGTCGGGCAGGTACTGTGCGTCATCGAGGCGATGAAGATGATGAACCAGATCGAGGCCGACAAGGCCGGACGCATCACATCGATCATGGCGCGCAACGGCGACCCGGTGGAGTTTGGTCAGCCGCTGTTCGTTGTCGAATAAGCGCGCATGATCGAGAAGCTCGTCATCGCCAACCGCGGCGAGATCGCACTACGGATCCTGCGCGCCTGCCGCGAGCTCGGCATCAAGACCGTGGCGGTGCACTCCACCGCCGACTACAGCCTCAAGCATGTGCTGCTCGCCGATGAATCGGTTTGCATCGGCCCCCCGCCGTCGGTGGCGAGCTATCTCAACATGCCGGCCATCATCAGCGCCGCGGAGGTCACCGATTCGGTGGCGATCCACCCCGGCTACGGCTTTCTCTCCGAGAACGCGGACTTCGCCGAGCGCGTCGAGAAGAGCGGCTTCGTCTTTGTCGGCCCGCGCGCCGAGACCATCCGCACCATGGGCGACAAGGTCTCGGCGATCCGCGTCATGAAGGGCCACGGCGTACCGTGTGTGCCCGGCTCCGATGGTCCCCTGGGCGATGATGCCGATGAGAACCTGCGCATCGCGCGCGATATCGGCTACCCGGTGATCATCAAGGCGTCGGGCGGGGGTGGCGGGCGTGGCATGCGCGTCGTGCACACCGACGCCTCGCTCCTCAACGCGATCGGCATCACGCGCGCCGAGGCACGCGCCGCTTTCGGCAACGATCAGGTGTACATGGAGAGATTCCTCGAGCGTCCGCGGCACATCGAGTTCCAGGTGCTCGCCGATACCCACGGCAACGTGATCCACCTCGGGGAGCGTGATTGCTCGATGCAGCGCCGCCACCAGAAGGTGATCGAGGAGGCGCCGGCGCCGGGGATCACGCTGCGGCAGCGGCGTGTCATGGGTGAGCGCTGCGTCGAGGCCTGTCGGGCCGTCGGCTACCGCAGCGCCGGCACCATGGAGTTTCTCTACGACGAGGGCGAGTTCTATTTCATCGAAATGAATACCCGCATCCAGGTCGAGCATCCGGTCACCGAACTGATCACCGGCATCGATCTCGTCAAGGCGCAACTCTTGATCGCGGCCGGCGAGCGGCTCCCCTACACGCAAAGTGACGTCCAGATCCGCGGCCACGCCATGGAATGCCGCATCAATGCCGAAGATCCCAAGAACTTCACGCCCTCGCCCGGCCCGATCCGCCTCTGGCACGCCCCGGGCGGCCCCGGCATCCGCGTCGACAGCCACGTGTACTCGGGCTACAACGTGCCCCCCTACTATGACTCGCTCGTCGGCAAGATCATTGCGCACGGGGAAACGCGCGAGGCGGCGATCGCGCGCATGAAAAATGCGCTCGCGGAGATGGTGATCGAGGGCATCAAGACCAACGTGCCGTTGCACCAGGAGATCTTCAACCACGCCGCGTTCCAAAAAGGCGGCACCGACATCCACTACCTCGAGAGGCGGCTCGGCCTGCGCTAGGACGGTGAGCGCATACCTCGAGCTGTCGTTCGATCTCGGATCGATCGATACCCAAGCCGCCGAGGCCGCAGCGCTTGCGCTCGGGGCCTGCGCGCTGACCTTCGTCGACGCGCGCGATGATCCGGTCCTAGAGCCAGCTGTCGGCGAGGTGCGTCTCTGGCCGGCTACGCGGCTGAAGTGCCTGTTTGAATCGACTGGCAACTCGGGGGCGCTCAGTGCCGCCCTCGGTGCGCTCCTCGATCTCGACACCGCGCGCATCGAGGCGCGAGTGCTGCCTGAGCGCACCTGGGAGCGCGAGTGGCTGCGCGACTTTCACGCGATGCGATTCGGCCGGCGGCTCTGGATCTGTCCACATCACGAGAGTGTGAGCGCACCCGGTGCCATCGTGGTCGCCCTCGACCCGGGTCTCGCTTTTGGTACGGGCACACATGCGAGTACCGCGCTCTGCCTTCTTTGGCTCGATGCACACCTCACACCCGGAGCACGCGTCATCGACTACGGCAGCGGTTCGGGCGTACTCGCGCTCGCCGCGGCGAAGCTCGGTGCCTCCGAGGTGCACTGCTTCGATATCGATCCTCAAGCCCGGATTGCGACACACGCGAACGCAGCGGCCAACGCCCTGCTCGATCGTATCCACGTTCACGAGCGCGCCGACACTCTGCCTCGAGAGTCCGATGTGGTGCTCGCGAACATTCTCTCCGAGACGCTCATCCCGCTCGCCGCTACCTTCGCGGCGCAGCTGCGGCCAGGCGGTCAGGCGGTACTGGGCGGACTTCTCGAGAACGAGGTTACGCAGGTGACAGCGGCTTACGCCGCATGCTTTGATGTCGTCAAGTTCGGCAACCGCGACGGTTGGGTCTGTCTTGAAGGCCGGCGCCGTTGACGGGCGCTCGCGCCGTACGGCTCTCGCATGCTGACAGTCTGCCCAAAATGTGCCCTCACCCTCGTGGTCACCGCCGCGGATCTGCGCGCCGCGCAAGGCTATGTCCGCTGCGGCCGCTGCGCGGCCGTTTTCAATGCGCTCGCGCGCCTGTCGGAAGATCGGCAGAGCTCCGCATCGGGCGCATCCCCGGAAGCGGGCAGCGCACCCAGGCCACCGCCCGATACAGCATCGGGCGGCCGCAGCATCTCGCCTTCGCCTCGCGCAGCGCCCGGGACCCGCGCCGGCTCGCCTGATGCACCCTCGACGGCAGCCGCGGGCCCAGTACGCCCCGCACCTACATGGGAGCGCTCGCGCGCCCCGGAAAATACCCCGAGCCCACGGGCCGCGCCCCCCGCACCCCCGGCCGCGCCCCGACCCCCGCCATCGCCCTCGCCTCAGGCCGCAAGCGGGGAATCGATCCCCGATGAAGCGCTCGAGTTCGACGCTACCGATCTCAGCAGCGTTTTCGTCGAAGCGACGCCCGATCGCGAGTGGACGGCCGCGACCGGATCGTTCAAGGCCATGGCCGCCGCGCAGGCGGAACCGAAGCCGCCGGAGCCTGCCGAGAAAGAGATTGATGCAGCCACCCTCGCCTCGTTGCTGACGGGCGAGACCCAAGAGCCTGAGCCCGGAGCGGCCGCAACGCCTGAGACCCCACCAGCGGAGCTTGCCGAGGCGAGCGCCGACGCGAATACGAACCCTGTGCGAACGCCGGCCGCGCGCGAGCGTCGGGCCGCGCGCCATGCGCGCCCGACGCGGGAAGCGGCCGTGCAACCGCCCAAGGCGCGCGCAGGTGTACCCGCCGAGAGCTCTGAGCCAAGCAGCGAAACGCAAAGCGATCCACTACTCGCAGAAGGGATCGCGACCAGCGGCGAGCACCCAGGCGAGGCGGTGCGCCCGCGGCGTGAGCTCTGGGGCGCTGGCGCGGTGCTGGCAGTGCTCGTTCTCCTCGCGCAGATCGTCAATCACTACCGCGACGACCTTGCCGCCACCACGCGCCTGAACCAGCCATTGACCGCGCTCTACACCGCCCTCGGCGTGCGCCTCGCTCCGCACTGGGACTTGCACTCGTACGACGTGCGGCAGCTCGGTGCCATTGCCGAACACGGTCCGGCCGGTCACATCACGGTACGCGCGAGCGTCAAGAACGCGGCGCAGCAGCCGCAACCGATGCCGCTTCTGCGTGTGACGCTCGAAGATCGTTTTGGCAACCGCATCGCTGCGCGCGATGTGGCGCCGCGCTTTTATCTGCCGCGCGCGATTCCCGAGACCTCCTTCCTTTCCGCAGGACAACGCATTGACGCTGAGATGGGTTTTGTCGATCCCGGTGCGAACGCCGTGGGGTTCGAGATCGACGCCTGTCTTCCGGCGAGCGATGGCGGCATCGCCTGCGCCAACGACATGAGCGCGCATTGAGCCGAGGCGCTGGCGCGTGAAAATCGGACCCTATGAGCTGCCCTCGCGTGCCGTGCTCGCGCCCATGGCGGGGGTGACGGATCGGCCCTTTCGGATTCTGTGCCGCACGCTCGGCGCGGGCCTTGCCGCCTCCGAGATGATCACCTCGGACATGCGGCTCTGGAATACGTCCAAGTCGCGACACCGCATGAACCACGAAGGCGAACCCGAGCCGCGAGTGGTGCAGCTCGCCGGCGCCGAGCCGCAGGCGCTCGCCGAAGCGGCGCGCGTGAACGTCGCCCTCGGTGCGCAGATCATTGATCTCAATATGGGCTGCCCGGCGAAGAAGGTCTGCGGAAAACTCTGCGGGTCGGCGCTGCTCACCGACGAAGCGCTCGTGGCGCGCATCCTCGAGGCGGTGGTAGATGCGGTCGATGTGCCGGTGACACTCAAGATCCGCACCGGCTTCGACCGCGAACGTCGAAACGGCGTGAACATTGCGGTCATCGCGGAGGCGAGTGGCATCGCCGCGATCGCCGTGCACGGGCGCACGCGCGAGGATTATTACAGCGGCGCGGCCGAGTACCACACGATTCGCGACATCAAGTCGCGCGTGCGCATTCCGGTGTTGGCGAACGGCGACATCGCGACGCCGCACAAAGCGCGCCAGGTACTTGATTTCACCGGTGCCGACGGCGTAATGATCGGCCGCGCGAGCCATGGCGCGCCATGGATTTTCCGCGCTGTCAACGCCCATCTGGGCAGCGGAAATGCGCCGCCGCGACTTCTGCGCGCCGAAGTGCGTGATATGATCCTCGCGCATCTGCACTCCCTGTACTTCTTTTACGGCGAGGAGCTCGGAGTGCGGATCGCGCGCAAACATCTCGGCTGGTATTGCGAGCAACTGCTAGATGATCCGGCACGGATCCGCCAGGATCTGCTGGGGGCTGCGAACACCGCCGCACAGTTCGCGCATGCAGTTAAGCGCTTTGGAGAATGGGTGGGCGAGGCCGCCGCGGCGGCCTGACGAGTGACTTTTCCCGGGGGTCTCACCATGACGGCCAAGAAGAAAACCAGACTTCGCGATGCCAGCGCGATCAGAGTAAACGGGCGGGAGCTGCCCTTGCGCAATCACGCAGAGCGCGCCTTGAGCGATTACTTCACGAGCCTCAACGGTCACCGGCCCGCCCACCTTTACGATCTGGTGTTGCGCGAGGTCGAGGAGCCGCTCTTTCGCGTGGTGCTCGATTACGCGCAGGGCAATCAGAGCCGCGCCGCTGGCATTCTCGGCATCAACCGCGGAACATTGCGCAAGAAACTGAAACAGTTCGGACTTGCGGGCTCCTGAGGCGGCGGGCCCGCCGGCCCGACACCGGCGCATCTAGGAGGTTGCGCATGCCGAGGCCGGTTCGTCGCGCGCTGCTCTCCGTTTCCGACAAGAACGGCCTCGTCGACCTTGCGCGCGCGCTCGCCGCGCGGCACATCGAGATCCTCTCCACGGGTGGCACAGCGCGGCTCCTCGCGCAGCACGGCATCGCGCATCGCGAGGTCGCCGACTACACGGGCTTCCCCGAGATCATGGACGGACGGGTCAAGACGCTGCATCCGAAGATCCACGGCGCGCTCCTCGCTCGGGCAGGCATCGACGATGCCGTGCTCGCTGAGCATGGCATCGCCCCCATCGATCTTCTGGTGGTCAACCTCTACCCCTTCGCGGCGACCGTGGCGCGCCAGGGCAGCACCCACGCGGATGCCATCGAGAACATCGACATCGGCGGCCCGGCCATGCTGCGGGCAGCTGCCAAGAACCACGAAGCGGTGCTGGTGGTCGTCGATCCCGCGGACTACGGGCTCGTGCTCGCGGAACTCGAGACCCACCGGGGCGGGAGCGATGCCGCGACGCGCGAGCGCCTCGCCGCCAAAGCCTTCGCCCATACCGCCCGCTACGACACCATGGTGGCGGCGTACCTCTCGGCGCGCCAGCCCGCAGGCCTCGCGCCCGAGAGCTTCCCCGCCACGCTCGCCCTGCTCTTCGACAAGGTGCGGGACCTGCGCTACGGCGAGAATCCGCACCAGCTCGCCGCCGCCTATCGCGACAGGGGAGCGCGCGGTGCAGGCGTCGCGACGGCCGAACTCCTGCAGGGAAAGGATCTCTCCTTCAACAACGTCGCGGACGCCGATACCGCCATCGAATGCGTGCGCCAGTTCGCCGATGCCGCCTGCGTCATCGTCAAACACGCGAACCCTTGCGGCGCCGCCATCGCTGCCACGCCGCTCGAAGCGTACGAGCTCGCCTACCGCACCGATCCGGTCTCGGCCTTCGGCGGCATCATCGCCTTCAATCGCGAGCTCGATGGGGCCACTGCGAGCGCGATCATCGAGCGGCAGTTCGTCGAGGTACTCGCAGCGCCCACCGTGGACGCGGAGGCGGCGCGGGCGCTCTCGGGCAAGAGCAACATCCGCGTGCTCGCGCTCGGAAATCTCGCCGCCGTGAGCGACGGACTCGAGCTGCGCAGCGTGAGCGGCGGGCTGCTCGCGCAAACGCCTGATCGTGGAGCGCTCCCCCCCGAGCCCCTGCCCGTGCCCACCCGTCGCAAGCCCAGTGCCACTGAGCTTGCCGACCTCAAATTTGCCTGGCACGTGTGCAAGTTCGTCAAATCGAATGCCATCGTGTTCGCCCGCGGGGGCGCCACCATCGGTGTTGGCGCAGGCCAGATGAGCCGCGTGTACGCCGTGCGTCTCGCGGCCCTCAAGGCCGCGGATGAAAAACTCGCCACCGCGGGGGCGGTCATGGCATCGGACGCCTATTTCCCGTTCCGTGACAGTCTCGACGTCGCCGCAGGCTTCGGCATCCGCGCCGTGATTCAGCCCGGGGGCAGCAAGCGCGACGCGGAGCTCATCGCCGCCGCGGATGAGCACGACATGGCCATGGTGTTCACGGGCGTGCGTCACTTCCGGCACTGATGAAGGTACTGATCGTCGGCGGCGGCGGCCGCGAGCACGCACTCGCCTGGAAATGCGCAGCCTCGCCGCGCGTGAAGTCGGTGCTCGTAGCGCCGGGTAACGCCGGCACCGCGACGGAGCCGAAGGTGCGCAATGCGGAGGTCACCGCCGAAGACATCGATGCGCTCGCCAAACTCGCCGCCACCGAACACATCGACCTGACCATCGTCGGCCCGGAAGCACCACTCGTCGAGGGTATCGTCGATGCCTTCGCGGCGCGCGGCCTCGCCTGCTTCGGACCGAGCCGCGCGGCCGCGCGGCTCGAAGGTTCCAAGGCCTTCGCCAAGGAGTTCCTGCACCGCCACAAGATACCGACGGCCCGCTCCGCGACGTTCACCGCGGAGAGCTTCGATCCCCGGTGGGTGCGCGCACAGCACGCGCCTCTCGTCGTCAAGGCGAGCGGCCTCGCCGCGGGCAAGGGTGTTGTGATCACCGCCTCGACCGACGAGGCCCTGAGCGCGGCACAGTCGATGTTCGCGGGCAGGTTTGGCAGCGCTGGACGCGAGGTGGTCATCGAGGAGTTCCTCCCCGGGGAGGAGACGAGTTTCATCGTGATCACCGATGGGACACACATCCTGCCGCTCGCCACCTCCCAGGATCACAAGCGCCGCGACGATGGCGATCAGGGTCCCAACACCGGCGGCATGGGGGCCTACTCCCCAGCGCCGCTTGTGACGCACACGCTCGAGGCACGCATCCTGCGCGAGGTCATCGAGCCTGCGGTGCGCGGCCTTGCGGCCGAGGGTATGCCCTACATCGGCTTTCTGTATGCCGGGCTCATGATCGCCGCGGACGGCACGCCGCGGGTGCTCGAGTTCAACTGCCGGCTCGGTGATCCGGAAGCCGAACCGCTCCTCATGCGGCTCGGCTCGGACCTGACGCTGCTTTGCGAGGCCGCACTCGCGCGCCAGCTCGATGGTGTGCGCGCGGAGTGGGACCCGCGCGCGGCGCTCGCCGTCGTCATGGCCGCGGCCGGCTATCCGGAGAGCGTCCGCAAGGGCGATCCGATCGCGGGGCTCGAGCGCGCCGCGCGGCTGCCCGGCAAGATCTTCCACGCCGGCACGCGGCTTGAGGCCGGGCGGGTGCTCACCAACGGCGGCCGGGTGCTCTGCGCGGTGGGTCTCGGCGCGAGCATCGCTCGCGCGCGTCTCGAGGCCTATGCGCTCGCGGACGCGGTGCACTGGCCAGGCGTTCACTACCGGCGCGACATCGGCCACCGTGCGCTTGGGCGCGAGACGTCGGAGCCCTAGCGAACCGCGATGCAATGGGACTTTCCTACGCCGCACGTCCTCGAGCTGCACGTGCAGCCCGATGAGATCGACGCCTACGGCCACGTCAATAACGCGGTCTACCTCAGCTGGTTCGACCGCGTTGCCTGGTCGCACTCAAGCGCCCTTGGCGTGCCGCCCGAGGAGTGCCTGAGCCTGCGGCGGGGCATGGCGGCACAGCGCATCGAGATCGACTACTTGCGCGCCGCCGTGCACGGGGACCGGGTGCAGGTCGCGACCTGGATCGTGAGCGGCGATGGCCGCCTGCGCGCCGAGCGACGTTTCCAGGTATGGCGCGCGGCGGACGCCGCCACGCTTGCCCGCGCGCGCATCGACTACGTGTGCATCAACCTCGATACGCACCGCGCGGCGCGCATGCCCGAGACATTCGCCCGCGCCTACGTGGTGAGCACCACGCTCTGAGGCGCAACCGCGCGGGTATATCCTCTTATATAGGTATCCTCAGACCACGCGGAGCACCCATGGCCACACCGGCAGCTCTCCCGCTTCGGCTCTATGAGCTCGCCTTCGCGAACGGCCGCGTCGCGAGTCCCTTCGCGTGGCGCATCCGCTATGCGCTCGCCTACAAAGGCCTCCCCTTCGAGAGCGTGCCGGTCGGGTTCACCGAGATTCCCGCGCTTTTCGCGGGACGCTTCAAGACCGTGCCGATCCTCGAGCAGGGCCCGACCGCCCTCAACGAGAGCTGGGACATCGCGCTCTACCTCGACCGCACCTTCCCGGGCACGCCGCTACTTTTTTCCAACCCCAAAGAGCTCGCCATGGTGAGGCTCTTCGACGGCTGGTTTTCCGGCGACATTCTTCGCAGGTGGTTTCGCCTGTACGTGCTCGACATCTACCGGGCGGTGCGCCCGGAGGACCGCGCCTATTTTCGCGAGAGTCGCGAGGCGCGCATCAAGGGCAGGTCGCTCGAGGATTTCACCGCCGATCGCGAAGCGCAGCTGCCCGCAGTGCGCGAGGCGCTCGCGCCGCTGCGCGCGCAGCTCTCGCGCTACGCGTTTCTCGGTGGCGATACCCCCAACTATGCGGACTTCATCGCACTTGGCGGCTTCCACTGGGTGGCGAGCGTGAGCACGCTCCCGCCCCTTGAACACGGTGACAGCGTGCTGCGCGGCTGGCTCGAGCGCGGCTTCGACCTCTACCAGGGAATTGGCCGCGATGAGCGCATGCGGCCGCTCTTCGCTTGAGCCGCGCGCCGCCCCTCAGAAACTGAAGCGCACGAAAGCCTCGAGCCCGCCGATGCTCAGGCCGAAAACGCCGGGCGAGCTGCCGGTGCTCTTGGTGAGCGACATGCGTGTCGAGGTGTAGCCGAGGCCAATCGCAAAGTTGCGCAGCCAGCGGTACTGGATGGTCTCTTCCGAGTCGACAATCCAGCCGTGGAAACCATTCAGGGTCGCGGTCATGTAAGCCCCGCGCGCGGTGACCGCGAAGCGGCTCGAGATGACCCAGGTGAAATCGAGCGGCAGCGCGGGAATCGGCTCCGCAGCGCTGACACTCTGCTGCTGGAAGGTCGCGGGTACGAGACCCATGGCATCGAGTTGCACGAAATACGCGGCGAGCCCCGTGCCGATCTCGAAGCGATCGCTGCGATAGAAGGAATAGGTGTAGGTGAGATCGAACATACGGAAATTGATCGAGGAATCGACGAGCTCTCCGTGGGCAAAAATCTCGTTGCCGAAGCGCACATCGTTCTCGAGCACCTTGGATCCCGAGCGATTCGACTCGAAGTAGCCAAGCCGCACCTTGTTGCGGTTGCGCATTCGGAACATAAGTTCCACCGTGACCTGCGGTTGCCGGTCAGGGAGCCCGAGATCGTCTTCGGCGTTCACGGGCGTTCCCATCACCCCGGGGATGGGGGGCGAGGGATCGACACGCAGGTTGGTGTTGAAGCGCGGGTCGAAAAACGCGGCCTGAGCGAAGAAATGATCGGTGATCGGATTGGCGGGCGGCGGTTTTCCGGGCGGCAGCGGCGCTCCGGACTGTGGATCGCGCTCGGCGCGCGCCGGCGCGGCTAACACGAGCAAGAACACGGCGAGAGGCAGCGAGATGCGCATGCGCTGCGGAACTCCTTCCCGCGAGAGGCGCGGGGTGGCGGGCATCTTACTTAGACGCCGCGCTCAGCTGCCAGCGTCGCCGAGTACCGACGTGACGCCGCGCACAGTGCGTACTGTTGGGAAACCACCTGCCACACGTACCCCGCGGAGGCTGATGGTGCTCGCGAGCGTGCGAGCTGAGGCGGGTGACCTACGGCGCGCGATCGAACTATACGAGCACGCGCGTGCGCTCATGCCAGCCCACGTCCACGTCCTCGTCAATCTCGCCGCGGCCTACCGGTCGTCGGGAGAGTTGCAGCAGGCGCGCCGCACGCTCGATGCGGCGCTCAAGGTCGATCCGCGCTTCGCCATCGCCCACAACAACCTCCCAAGTACCAGTTACTGCAGCTCGAGAGCGCCGCGGCTTACTACGACGCGGTGATGGGTCTTGTGGAGTGAATTCCTTGCGCCCCACCTGCCGGTGCTGGCGCCCTGGGTGCGGAAATTCGGCTATGAGACGCCTTGAGCGGCTCGCCACCCGAGGGCTGCGGTCCGACTCGCGGGCTGAGCCCTGCGCGCCGCCTGTTAGCGCTTCATGGCCTCGAAGAAATCGCCGTTCGACTTGGTGTCCTTCATCTTGTCGAGCAGGAATTCGATCGCGGCGAGTTCATCCATCGGATGCAGGAGCTTGCGCAGGATCCACATCTTCGCGAGCTCGCCCTGATCGGTGATGAGCTCTTCTTTGCGGGTTCCCGAACGGTTGATGTTGACCGCCGGAAACACGCGCTTCTCCGAGATGCGCCGATCGAGGTGGATTTCGCTGTTGCCGGTGCCCTTGAATTCCTCGTAGATGACGTCATCCATCTTTGAGCCGGTATCGATGAGCGCGGTCGCAAGGATCGTGAGACTGCCGCCCTCTTCGATGTTGCGCGCCGCGCCAAAGAAGCGCTTCGGGCGCTGCAGCGCATTCGCGTCCACGCCGCCGGTGAGCACCTTGCCCGAGGAGGGCACCACGGTGTTGTAAGCGCGCGCGAGGCGGGTGATCGAATCAAGCAGGATCACGACATCCTTCTTGTGCTCGACGAGGCGCTTCGCCTTCTCGATGACCATCTCGGCGACCTGCACGTGCCGCGCGGCGGGCTCATCGAAGGTGCTCGAAACCACCTCGCCCTTCACGGTGCGCTGCATTTCGGTCACTTCCTCGGGCCGCTCATCTATCAGTAGCACGATGAGATAGACCTCGGGATGGTTCGCGGTGATCGAGGTGGCGATGTTCTGCAGCAGCATCGTCTTGCCCGCTTTCGGCGGGGAGACGATCAGACCGCGCTGGCCCTTGCCGATCGGCGCGACGAGATCGATGGTGCGTGCCGTCAGGTCCTCGGTCGAGCCGTTGCCGCGTTCGAGTTTGAGGCGCTTCGTGGGATGGAACGGTGTCAGGTTCTCGAACAGAACCTTGTTGCGCGAACTCTCGGGCGAGTCGAAGTTGATTTCCCCGACCTTAAGCAGCGCGAAGTAGCGCTCGCCGTCCTTCGGCGGGCGGATGAGTCCGGAGACGGTATCGCCGGTGCGCAGGTTGAAGCGGCGGATCTGGCTCGGACTCACGTAGATGTCGTCGGGACCTGCGAGGTAGGAGCCATCGGCCGAGCGCAGGAAGCCAAAGCCATCCTGCAGGATCTCGAGCACCCCATCGCCGTAGATGTTCTCGCCGTTGCGGGCGTGCGCCTTGAGGATCGAGAAGATGATGTCCTGCTTGCGCGAGCGCGCCAGGTTCTCGAGCCCCATGGACTCGGCCATCTTCACCAGTTCGTGGATCGGCTTCGACTTGAGCTCTGTCAAGTTCATCGAGCTCCGCGACTGCGTGAGCTCGGCGGGACTGATGATTTCGGAGTCGTCGACCTCGAACGTCTCGGGCTCGTGCATCATCTCGTGTGGTCCGCCGCCGTTGCCGCGGTTGCCGTCACGGTTGCCGTGGCGCGGGCCCTTGTTGGGCCGATTGCGGCCCTGATTACCGAGGTAGCCTCTCACAGGTTGCTGTCCAGAAATGCTGATAGTTGGGATTTGGAAACGGCGCCGACTTTCTGCGCCTCGACCGTGCCGTTCTTGAACAGAATCAGCGTCGGTATGCCGCGGATGCCGAATTTGGGCGGCGTCTGCGGGTTTTCGTCGATGTTGATCTTCGCGACCTTGACGCGATCGCCGTACTCGTGCGCGATCTCATCGAGGATCGGCGCGATAGACTTGCACGGGCCGCACCACTCGGCCCAGAAGTCCAGCAGCACCGGTTTTTCCGATTTGAGGACGTCCTGAGCAAATGTAGCGTCGGTCGTATGCACGATATGGGGGCTACTCACGCGGTTTCAACCTCCGTCAAAGGAGAGCGGTTAACGACATTCTTGGAAACTGTGGGAAGACCCGCAGCGGGACGGCGACCAGAGCGCGAAAAGCGATGCCAGAAACACCCGCTTAGCGGTTACACTAATTACTCGCGATTGAGTATGAAACCTAAGGGAGTTAAGGAAACTGGGCTGGCAGGTGCGGACCTGCTGGCCCGCCGACTTGAGGTACTTTGTAGCGCTTCTGCGGCGTTTTTGCAAGTCTCGAACGGCTCTTTGCCGCGCGATCCGCGTTCTGACTGATGAGCGATTCACACTCCGACACCGTCGCATTCGCATCCCTCGGACTGAGAGGCGAGGTGCTGGCGGGCATCCGTCAGGCAGGATTTGTCAACTGCACGCCGATTCAGGCGCAGACGCTGCCGATCGCGCTCGCCGGGCGCGACGTCGCCGGACAGGCGCAGACCGGCACCGGTAAGACGGCCGCCTTCCTTGTCGCGCTCTATCAGAATCTCCTCACCCGACCCGCCGCCGCCAACCGCCCGCGCACCTCGATCCGCGCACTGATCGTCGCGCCAACACGCGAGCTCGCGGTGCAGATCCACAACGATGCCCAGGTGCTCGGCGCGCATACCGGACTGCGGCACGGACTCGTGTTTGGCGGCATCGACTACGAGAAGCAGCGCCAGCAGCTCGCCGCGGGCTGCGACGTGCTGATCGGCACCCCCGGCCGGCTGATCGACTATTTCAAACAACACGTGTTCGATCTGCGTCACGCCGCGGTGCTGGTGCTCGATGAGGCCGACCGCATGTTCGACCTCGGGTTCATCGCCGACATCCGCTACATCCTCAGGCGCCTGCCACCGCCCGAGCGGCGCCAGTCGATGCTGTTTTCCGCAACCTTGTCCTACCGCGTGCTCGAGCTCGCCTACGAACATATGAATAACCCCGAGCTCGTCCGCATCGAGCCCGACAAGATGACCGTCGATCAGGTACGGCAGCTGATGTACTACCCCTCGATGGAGGAGAAGGTGCCGCTCCTCATCGGGCTCCTGCGCCAGAGCGAGGCGCACCGCACCTTGGTGTTCGTCAATACCAAACGCGCCGCCGAGCGGCTCGAGAGCACACTGCGGGCGAACGGCTTCCACGCGCAGGCGCTCTCGGGCGATGTGCCGCAGAACAAGCGCCTGAAGTTCCTGCGCGACTTCCATAACGGCGAGCTGGCCGTGCTCATCGCCACCGACGTGGCCTCCCGCGGCCTGCACATCCCCGATGTCAGCCACGTCTTCAACTTCGATCTGCCGCAGGACCCGGCCGATTACGTGCACCGCATCGGCCGTACTGCGCGTGCCGGTGCCGAGGGTGATGCGATCAGCTTCGCCTGCGAGGAATATGCCGTGTCGCTGCCTGAGATCGAGGCCTATGTCGGGCACAAGATCCCCTTCGCGCCGATCGGTCCCGAGCTCCTCGCCAAGGGCGTCGCGGCCGGGGCGGCGGCGCAGCCCCACCCGCGATCGCGCCCCCGGCCCCGCGGCGGGATGCGGCGGGAGCGGCGGCCGGGCGGGCGCGCGCACCACGGCCGCGGCGGCTGAGGCTCTGGCTGGCGCACTTGCGCACGCAATTTTTCCGAACCTTGGCACTCCGCACGCCGCTCGGCTAAGCTTCCTCCTTTGGCGGCCGCCGCCAACGGCTCCGGGCCGCCTAAAGCCCAGTTCTCACGCGCATGGGCTAACCTCGAATGGCGGAAATCGAAGACAACGTCGACCGCGAGCTCTTCCGCAACATGGAGAAATTGCGTCAGTTGCGCATTGAACACCGTGATCTCGATGAGGTGATCTCCCGTCTGTCGCTCGATCTGCACGTCGATGAGTTGCAGCTGAAGCGCCTGAAGAAGCGCAAACTCATGCTCAAGGACCAGATCGCGCGCCTGGAGAGCCAGCTGATCCCGGATCTGAATGCCTAGCGCCGATAGCGCCCTCAACGGGCTGCTAGCGCGGCTCTTCTCGGCGCCGGTACTCGCTACGGCAATTGCCATCGTCGTCGCGGCGGTCGTGGCGCTCGCGGTCGGCCGCGCGCTCCGCGGCTCGCGGGTGCGCGCGCGGCTCGGGCGTCCCCTTGAGGCCTTGGTTCTGCTTGCGCCGAGCCTCGCCGCGCTCGCCATGCTGCTTGGGGCGCGCGCGCTGCTCGGGGCGACCGCCATCCCCACGAGCGTGCTCGATGGCGTCATCCAGCTTCTCGGCGTTTATATCTTCATAAGGCTCGGCGTCTACGCGCTCGGACTCTTCCTTGGGCCCGGCTCCTGGGTGCGTAGTCGCCAGGACCGCATCGCACTCACCCTGTGGGCGGTCGCGGCGATTGTGGAGCTTGGCTGGCTCGATCAGCTGCAGAGCGTGCTTAACCACATCAACCTCGTCCCGGGCAAAACGCAGTTCAGCCTCTGGGCGCTGCTCAAGGGGCTCGTGGTGGTGACGGCGTTCGTGGTGGTCACGAGCCTGATCGCCCGCGCCATCGAGCGCCACGTCATGCGGCTCGAGCAGCTCGCGGTCTCGACCCGGGTGGGCGTCTCGAAGTTCACGTACTTTCTTCTGGTCGGCCTCGGTGTGCTGCTCGGTATCAACGCCGCGGGAGTCGATGTCACAACCCTGAACGTGCTCACCGGCGCCATCGGCCTTGGGCTCGGATTTGGTCTGCAGTCGGTCGCCAGTAATTTCGTGAGCGGCTTCGTGCTGCTCATGGACAAGTCCATCAAACCCGGCGACGTCATCAGCTTCACCACCCACGGCGACACCACCGCGAGCGCCGGGAACTTCGGCTGGGTACAGGAGCTGCGCGGTCGTTACGTGGTGGTGCGTGACCGCGACGGCGTCGACACGCTCGTGCCGAACCAGAACCTGATCACCAACTCCTTCATCAACTGGAGCTACTCCGATCAGCGCGTGCGCCTCAAGCTGCCGGTTACCGTGAGCTATGACGACGATCCGGAACTTGCGCTCCAGCTCCTCGTGCAAGCCACCGAGAATCACCCGCGCATCCTGCGCGATCCGGCGCCGGTGTCGCGTCTCATCAGCTTCGAAGACAACGGCATGCGGCTCGAGATCCGCTTCTGGATCGCCGATCCCGTGAATGGCGTCAACAACGTGCGTTCGGATGTGAATCGCGCGATCTGGCGTATTTTCCGCGAGCATGGCGTACGCATCCCGGTGCCGCAGCAGGAAACGCGCTTGCTCGAGCGTCGCCGCACCGTGCACCCCGCGAGCGGGGAGTCCCCGCAGAGCCCCGCGGGCGTCGACCGGGCAGCCGATTAGGAGGCGGTAGCGACGCCGTGGCGCTGCACGTCGCCCCGGGCGTCGACATCCCGGACAGTGAACTCGCGCTCACGTTCGTGCGCGCCTCGGGACCTGGGGGCCAGAATGTCAACAAAGTGGCGACCGCGGCGCAGCTACGGTTCGATCTGCGCGCGAGCGGCGCGCTCGATGAGGCGGTCAAGGCGCGGCTCGGGCAGCTGAGCGGGCAGCGTCTCACCGCGGAAGGGACGATCCTGATCATCGCCCGCAACCACCGCACCCAGGAAGGCAACCGCCGCGCCGCCGAAGAGCGCCTCGCTGAGCTCATCCGCCGCGCTCTCGTGGCCCCAAAGCCCCGCAAGGCCACCCGACCAACACCGGCTGCACGCGAGCGGCGGCTCGAGCACAAAGCGAGACGCCGGCGCACGAAGCAGCTGCGCGCGCGAGCGCGGTGGGACGACTAGCACGCAAAGATGAGCGGCACGCCCACGATCTATCGCGATATCGCCACCAAGGAGCTCCTCGAGCGCGAGTACTCCCCGAGCAGCCTTGCCCCGGATCTCGCGCAGTACTTGCGTGACTACGCCTCGCGCAGCGCCCGTACTCGGGAGCGGCTCCCGGGGAAGCTCAATCTGAGCTACGGCCCGGCGCCCGAGGAGGTTTGTGACCTCTTCCTGCCCTCGCCAGTGCGATCCGGTCGCACACCCTTGTGCATCTTCATTCATGGCGGATATTGGCAGGACCTCAGCAAGAGCGATTTCTCCTTTCCCGCCGAGCAGTTCGGCCGGCACGGGATCGCTTTTGCCGCAGTGAACTATGGCCTCGCCCCCGCCAGCTCGCTCGCAGCGATGGTGGTTCGCTGCCGCGCGGCGATCGCCTATCTCTATGGCGCCGCCGGACGACTTGGTTTTGACCGTGACTCGATCCTCGTCTGCGGCTCGTCCGCCGGGGCGCACCTTGCGGCAATGACGCTGCTCACCGACTGGTTGCGGGAGTTCGCGCTGCCGGCAACCCTCATCAAAGGGGCGATACTGCTCAGCGGCATCTACGATCTGCGCCCGATCCGCCTCACCTACGTCAACGATCCCTTGCAGCTCGATGTACCGAGCGCGCTATGTAACAGTCCCCTGCTGCTCGCCGACTTCGTGAGCGCCACGATCGCCCCGACACTCATCGCCTGGGGCGAGCACGAGACCACGGAGTTCAAGCGGCAGAGCCAGGAGTTCGCCGCAGCGCTCGCGCGGCGTCGCGCCGCGGTCACGAGCCTCGAAGTCCGCGGCCGCAACCACTTCGATGTGCTTTTCGATCTCGCCGACGACCACACGGAACTTGGCGGCGCCCTGCTCCGACACCTCAGCGCTTGTCTCGGTGCCGCCCCCTAGGTGGCCCTCGCGGACCTGGGCCGCGGCCGCCCTGGAAATCGAGGGCCGCGCAGCAGCGTTCGAGGTCAAGTTGAGTCGAACACTCGAAGCTCGGCTTGAGGAAAGTCGACAGTCAAAAAAATACTAATGATTTCCGCAACCTGCGTCTGCACCCACTGTGGAAATAAACAGTTTGAGCCGGCACTGCCGGGCGTCAGAATTATGCGACAACAACACGCAGGGGAGCCGCTCTCATGTCCACTGAACGTCCGATCGCCGATCAGGCGAAGCGCTATACGACTTGGTACATCCTCGCTGCCATTCTGTTCATCGTCCTCGGAGTCTTCGCGATCGTCGAACCCGCAGTGGCGGGACTTGGAGTCGCGCTCCTCGTCGGGTGGCTGCTGGTCTTCGGCGGCGTCCTGCACTTCATCTCGACGTTCGACGGTGGCGGGACGCGCCGCGTCATCGGTCAGCTGCTCGCCGGGATCGTTCTGGTTCTCGGCGGCATCTATCTGCTGATGAACCCGCTCCTGACGCTCGGCTCACTCACACTCATGTTGGCGGCGGTGATCCTGCTCGCCGGTGTGGCAGAGATCATCTTCTACTTCCGCGCGCGAGCCGAGTTCGCCTCGGGCTGGATTCTCTTCAACGGGATCCTCGCGCTGATTCTCGGGCTCATGATTGCGGCCGGCTGGCCCTCGAGTTCCGCCTGGGCGATCGGGACGCTGGTAGGGGTGTATCTCGTCTTTACCGGTATCGCGCGACTCATGGTCGGCGTTGCCGGCCGTCGGCTCGTCAAGCGGGTGACGGGCTAGCTCACTTTGCGACCACCCCGCGGACGTCCGCGACGTCCGCGGGGTGCTGCGCAACCTTCCTTCACGAGGCGCGAGCCTAGGGCTCCTGAGCCTGGGCGCGCGGGGATTTCGCCATGTACTCATCCGCCTTCATGGCTTTCCTGCATCACCTTGCGGCCTTCACCACTGTCGGGGCGCTTGCGGTGGAAGTGGCGCTCTTCAAGCCGCCACTCACGCTTCTTCAGGCGCGGCGGCTGCAGGTCACGGATCTCATCTTCGGCATGGCCGCCACCGCCGTGTTGGTAGTCGGTCTCCTGCGGGTCTTTTTCTTCGAGAAACCTCCGGTGTACTACTGGCACGATGCATTTTTCCTCACCAAGTTTGCGGCGTTCGTCATCGCGACGCTGATCTCGATTTATCCGACGATGACCTTCCTCTCATGGAAGCAGAGCCTCAGCGCGGGGAGCGCCCCCGAAGTCCCCGAGGCGACGACGCGCCGTGTGCGGCTGTGCCTTATGTTCGAACTCACCGCGATTGTCGTGATCGTCGCCTGTGCGCCGCTCATGGCGCGCGGCTTCGGATACTTCGGCCACTAAAGGTCAGGATGGTGCGGCCGCCGATTGCGATGCCGGCGCCGCGCCGCGCTGGCCCTGCGGGTGGATGAGCCAGGCGGCCAAGGCCGGCAGCAGGATGATCGCGGCCAGCATGTTCACGAGGAACATGAAGGTCAGCATGACGCCGATATCCGCCTGAAACTTAAGCGGCGAGAAAACCCAGGTGGCAACGCCGATGGCGAGCGTGATGCCGGTGAAGATGATGCTCGCGCCGGTGACGCGTAGCGTGTGCTCGTAGGACTCGCGCACCGACTGCCCCCGATGCAGAAATTCCTGCATGCGGCTGAAGAGGTAGATCCCGTAGTCGACGCCGATGCCCGCCCCGAGTGCCACCATCGGCAAAGTGGAGATCTTGAGCCCGATGCCGACGATCGCCATGACCGCGTACACGAGCACCGATACGAGCGCGAGCGGGACGACCACGACGATCGTGCCGACGACCGAGCGGAAGGTGATGAGACACATGACGATCACGGCCGCGAACACCCCGGCGAGGATGAGAAACTCCTTGGCCTTCACGGTCTCATTCGTCGCCGCCATGACCCCGACATTCCCCGCGGCGAGGCGCACGCGCGCATCCTCGAGCGGATTGGCGCTGCGCCAGCGCTTGACCTCACCGATGACGCGCTCGATGGTGTTGGCGCGGTGATCGGTGAGGAACTGGATCACCGGCACCACATCGCAGTTCTCATTTAGAAGTCCGGTGCTGGTCTCGATATAGCGCGTCGACTGCGTGAGCTGAGTCTGCTCGCGCGGAATGCTGCGCCACTTGAGACTGCCCTCGTTCCAGCCGGCGATCGCGATCTTGGCGATGAAGGGCAGCGTGACGACGTCCTGCACGCCCTCGACGTTTTTCATGTGCCAGCCGAAGCGATCGACCGCACTCATGAGCGCATGACTGACACAGATCGGTTCCCTTGAATCGACGATCGCCGTGAGCACATCGACGCCGATATTGAACTTGGAGGTGATGACGTCGTTGTCGCGGTTGTAGCGCGAATCGGGCCTGAGCTCGGGCACTCCCGCCTGGGTGTCCCCGATCGGCGTTTCCCGCCCCTTCCACCAGCCGAGTACGCCGAGCACCGCGGCGACGACGATGATCACGAGCGCGGGGCCCCGATCGGTGATGTGCGAGAGCCGATGCCAGACGGGTGCGAGCTGCCGCTGGCGCCGCTCGACGCGTCCGCGATAGCCCGGGTCGAAGTGCACGTACGAGACCACGACTGGCAGCAGCACGAGATCGGTGAGAATTACAATCCCGACGCCGATGCTCGCCGTGATCGCCATCTCGCGGATCACCTGTACGGGGATGAGAAGGATCGTCACGAAGCCAACGAGATCGGCAAGCAACGCGATGATCGCGGGCGCGAGCAACTGGCGGAACGTGCGGCGCGCCGCCTCCATGCTGTCAAGACCTGCGAAGGCGGCGTCACTCACTGCGCTGATCTTCTGCACACCATGGCTCACACCGATCGCGAAAATCAGAAACGGCACGAGAAGGCCAATCGGATCGATCCCGTAGTGCAGGAGCACGAGCGTGCCGAGCTGCCAGATCACCGCGACGAGCGAGCAGAGCACCGGCACAAACGCGACGCGCCAGGACTGGCAGTAGACGCGCACCGCGAGCAAGGTCAGCACGACCGTGATGACGGCGAAAAGCAGCACCGAACCGGCACCGTCGGCGATCGCCCCCATCACCATCGCGAAGCCGATCATGTGCACCCCGATCCCACCGGGGGGGAAAGCGGCGGTCTCGATGCCGCTGCTCGCTTGCACGTGCACCTCCATCCCGGCGCCGCCCGGGGCACCCCCCTGCTCGATCGCCTGCTGCACCTGGCGCTGCAGCTCGTGCGCAATGCGGATCGGTTCGACGGGATTGCCCTGGGCGTCCTGATCGAGAACGATGGCGCTCACGAGCGCCCCCGAGAAATCATTCGCCACGAGTCGCCCGACGATGCCGGCCTTGCGGATGTTCTCGCGCACCTGTGCGAAGTTCGCCGGCGTTGCGGTGAAGTCCGCGGGCACGACGTTGCCCGCTTCGATTCCCGCCTCGACCACCTCCAGATAGCGCACGTTTGGCGTGAAGATCGACTGCACCTGCGTGCGGTCGATGCCGTCCATGAGGATGACGGCATCCGTCGCCTTGCGCAGCGCGGCGAAGAACTCGGGTGTGAACATGTTGCCATCGCGCGCGATGAGCGCGATCAGCACGCGGTTGGCACCACGGAACTCTGCCACCTTCGGATCGAGGTAGGTGCGCATGTACTCATGCTGCAGAGGCAGCGTCTTGGCGAAGGAGGTGTCGATGCGCAGGCCGCGCACTGCAACGGTGGCGAAGAACAGCGTGAGAAGCACAAAGAGCGCGAGAATCAGGCGTCGATGGCCGAAGATCAGCCGCTCGAGCCGCGCGATCAGACCTCTCGGCAAGGCGGGCGCGCTCGGTTCCGCGTCCGTCACGGGCTGCCTTTCAGGCTGATAAGCCTGGCGCCGCTCTCCCCGACCACCGCGATCTCTGCGGGGTCCATACCGACACGCACGACGGCAGAGAGTCCCGAACGATCAGTCTGTTGCGCGAGCGTGAAGTTGCGCCCGCCATCACGGCTCACGAGCACGACTCCCGAGAGGCCAACGATGGCGACGCCACTCGCATCGAGGCGCGCGGCGCCATTGAGCATCGCCACCGTGCCGGTATCGATCTTCTGCCAGTTGCCGCCGAGGTCATCCGAACGGTAGAGGTTGCCACGCATGCCGAATGCGAGGACGCTCTCGCCCCCGAGCGGCAGTACACCAAAGAAGGAACCCTCGTAGGGCGAGGAGAGCTCTTGCCAGATCACCCCGCCGTTATCGGAGCGGTAGAGATGGCCGGCCTCGCCAGCAAGGTAGAACCTCGTGTCGCTCGCGGCGACGATGCGGTTGAGGTGGAAGCCGCCGCTCTCCGCCGCCGCGGGGCGCCCCGCGCGCCCTTTGGGGGGCGGGGAGGCCTGAAACGTGCGGGCGCTCCAGGAATCACCCGCGTCATTGCTCGTGAGGTACGTGGCGTAGGCGCCCACTGCGATCGCCTGCGTCGGCGGTCCGCACATCACATCGAGCAACGGTCGCTCGGCCTCGGGCGCGTAGTGGGTGCGCGTCCAGGTGTCCCCGGCGTCGGCGGTCGCAAGAATGACTTCGTCATGACCGACGGCGATCCCGCGGCGGGCATCGAAGAAACAAACCCCGGTAAGCAGAGCCCGCGTCGGCACGACGCTCGCCTGCACCCAGTTACGGCCCTGATCATCGGAATGCACGATGATGCCGCGGTCACCGACTGCGACCAGGCGCTCCCCCGCGGTCGCGATCGCGATGAGGAGCCCATGCGCGGCGAGCGGTGCCGGTTCGGCCGCGAGCGGGGTGCTTTCCTCGGCAGCCCCCACGAGGACGAACGCGACGAGCGCGCCAAGCACGCACAGCGCAGCGGCGCCGCGCCGCGCCACCCGATCCCTGGCGGGCCGGCTCACGCGTTGTGGCCTAGCGGATGCCGCGTCGCTCTAGCATGCTCGGTGCGTAGTCGGCGGGCGTGCGCTTGATGTTGAAGTCGTAAGACTTCGGCTCCTCACCCTGCAATCCGAGCGCGAGATAGCGCCCGTTGGAGAGATCCATCGTGACTTCGAGCGCGTCCCAGAGCGAGGGCAGCTCGTAGTAGTTCATGGCGTACGCTTCCTGCACGCGATAGAGCTGGCCGCGCGAGTCGTAGCAGTCGACGGCGAGAATCTGCCAGGAATCTACGTCCACGTACAAGGTGCGCCGGCTGTAGATATGTCTCACCCCGGGCTTGAGCGTCGAGTCCACCACCCAGACGCGATGTAACTCATAGCGCACGAGATCCTGGTTGAGGTGATTCTTGTGGAGCAACTCGCTGTACTTGTACTTCGGGTCCTGCACGGCGTACGCGTTGTAGGGAACGTACATCTCGCGCTTGCCGACGATTTTCCAGTCGTAACGCTCCGGGCTGCCGTTGTACATGTCGAGCTGATCGGCGGTGCGCAGGTTGTCGGAATTGGTTCCCGGGTTATCGAAGGCGACGTTCGGCGCGCGAAGTACGCGGCGCTGACCCGGGTTATACACCCAGGCTCGCCGCGCCTCCTTGGACTGATCCATCGTCTCGTGCACGAGCAGCACATCTCCCGCGAGCCGCGCGGGCGCGGTCGTCTCCTGCGTGAAGAAGAGGAGGATGTTGTCGAGCTTCTGCTCGGTCATCCCCGGCTCATAGTACTGAAAGTAGAACTCCTCCTTGAAGTTGACGAGCGTGTAGCCCCCGCCCGCCGTCATCGGCGCCTGCCCGACCTGCAACGCCGCGGCGAGTCCGCGCCAGCGCGTCACGTGGTTCCAGAAAATCTCAACCCCCGCCTTCGGAATGGGGAACGGCGTGCCACCGAGCCCATTGAGCACGCCGTTGCCGCCGGCCGCGAGCTGAGCGGTGGTGGCATTGCGCTTGGTGGCGTCGTACACGTGTTGGGGCGATGCGCCGCTGCGATGCGTCGGGTAGACCACCATCTTGTAGTCGGGGTAGGTCTTGAACACCGCTTTGTGACCCTCGGTCAGCTTGGCGGCGTACTGACTCAGGTTGGCAGTGGTGATCGTGAAGAGCGGTTTGTCGGCCGCGTAGGGATCGGGATGATGATCGCCGGATTTGTAGTTAGGGAAGCCCGCATCGGCAGGGGACTTGAGTCCGCCGGTCCATGCGGGAATCGTGCCGTCGGCGTTGCCCGCTTTCTCACCCCCGAGCGGCGTCAGGTCCTGCCCAAGCCGTGCGGCCTCTTGCGGGCTCACTGCTGCGAACGCGGCGGGCGCGATGAGCGCTGCTAGCACAGCCAACCGGATCAGCGTTTTCATTGCACCCCCCTCACCTAGCGCGCGCGGCACCCGCATAAGATCCGCGCCCTTCTTAGAACGAGAACTTGATATAGGCCGATACGAAGTCGCGATCGTTCACGAGGTTGTACCCGCCGGCGCCGCCGTACTGAGTGTACGACACGTCAAATTCCCACCTCTGGCGCGTATTCAGGCTGACCCCGACGCCGAGCGCGTGCCGGCCCTGGAGGAACGGTCCGCCGGGTCCAGGGGACACCCCGTTCACGTCCTGACTCCAGGCGATGTGCGGTAGCACGTTCCAGTTGAAGAACACGTTGTCGTATTCGAGGTGGCCGAAGGCCACATACCCCCAGGACCAGCGGCCGGGAAAGGCGGAACCGGGATCGTAAACATTTGGGAACTCCGGATACGCACCGAGCGCCGGCGTGCCGCTCACGTTCGTGCCGGGGCCGTCGTACTGCAGGCCGAGCCCGACGGGTCCACCGCTGAATTTGTCCTCGAGTCCCGGAACAAACTGGCCCCCGACCTCGAGCACCAACAGCGCCTCTGACGCCTTGAGCACGTTGGCCCAGAGCTGCGTCGCCGTGAACTGCGCCTGCCAGACATCCTTGAGCTCATAGCCGCGGACGTACTGGCCGACCCCGTAGGCGCCGAGCTGATTGCAACCTGTGATGGGGGTGGGCGATGGAGGCGGCGTGCACTTCCCGGGCGCCGACACCGGCTCGCCGAGGAGTTTCGCGACCCCGGACTCGAGCGGGGTGAGCGAGGCGTAGAGCAGCTGCACGTCATCGAGCTGCAGCGGCACGTTGTGACGGTAGCTGATCTCGCCCTGGAGCGCCGTCCCGGTCTTCTGGATCTGGGTGTTGAAGGAGATTCCCAGCATCTTGATGTCTTGCGGGAATTCGTTGAAGTAACCTTCGGTGATCGCGTACTCGTGCGTGGCGAGGTTGTTGGCCTGGGCATTCACGTTGCCGCCCTGCAGCAGCGTCTGGGCGCCGATCGTCGCGTACTGCTGCGCGGTCGCGGCGCTGAGATTTCCTCCCTGCGAGGCCGCGGCCCCGACGCCGGCCTGCGTGCCAATAAGGATCGCTTGGGCGTACTGCTGCCCGGACGCGAGTGCGGCGGCCGCGCCGGCGACGGCGTTCACCGCGCCCCAGCCATTGCCAAAGCCCGCCTGAGTGCCGGTGTTCAGCGAGACGACCGGCACGCGGCTCGTGTAGTTGAGGAAGTAGAACCCGAGCTGCGTCCCCTGCATGAAGTCCGGCAAGTAGAGCTTGAAGTTCAGGCCGTACTGGTCGGTGTTGGGAGGCGTGTGATCGGGGTAGCGCGGCACGAACTGGAAGTTCGTGATGTTGGGACCGCCGAGCGAGCTGAAATTGGTGCCGAAATTCGAGATCGCTCCAAAGCCCAGGATCGAATGCGAACCTCCGGGAACCGCCGTGTTGTTGGTGGCGAAGTACGAATTCGCGGGCACGAGCCAGTCCTCGTGCCAGTTGGCGATGTAGACGAGCTGCGTGCTCAGGTTCTTCGAGGGCTGCAGGTTGAACACCACCATCTCATCGGGCAGGAACGCTGACTTGAGTTCCACACCCGGCACCTGCAAGGCATTGAGATCGAAGTGGTTGGTGTTGTTGATACCGCCGGGGATAAAAGTGCTTTCGCCCCAGTTCAGGAACTGGTTGCCAACGCGCAGCTCCGCGGGCCAGGACCCCAGATGAAAACGCCCGTACACGAAGGCGTCGAGGAGCCGCCCATAGCTGCCGACGTAGTCCTTGGAGGAGGAGGGGAGCGGAATGAAGTTCGGCGTGTTGTCCATGACCTCGAAGTCGTAGAGGCCATCGGCGCGCACGAACATACCGACCGCATCTTTGTAGTTGAGGCCGAACTCGGCATTGCCGCGCAGTGCCTGGCTGAAGGTGGCCTCGTGCTGGTAGTTCAGGTCGCCGACATCGATGTTCGGTGAGTATCCGCAACCACCGTCGGCGATCGCCACGATGCGGCAGTCGAGACCCGAGGTGCGGATGGCCTGACCGTATTGGACGGTGAAATCAAAGCTCCCGGCCCAATCACCCGAGCCGCTCTGGAAACCCACGGCATGCGCGAGCGGCGCAGCGGTGAGGGCGAGTAGCGCTGCACCCGCCATTGTGAGCGGCGGACGGCGCCCGTTGCGAATGTTCCCCATGTGTCCCCCTGCTACCCTCATGGCTCACCGACCGCACCGGCCGCAAAGCCTCCGGGGATTCACGTCCCCGGTCCGCTCAAAAAATCAGGTGATTGCTTCGTTTTGCACAGTGCCCGGGACGGTGAGTCGCATTCTTGTTTGTTGCCGAAACACAAAAGCCTGCGTGGCAAGGAGTCTATTACTCAGCGACGCGGTGCGGCAAGCCGTTTCCGCGCGGCTTTGCTGGCACCGGCGCGACCCAGGCGGGCCCGCGCACCGCCCCAGTGTGCGGCCGGCGCCACAAGGCGCAGGCGCCGAGCGCGCACGCGGCGGCCGCCACCAGCCGAGGCGCACCGCAGCGCCGTCCGACGCTGCTTCCGCAACCACTTTATCTTTATGATGAATCGCAAAGAGCTGCAAGGCCGCGGAACGCGCTGCACGTGGACTCATTCGCCGGCAAGACCCTGTTGATCACCGGAGCCTCCGAAGGGATCGGCCGCGCGCTCGCGCTCGCACTCGCCCCCGAGCGGCCGAATCTCGCAATCGGCGCCCGCGGCGCCGCGCGCCTTGAAGAGACGGCGCAGGAGTGCCGCACGAGGGGTGCGCAGGTGCTCGCGCTGGCGGGCGATGTGTCGCGGCAGGCCGATTGCGCGGCACTCGTGACGCGCACCATTGAGCGCTTCGGACGACTCGATGTGCTTGTGAACAACGCCGGCATCACCATGTGGTCGCGGTTCGATGCGCTGCAGAGCTTTGCCGCCTTCGAGCAGCTCCTCGCCGTCAATTACCTCGGCGCGCTCTATACGACCGCCGCGGCGCTCCCGCACCTCAAGCTCTCCCACGGCCTCATCGTCGCGGTCGCGAGCCTCGCCGGGTTGACCGGCGTCCCCGAGCGCACCGGCTACGCCGCGAGCAAGCACGCCATGGTGGGATTTTTCGAATCACTGCGCATCGAGCTGCGCGGCAGCGGGGTCGACGTCAGCATCATCGCCCCGGACTTTGTGGTGAGCGAGATCCACCGCCGCGCGCTCGGTGCGGATGGCCAGCCACTCGGGCAGAGCCCGATGCAGGAGTCGCGCATCATGAGCGCCGAGGCGTGCGCCGCGCTCATCGTACGCGCGATGCGCCGCCGGCAGCGGCTGCTCATCACCTCGGCCCGGGGGCGCTTCGGGCGCTGGGCGCGCCTCATCGCCCCCGCGCTCGTCGACCGTATCGCGGAGCGTGCCATCCGCGAGCGGCATTAAGGGTTCATTCGAAGGCGATTGCCGGCAGGTCGAGCGCGATGAGAAAGTACTCGAAGAGGTACTGGATGACGCGCACCTGGTTATGGAGGCGGTGATCGCTCTCAAGCAGGTGCAGCGCCGCTTTGTAGGTCTGCGCGAAGCGCACGCTGTGCTCGAACGGCACGACATCGTCGCGCCAGCCGTGCACTACCGCCGCCGGGCAGTCGAGGACGCCCGCGCGCAGCTCGGGCAGTCCCTGCATATAAAGGGCTGGCGCCATGAGGAATACTCCGCGCGCATGCAGGAGCGAGGCCGAGGTCACGGCCACATAACCGCCGAGGCTCGAACCGACGAGCACGAGATCTCCCGAGAGTTCCTTGCAGAACTCGACGAGTTTCGCCATGCGACCCCGCGGCTCATCGATACCGCGGTAGTCGACCGAGTGCGCCTCGTAGCCCTCGGCGCGCGCCACATCCGCGAGCGCCGAGATCTTGCGCCCCCACGGCCCGCTTTCGAGACCGTGAGAGAAGACGACGTGACGGGCGACGACCGGCGAGCTCATGGCGGGGAGCGGGCGGGTGCTGGGAGCCTAAGTCGCATGCGCGAATAATGCCGGCAATGGAAAGCTTAAGCCAAGCGCCGCGCACAGAAACGCCGCCCGCGCCGGGCTGGCAGTTCTGGATCGATCGCGGCGGGACCTTTACCGACGTCATCGGGCTTTCGCCCGCGGGCGAGCTGCACGTGCGCAAGGTCCCCTCGGCCCGCGCCGGCGGCAAGGCGGGCGATCCCGGTCTCATGGCGGTGCGCGCGATCCTCGATGCCGCGCCCGCAAGCGGGCGGCGCGTGAGCGCGCTCAAGGTCGGCACGACGGTCGCGACCAATGCGCTCCTCACGCGCGCGGGTGAACCGGTCGTACTCGTCACCACCTTGGGGTTCGCCGATGCGCTGCGCATCGGCTATCAGAATCGCCCCGACATCTTCGCGCGTCACATCGTACTGCCCGAGCAGCTCTATGCGGAGGTCATCGAGGCGCGCGAGCGCGTCGCTGCTGAGGGCGAGGTACTCCTGCCGCTCGATAGCGCGCGCTTGCGCGAGGATCTCGAGCGCGCCCGCGGGCGCGGGCGGCGCGCAGTCGCGATCGTGTTTCTGCACGCCTGGCGCCATCCCGCGCACGAGCGGAGCGCGGCCAGCCTCGCGCGCG
>DASPTE010000067.1:0-6236 GCA_035623585.1 Steroidobacteraceae bacterium | reverse complement strand
GCCGAGCACCGCGACTAGCAAGAAGCCCGCGAGGGCGAGGGTGCGCTTCGATGACATGGCCGCGACTTCCTAGGATCAAACTGTCCGGGTAGCATGCCGCGGTTGAAGCGCTCAGATGATCCGCAGTTCACATTCCGGAGCTGGCGTTCGTGAGAGGAGTCAGATCCGTGAGAGAGATCCTGCATGCGTCTTCCTGAACCGCTGTTCGTTTTCGTCAATCCAATGATGCGCACGCTCTTACGCTCGCCGCTGCACGGTTTGATGAGTAAGAGCATCATGCTGATCACCTTCACCGGGAAGAAAAGCGGGCGAAGATACACAACACCGGTGCGCTACGTTCGCCTCGGCGATGTGATCCGTTGCCAGAGTTCATCGGGAACACGCTGGTGGCGCAATCTACGGGGCGGAGCCGAAGTGACGCTGCGCCTGCAGGGAGTCGAGCGACGCTACTGGGCGAACGCCGTCGAGGGAGATCGCGAGAAAATCCGTGAGGCTTTGAAATACCAGCTCGCCCAGTTTCCGCAAGACGCCGCCTATCACAACATCAGGCTCAACCGGGACGGATCGTTGGTGAGCGAGGATCTCGAGAGAGCCGCGAAGGATGCCATCGTCGTCGAGGCAAGACCGCTCGGCTAGCAAAGGTGCGAAACAATCGTGACGCGCGCGGGTTACGCGCTGCCCGCCCGGCGACCCCTCGTCTCATCGGCGCGCAGAATTGGAACTAGCATCCATGGCCCGCAAATCCAATCCTCGGATAACCAGTGGACGCGGCAAGAAACACCGCTGTCACTGGGCGGAAGGTTCCGACCGCGACATGACGCGCTACCACGACGAGGAATGGGGCCACCGCTCACGCAGCGACCGGCATCTTTTCGAGATGCTCACGCTCGAGGGTGCACAGGCGGGGCTCTCCTGGTCGACGATCCTGCACAAGCGCAGCGGCTACCGCCTCGCGTTCGCGAACTTTGACCCCCTTAAGGTGGGGCGCTTCGACGCGCGGCGTCGCGCCGCACTGCTGCGCAACGATCGCATCGTGCGCAATCGCCTGAAGATCGATGCGACGATCAGCAACGCGCGCGCCTTCCGCGCCATCCAGCGTGAGTTCGGTTCCTTCGCCCGCTACCTCTGGCCGTTCGCCGGTGGCCGCCCGATTGTCAACCGACCGCGCCCCGGGAGGATTCCGGCGCGTACGCCCCTGAGCGATGCGCTCTCGAAAGATCTGCGCAAGAGGGGGTTCCGCTTCGTCGGTAGCACCATCGTGTACGCCTTCCTGCAGGCCGTCGGGGTGGTGAACGACCACGCGGTGGGCTGCTTCCTCTGCCCGCCGCTGCGCAGCAGGCGGGGCGCCCAGAGAGAGCGGGCAAAGTAGCTTTGGGGCCGAGGCGCCTCTTAAGATAGCGTCCCCGATTCACCAGGCTCCAGGATCAGCTCTATGAAGGCACTTTTCGCGATGCTAGGCACGGCGGCGCTCGCGGCCGGAACCGCCTACGCCGACTGTCAATATCCACCCGCGCCGACCAAGCTCCCCGATGGGGCCACGGCCACGCTCGATGAGATGCTCGCGGGACAAAAAGAGGTCAAGGCGTACGACAAGGCAATCAATGAATACGTCGGCTGCATCGACAAGGAACTCGATGATCAGATTACCAAAGCCGGGGACACGCTCAAGCCCCAGCAGATTCTGGACATGAAGAAGGTCGAGGCGCAAAAACATAACGCCGCCATCGATCAACTGCAGAGCGTCGCCGACCGCTTCAACGAGCAGGTGAAGGCCTATAAGGCGCGCAACGCCAAGTAACTGAGTGCTGACGCCGGCCGAAGCAGACCTACTGATCGGGCAGCACCTGCAGTGCCTGCCGGTCGAGTCGCTGCCACTCGCGCAGTGTGCGGGAGCTGTGCTGCGCGAGAACATCTACGCCGAGCGCGATCAGCCACCCTTCGACCGAGTCGCCATGGATGGCGTCGCGCTCGATAGTCGCGCGGTGAGCGCCGGCACGCGCTCGTTTCACATCCAGGCGACCCAGGCTGCGGGTGATCCGCCGCTCACGCTCGCTGCCGCTCGCGACTGCATTGAGGTGATGACCGGGGCGATGCTGCCGGTCGGTTGCGACAGCGTGGTGCCCGTCGAGCAGCTCTCGATCGAGGGCGATGCTGCGGGGCTCGCACCGGAGACCCGTGTCGAACCCTGGCAGAACGTGCATCGCCGCGGGAGCGACACTCGGCAGGGGACGCTGCTCCTCTCCTCGGGCGTACGGTTGCGCGCGCCTGAAATCGCGATCGCTGCAGGCGCCGGAATGGCGCGCATCCGCGTGAGCGCCCAACCGATGCTCATAGTCATTTCCACCGGGAACGAACTCGTGGAACCCGGCGAGCCGATGCTCGCGCATCAAGTACGGCGCTCAAACGCCTATGCGATCGTGAGTGCACTGCGCGAGCACGGATTTCAGCGCGTCGCCGACGATCATTTGCAGGATGTTGCCGCGCAGCTGCATGAGCGGCTCGAATTTCACCTCAAGACGCACGACGTGCTCGTGCTCTCGGGCGGCGTGTCGATGGGCAAATTCGATCTCGTTCCCAAAGCGCTGGAGGCACTCGGTGTACGCGCGGTCTTCCACAAGGTGGCGCAACGGCCGGGAAAACCGCTTTGGTTCGGGGTGGGCCCGACGGGCGCTGCGGTGTTTGGTCTGCCGGGGAATCCGGTCTCGACGCTGATCTGCTTCACGCGCTACGTGCTGCCGGCGCTCCGCGGCAGCCTTGGACTTCAGCCCGCCGCCCCCGAGCGCCTCGCGCTCGGGGCGCCGGTCACGGTCACCCCGCCCCTCACCTATTTTCTGCCGGTGCGCCTTACGCAGGACGATTGGGGCCGCTCCTGGGCCATGCCCGCCCCGACCAACGGTTCGGGCGACTTCACCTCCCTCGCCGGCACCGACGGCTTCGTTGAGTTGCCCCCGGGCCCCAACACCTACCCTAAAGGCTTCGTAACCAGGCTATTCCGCTGGTTGTAAGATGGCCCGAAGGCGGCGGCAGGGCCCGTCGAGCCTTCCCTCTCCTTCGGACCATGGCCATTACCCCCGTCCATTGCGCATACTTCCCTTTGCATGAGCTCACGTGAAGTCATCGTCCCGTTGCACGCATTGCCTGCGCCGCGCGATACGCTCGCGCGCCCGCTGCGCGATCTGCGCATCTCGGTCATGGACCGCTGCAATTTCCGCTGTCCTTACTGCATGCCGCGCGAGACTTTTCACGAGCAGTACCGCTTCCTCGGATCGCACGAGCGCTTGTCTTTCGATGAGATCGTGCGCCTCGCCCGGCTGTTCGTGCAGCTTGGCGTGCGCAAGCTTCGTCTGACGGGTGGCGAGCCGCTGCTGCGGGCCAACCTGCCCGATCTCGTCGGCGACCTGACGACGATTCCCGGTGTCGAGGATGTGGCTCTCACAACCAACGGCGTGCTGCTCGCGCGCTACGCGACCGAGCTCAAGGCGGCGGGCCTTAAGCGCGTCACCGTGAGCCTCGACAGCCTCGATCCCGAGGTCTTCACGCGCCTGAGTGGTGGTTTTGGCGCCGTCGCCGAGGTGCTCCAAGGCATCGAGGCGGCACGGCGTGCGGAATTGACACCCATCAAGATCAACGCCGTCGTGCAACGCGGCGTCAATGATCACACCGTGCTCGATCTCCTCGAGCGCTTCCGCGGCACCGGCACGATCGTGCGCTTCATCGAATATATGGACGTCGGCAACCGCAATCACTGGTCCTCGGATCTCGTCGTTCGCTCTCAGGAGCTCGCGGCGCGCATCGCTGCCCGCTGGCCGCTCGCTGCGCTCGAGCCGAGCTACCGCGGGGAGGTGGCCGAGCGCTACGCGTTTGCCGACGGCCAGGGAGAGATTGGGTTCATCTCCTCGGTCTCGCAGCCATTTTGTGGTGACTGTTCGCGCGCCCGCATGTCCTCGGATGGGATCCTTTACAGCTGCCTCTTTGCCACCCAAGGCACGAGCCTGCGCGATGCGCTGCGCGGTGGTGCCAGCGACGATGCGCTGCTCGATCTGATCCGCGGTGTGTGGCTCAAGCGCACCGACCGCTACAGCGAGTTGCGCGCAAGTCTGCGGCGTACTGCGCACGAGCAGCGCAAGGTCGAGATGTTCTACATCGGTGGCTGATGGCGCGCCGCGCTCTCACCCACCTTGACGCACAGCGCCGACCCACGATGGTAGATGTGGGCGAGAAAGATGTGACGCACCGCATCGCGGTGGCCGAAGCGCGCCTGCGCCTGCCGAGCGCGGTAGCCCGCGCACTACGCGCGAGCGGCCACCGCACGAAGAAGGGTCCGGTGTTCGACACCGCGATTATCGCCGGGGTCATGGCGGCGAAACGCGCCCACGAACTCATTCCGTTCTGCCATCCGCTCGCGCTCGAGCACTGTCAGATCGAGATCGCGCACCGGAAAGACCGCGAGATCGCCGTGCGCTGTACGGTGTCGGTTCACCACCGCACCGGCGTGGAAATGGAGGCGCTCGCCGGGGCCACGGTCGCCGCGCTCACGATCTACGACATGTGCAAGGCGCTCTCCCACGACATCGAAATCGCGGGCGTGAGGCTCCTCGAGAAGTCGGGCGGCCGGCGGCGCTTCGCGCGGCGGCGGACCAATTGAGCTCCATGAGCCGATCGACCGAACCCGCAAGTGCCCCGGTGGCGCCGCTCTTCGGCCTCCTGCTCGCCGGCGGTCGCAGCACGCGCATGCGGCGCGATAAAGCCACACTCGCCTACGGCGGACGTTCCCAGCTCGAGCGGGCAATGGCTCTTCTCAGCGCGCACGTGTCGCGTGCCTATCTCTCGGTGCGGGCCGACCAGCAGGCCGACCCGCAACGCGCCCGCTTCGCGCAGATCACCGACCGCCACGAAAACATCGGCCCGATCGCCGGGCTGCTGGCGGCGCAGGCCCAACACCCCGAGGTTGCCTGGCTCGTGCTTGCCTGCGACTTGCCGCTGCTCGACGAGCCGACGCTCACGGCGTTGCTCAACGCGCGCGCCCCCGCACGCTCGGCGACTGCCTACCGCTCGAGTCACGACGGTCTGCCTGAGCCTCTGTGCGCCATCTACGAGCCGCGCAGCCGCGAACCACTCATCGCGTACGTGGCGACTGGCAAACACTGTCCACGCAAGTTTCTCCTCGGGGCCGACGTGGAGCTGCTCGACGAACCGAACCCGCGCGCGCTCGACAATGTCAATACACCCGAGGAATATGGAACCGCCATGGCCGCTATTACGCCCGCGCGTTCGACTGCGCCTCTGCGTCTCACGGTGCAGTACTACGCACTGCTGCGCGAACAGGCCGGGCGGCGTGAGGAGACCGTAGTGACAAGCGCGCGCACCCCGCGCGAGCTCTATGCCGAGCTCGCCGGGCGGTACCGCTTTTCACTGCCCGCGGAAGTGTTGCGCGTGGCGATTAACACCGAGTTCAGCGATTGGTCGGCACCCCTCACAGAGGGTGACGCAGTTGTTTTCATTCCGCCGGTTGCCGGTGGCTGACGCGCCCGGCGCGAGCAACTTTATGGCAGCCTTCGAGTTCACCCGAGAGCCGATTGTCCCCGAGTCGCTGCGTTCAAGGCTCGCCGACCCATCCTGCGGCGGCTATGCCGCCTTCGAAGGTTGGGTGCGCGATCACAACGAAGGCGAGCGCGTGCGACGCCTCGAATACGAGGCTTTCGAGCCCCTTGCCGTGCGCGAGGGTGAGAGCGTCGTCGCGGAAGCCGTGAGACGCTTTGGAGTGACACGCGCTGCCTGTGTGCACCGTCTCGGCGATCTCGCAATCGGCGACCTGGCGGTTTGGGTGGGCGTGAGCGCACCACATCGCGCGGAGGCGTTCCTCGCCTGCCGCTACATCATCGATGAGATCAAGCACCGGCTGCCGATCTGGAAGAAGGAATACTACGTGAGCGGCGACTCCGGTTGGGTCAACTGCGAGCGTTGCGCCGCCGCGGTCCCGACCGAGGAACATGCGCCGCACGCGCACGTCCATGAAGTGTGAACTCGCTGAGTGGCGCAGCGGCCCGGCTCAGGCGCGCACCTGCCCCACACCCCGCACGATGTACTTGTAGCTCGTCAGCTGCTCAAGCCCCACCGGTCCACGCGCATGGAAGCGGTCGGTGGAAATGCCAATCTCGGCGCCCATGCCGAACTCACCACCGTCCGCAAACTGCGTCGAAGCATTGTGCAGCACGATCGCACTGTCGACGCGCGCG
>DASPTE010000045.1:0-24566 GCA_035623585.1 Steroidobacteraceae bacterium | reverse complement strand
AGCGCGGCGTTGACGCAGCTCGCGGTGCAGGGGACGGCGGGCCCGCCCGAGGAAGTGATCGGCGCCTCGGGCGGGGTGTTCGGGGTGCTGCTCGCCTTTGCCTGGTTCTTCCCGAACCAGAAACTCATTCTCTTGTTTCCGCCGATTCCGATGCCGGCGTGGCTGTTTGTGACGCTCTACGGGTTACTCGAACTCTGGTACGGAGTGACCGGAAGGCAGGAGGGGGTTGCGCACTTCGCGCACCTCGGCGGCATGCTCGGCGGCGCGCTCTGCATCCTCTACTGGCGCACGTTCGGGGTTCTCAGGCGTTAAAGGCGCCGCCGCGGCAGCTCGATCGGCCCGCGCCGCGTGCCGCAAGCATCGCAGAGCGCCCGATCCCCGAAGCGGCTGCGGCCGAAGGTACGCCCATCGGGGAGCGACACCCAGTTGCCACCGCCCTCCACCTCCGGGTCGCGCAGCCGCACGTGCAGCGCGCACGCGGGATTCGCGCAGAACGGTGCGCCCCGCTCGAGATCCATGTCCACGATGAAGATGTCGTCCGCCATGGCACGGGGGCTTGGGTTCGGTGTCGACACGGGAGGGGCCTTTCGGGGTCGTGGGCCGGTGGCGGGCGCGATTTTGTCGAGGCGCGTTGACGGGTATGTGACACGCCCGTGGCGCGGCGGTGACGTGCCCATTGGGGAACTTCCTTGTCATGACCTTAGGTTTCCCTCTTAACAATCTGACATGACTTCGAAATTGATCCCAGTTGAAACCTCGCGCCGGGCCGTTCAAAATCGCGCGCTTTAAAAAGGCACCGCGGAACTGTCCCGAGGACCTTCGTCTAAAGAGCCGGACGCTCATGATCAGGACCGAACACCTTACCAAGCACTATCGCGCGCTCGCCGCCGTCGAGGACGTGAGCTTTGAGGTCGGCCCCGGTGAGGTGCTCGGATTTCTCGGGCCAAACGGGGCGGGCAAGACCACGACGATGCGGATGCTCGCGGGGTTCGTCACCCCGACCTCGGGGCGCGCCAGTATCTGCGGTCACGACGTCGTTGCCGAACCGCTCGCCGCCAAGTCGGCACTCGGCTACCTGCCCGAGGGCGCCCCGCTATACGGCGAGATGACCGTGCGGCGCTTCCTCGCCTTCGTCGCCGATCTGCGCCGGCTCGAGGGCGCGCGCCGCGCGCAGCGCCTCGCGCACGTCATCGAGCACCTGCAGCTCGCAAGCGTGCTCGAGCAAACCATCGACACGCTCTCCAAGGGCTTTCGCCGCCGCGTCGGACTTGCGCAGGCGATCGTGCACGATCCGCCTGTGCTCATCCTCGATGAGCCGACCGACGGACTCGATCCGAACCAGAAGCACGAAGTGCGCACGCTGATCAACGACATGGCGCACGACAAGATCATCGTCATCTCGACTCACATCCTCGAGGAGGTGGAGGCGGTGTGCACGCGCGCCATCATCATCTCCCGCGGCCGCATCATCGCGGATGACACTCCGGTAGGGCTTGCCGCACGCTCGCGCTATCACAACGCGGTATCGATGCGCCTCGAGCTCAGCTCGCAGCTCGAGGCGGCCCGGCGCGCGCTCGCAGCGCTGCCCGCGGTCGCCGCGGTCGAGGTGAGCGAGCGCGAAGCGCGCCTCACCGCACTCCCCGACCAAGGCGCGAGCATTCTCGCCGCCGTGAGTGAGCTCGCCGCACGCGAGGGGCTCAAGCTCAAGGAACTACACCTCGAATCCGGACGCCTCGATGAGGTGTTCCGCACCATTACCGGCTGAGGACCAGGCGACGCATGCGCAACGTGGGCATCATCCTGCGCCGCGAACTCGCGAGCTACTTCGCGACGCCGCTCGCGTACGTCTTCATACTGATCTTCCTCGTGCTGGCGAACGCCTTCGCCTTCTATCTCGGGGGCTTCTACGAGCGCGGCCAGGCGGATCTTGAACCGTTCTTCACCTTCCACCCGTGGCTGTATCTGTTCCTGATACCGGCGATCTCGATGAAGCTCTGGGCCGAGGAGCGCAAGAGCGGAAGCATCGAGCTCCTCATGACGATGCCCGTGACGCTCTGGGAGGCGGTGCTCGGCAAGTACCTCGCGGCCTGGATCTTCACCGCGCTCGCCCTCGCCCTCACCTTCCCGCTCTGGATCACGGTCAACTATCTCGGCAAGCCCGATAACGGCACCATCCTCGCTGCGTATCTCGGCAGCCTCCTGCTTGCGGGCGGCTTCCTCGCGATCGGCTCGTGCATGTCGGCGCTCACGCGCAATCAGGTGGTGGCGTTCATCCTCGGGGTGGTGGCGTGCTTCGTGTTCCTTCTGGCCGGCTTCCCGCTCGTGCTCGATCTTTTCAAGGGCTGGGCGCCGCAGCCGCTTATCGATGCGATCGCCTCGCTCTCTTTCCTCACGCACTTCGAGTCCATCGTCAAGGGCGTCATCGACGTGCGCGATCTCCTATATTTCGCGATGCTGATCGGCTTTTTCCTCCTCGCCACCGTGATCGCGCTCGATTTGCGGAAGGCGGACTAGCGAGATGGCCAAACCCATGAGCAAACGCTCAACCATCGGCGGCGGCGCGCTGATCGCGCTCGCGCTGCTCTTCGTTGGCTTCACGGTGCTCTTCAACTATGCGCTGCGCGGCTGGCGGCTCGATCTCACCGCCAACCGCCTCTACACGATCGCACCGGGGACGGCGCGGATCCTCGCGAACATCCAGGAGCCGATCAACCTGTATTTCTTCTACTCGGAGAAGACCGCCTCGCAGCTGCCGCAGCTGCACACCTACGGCACACGGGTGCGCGAGTTCCTCGAGGAGCTCACCGCCCGCTCGAACGGCAAACTCCACCTGCACGTGATCGATCCGCAGCCGTTCTCGGAAGAGGAGGACCGTGCCGCCGAACTCGGTGTTCGCGGGATCCCGGTCGGATCTTCCGGTACGCAGATTTATTTCGGGCTCGCAGGCACCAACGCCACCGACGGGCATGCGGCGATCGAATTCTTCGATCCCCAGAAGGAACAGTTCCTAGAGTACGACGTCGTCAAACTCGTCTATCAGCTCGCCAATCCCAAGAAGCCCGTGCTCGCCTGGCTCTCGACGCTGCCGATGGGTCCGGACTTCGATCCGCGCACCGGGCGCATGCGCGAGCCCTGGGTCGTGTACTCCGAGGCGCAGCAGCTCTTTGACATGCGGCCTCTCGATCGGGTGGCGACCAAGATCGACCCCGACGTAAGCGTGCTCGTGCTCGTGCACCCGAAGGATCTGCCGGCGACCACACAGTTCGCGATCGATCAGTACGCGCTGCGCGGTGGGCATATCCTGCTTTTCGTCGATCCGCTCGCCGAGGCGGACACCTCGGGCGGGGACCCGCAAAATCCGATGGCGGCGATGGGCGCGGACCGCTCCTCGCACCTCGGGGGGCTCCTCAACGCCTGGGGCGTGCAGTTCAATTCCGGTGAGGTCGTCGCCGACCGTGCGCATGCGCTCTCGGTAACCATGCGCCAGGGCGAGGAGCCGGTGCAGCACCTCGCGGTCCTCGGACTCGACAAGGAATCGCTGAGCGCCAACGATGTGGTGACCGCGGGACTTTCGAACGTGAACGTCGCGACCGCCGGACACCTCGCCCCACTCAAGGGCGCGAGCATACAGTTCGAGCCGCTCATGCAGTCGAGTACCGAGTCCGACCTGCTGCCGGTCGAGCGCTTCCGCATGCTCTTCGACCCCTCGACGCTGCGCGAGGGGTTCAAGCCGACCGGCCAGCGTTACACCCTCGCCGCGCGCGTCACCGGCAAGGTGAAGAGCGCTTTCCCCGAAGGCCCGCCCACGGGGGTGACGCTGCCCCCGGGCGTCAGCGCGCTCAAGGAGTCCGCGCAGCCCCTAAATCTCATCGTCTTCGCCGACACCGACATGCTCTCGGACTATCTCTGGGTGCGCGAGCAGGACTTCTTCGGTCAACGCCTGACTCAGGCGTGGGCGAGCAACGGCGATCTCGTCGAGAACGCACTCGACAATCTCGCCGGCAGCGCTGATCTCATCAGTGTGCGCGGCCGCGCCTCATTCACCCGGCCGTTCGAGCGGGTGAATACGCTCAAACGCGCGGCCGATGAGCGCTTCCGCTCGAAGGAGCAGGAGCTCGAGCAGGAGTTGCGGCAGACCGAGACCAAGCTCACGGCGCTCGAGTCAAAGGGCGGCGGCAAGGGGACGGCGCTTATCATCACTCCCGAGCAGGAACAGGAGATCGAGCACTTCCAGACTGAGAAGCTCCGTATCCGCAAGGAGCTGCGCGCGGTGCGCGCGGGGCTCGATGCCGACATCAAGGGCCTCGGTACCTCGATCAAAGTCGTCAATATCCTCATCGTGCCCGCGGCGCTCGCCCTCGGGGCGCTCCTGATTGCGCTCTGGCGCCGCCGCGCCGGCGGCGCCGCGCGCAAGGTGCAGCCATGAGTGGCCGCCGCGTCGCGGTTCTTCTGATCGCCGCCATCGCGGTCGTGATCGGCGCGATCTGGCTCGCCTCGCAACGTCGCCTGGAGCGCGCGAGACTCCCCGGGGACTTGGTACTGCCGGGGCTCGAGCACCACGTGAGCGAGGTGACTCAGCTCAGCCTCGCCAAGGGCAATGGCACGCGCACGACGCTTAAGAAGGATGCCAGCGGGTGGAACGTGGCCGAGCGCTCCTGGCCTGCGGACGCGGGCAAGGCGCGCAAGCTCCTCTTCGATCTCGGCGCACTCAACATCGTCGAGGAGAAGACGCGCGTCGCGGCGAACTATCCGCAGCTGGGTGTCGAGGATGTGAGTTCGCCCGCCGCCACGGGGACGCTCATCGAACTCGAGACACCGGGCCACACCTGGAAGCTGATCGTCGGCAAGTCCTCGAGCGGCAAGTCGGGCTACGTGCGCGTCGCCAACTCACCGCAGAGCTTCCTCGCTGCGCCGCTCCTCACGGTGGATGCGGACCCCAAGAGTTGGCTCGATCACGCGCTCATCGACCTGAGCGCCCAGCGGGTGCGACAGATCGAGGAGCGACCCGCGAGCGGGCCGGCCTTCACGGCGACCCGCAATAAGAAAGAGGAGAGCGCGTTCGCGGTGGGCCCGCTTCCCAAGGGGCGCGAACTCACCGGCCCAGCCGCCGCCGAACCGATCGCGGCCGCCCTGAGCTCCCTCACGCTCGATGACCTCGCGAAGGCCTCAGGTGCGGCGGCGGCCGGGGTCTCGCAGGCGACGTTCCGGACCTTTGACGGGCTCGAGGTGCAGGTGAGCGGCCACAAGGACGGCGAGCGATCGCTCATCCTGATCAGCGCCCGCTCAACCGACACCGCAACCGCCGGTGAGGCGCAGAAGCTCAGCGCCCGCCTCGCGGGCTGGGAGTTCTCGATACCGGACTACAAGTACGCGGTGATCTTCAAGCCCCTTGAGGAGCTTCTGAAGAAGCCGCCCGAGCCCACGAAGAAACCCGCGAAGCCCGTAAAGCCCTCGCCCGGCAAGTCGACCGGGCCGTGAGCGCCGCGAGCGCCACGCGTCTCCCCAGGTGGACGCTGGTGGCTCCGCCGGCGGCGATCGTGGTGCTCATCGGCGCATCCGTGCTCCCTGAGTCGAAGCCGCTCGAGGTGATCTCGGTCATCGCTCTGGTAGGCGCGGTCATGGCGGCGGTGCGCCTCGCCGAGATCGTCGCGCTGCGCGTCGGGGAGCCCCTCGGCGCGCTCGTACTCTCGGTGTCAGTCACCGTAATCGAAATCATGCTGATCGTGCGCCTGATGCTCTTCGGGGGCCGCCAGGAGGTGGCGCTCGCGCGCGACACCGTCTTTGCGGTCATCATGATCGTCTGCAATGGACTCATTGGCCTTTGTCTTCTGATCGGCGGTCTGCGCTACCGCGAACAGTCCTTTACCCTCTCCGGCGCGAGCGCTTCGCTCGCGACGCTGATCGCGATCGCCACTCTTGCGCTCGTGCTGCCGAATTTCGCGACCACCGCCCCAGGCCCCTTCTACACCGAGTCGCAGTTGATTTTCGCGGGCAGCGCCGCGCTTCTGCTTTGGGGCGCGCTCCTCTTCATGCAGGGGGTGCGGCATCGCGACTATTTTCTCGCGCCGACGAAGCCCGGCGAGGCGCATCCGACTGCATCCCGCGCGCCGCCCCCGGCCCTGACGGGGATCGCTTTGATGATGATGCTGATCGCGCTTGCGGCCGTGATCGGCCTCGCCAGGAGGGAATCGCCGCACATCGAAGCGGCGATCGAGTTCGCGGGCGCCCCCAAGGGGGCGGTGGGCGTCGCGATTGCAATCCTCGTGCTGCTCCCCGAACTCGTATCGTCGGTGCGCGATGCGCTCGCGGATCACGTGCAGGCGAGCATCAACGAGGGGCTTGGCGCTGCGCTTGCGAGCGTGGGACTCACGATTCCGGCGGTCGCGTTCCTATCCGTCTATCAGCACTCGACGCTGCTCCTCGGACTCGATGCGAAGGACATGGTGCTGCTTGCGCTCACGTTCCTGCTGCTTTCGGTCACCTTCGTGAGCGGGCGTACGAACGCCATGATGGGTTTGGTGCACCTCGTCGTCTTCGCAACCTTCGTGATGCTCGCGCTGGTGCCCTAAGGAGCGCGCGCTAGGGCTTCACCTGACTCATGATGGCGAGCGGCCGGCCCTCGGGGTCGTGGAAGTGCGCCATCCACTCCTCGGTGCCGTCCGCGTGGCGGCGAATCAGGTGCGGGACGTCCGCAAAGGCGGCGTGTTCGCTCTGGCATGGGCTCCTCCTAATGTGCGCGAGGCGTCATTTACCCTCCCCCCGATCTTGCTGCGATGCAGCGAACCCGGTAGTGGGGGAACAACCTCATCCGTCTCGGCGTCCGGGGCATAGAATTTTCTGCGGAAGATCGGCTACTCACTTGACAGCAATGGCAAGGAGAAGCACATGAGCGCGGTATTACTTGCGATCTTCGAAGAGTACGGGCGTGCCGACCGCGTACGCACGAGACTCGTAAAGGACGGCTTTCCCACCGATCGCGTTGAGCTCACCGCGGCGTGCGAGCCGGGACGCGCCGCGTCACATCCGGCGGTCTCGGTCCATGGCCGTTTCGTGCAGTACTTCCGCACACTCCTCAGCAAGGACGATGAGCAACCCTTCGTCGAGGCGCTCGCCGGGCGCGTCGAGGGCGGCGCCGCGACCATCGCCGTGCATCCGCGCGGCGCCATTGAGACCGCGCGTGCGACGCAAATCCTCGAAGGCGAAGGAGCGGTCGAGGTCGTGGGTCACGATCTCGAGAAGCAATCCTTCGAGCGCGCCGCATCAGCGAGTGAAGGGTCCTGGGTTCGACACTTCATGCTCGATAACCCGACGGGCGCCGACTGCATCTACTGCCGGCTGTTTCCGGGGCATAGCCACTAAAGAGAAGCGGGCGCGCGATCTCACGCCGCAGGAGAAGGTGCGCCGGAGGCGTTAGGCCTCCGGCACACGCCAATCATTGCTGCTTAGTCATCGTGTAGGTCGTGATCTGATCGTGGATCATGTCGTGATCGGTGACCTGCAGCGTCTTGCCATCGGCAGCGGCGGCGAGGTGGATGTCATCGGTCACCTTGCCGAGCCGATGATCGGTCTCCTGGACCGTGTTGGGATTGATCTTCTTCAGGATGACCGTGGTCTTCCCCGGATCGCCAACGACCGGATACTCCTTGCCATCGAACTTCGCGTTATAGCTCTGGCCGTTCCAGTGCATGCTGAAGGAGTCGTTGGTCATCTGATACGCGACCGTGAGCGTCGTGTCGTTCGCGCTGGTGAGGGGGTTCGGCTGCCAGGAGCCCGATACCCCGTTTGCGCCCGCCGGTCCCGGGGTGCGGCGCGTCTCGGTGAAGCTTCCCGTGGCCACCTGCGAGCCGGTGTAGTCGGTGAACTTGCCGGTGAGCGTCTTGCCGTCGGTCGAAACCGAGTAGATAACGCCGAAGATCTGTTTCCCGGCCTGCTTGTTGATGATCTGAACCGAGGATGGACTCAATACGACGACTGCGACGGTGTCGTAGTAAGCGTGGCCCGTCACAGGCTGGTCCTTGCCGTCGGCCTTAATGTTGATCGCCGGGTCGCAGCTCGAGCAGCTGTACATGCCGTTCAGCACCGAGAACGTGTCCGCTTTGCCCGTGACCTTCATCGTCGACACGTCGGTCTTCCACGTGCCGTCAAAGGGACTTGCGAGTGCGAGAGCGGGCAGCAGCGCGCACGCAGACAAAAGGATGCGTCTCATGTTCATTCCCCCCTTGTTGATTGAGCGGCTTGATCGCCGTGTCTGGTCCGGCGCCGCGAGGCGCGCAGTGTATGCCTGCCTCGGCGACTTACCAATAGCCAAGACCGAGCCTCAGTTGCTGCGCGCTTTCAACACCTCACCGAGCGTGTCCGGGCGAGTTTCAAGCCGCGTCAGGTGCGGGAAACGCGGGCCATCGAAATACTCGACGTTGAGCGTGCGGTAGTACTCGCCGTTCTCAACCAGGAGCGCGATCGGCTGATGACTATCGTGCGCTGCGGCGATCGCGGCATCGAGCGCCTCGGCGCTGTACTTGCGCCCGTTGACGGCGATCAGCTTCATGCCCGGGCCAGCTCCCGCGCGCGCGGCCGCACGATCCTCGATCGTGTCGAGGATCGTGCCCCTTGAGGCGTCCTTCTCATCGATCTTGAGCCCGATCGACCACTGCCGTTCGGTGTCCTTGTAGCTCGCCTGGTGATACTCGATGTAGGAGTTCTTCTCGGCGGAGTAGCTGAGCTGCCAGCCCGCGCTCTGCAGCCCGGACATCAGCGCCTCGGTCCCGGTCGTGTCGAGATGGCGGCGGATGAGGGCGCGCCAGTCCCCGGGGACAATCGCACCGAGCGTTGCATAGAGGTCCGCCTCGACGTAGGGCTTGAGCGCCGGAGCTCCGCCCGGGCCGGCATAGAAGCGGCGCACGAACTCATCGAGTGAGGCGTGCCCGCTCGCGCGCAGCTGCGCATCGACGTTCAGCCAGAGAAACTGCGAGGCTTCATAGAAATCCACGCCGCGGCGGCTCGACATCCAGGCCTCGGGAGCGTCGTAGAGAATTTGCGCCTCGACCGCCGTGTCGGCGAGCGGACGCCAGCGCGCCCCGGTCTCGACCTCGAAGTTGCCCGCACAGGCGGCGAGCATCTCCCGGTACTCCTCGGGCTTCACGATCCCTGCGCGCACCGGCAGCACCCAGCCCCAGAACTGCGTCATGCCCTCGTAGACCCAAAGGAGCGTCCCATCCATCGGACGCTGATAGTCGGGACTCAATAGCCCTTGCGGACGGCGGTACTTGCCATTCCAGCTATGCACGAACTCGTGCGCGAGGAGCTCGGCGAGTCCCTCGCGCAGCGGCGGCTCGATGACGACGTTCTCATCGGTACGGTCATCGCTCGATTCATGGTGCTCGAGCCCGAAATGCTGCACGTGATCGGAGAGTGTCAGTAGCCAGGTGTAGTGGCGGTACATCCGCGTGCCAAAGAGCGCGCCCGCCTGCGCGACGAGGCGGCTGTAGCCCGGGGCAAAATCCGCCGGTACGTTGAGCGCCGCGGCGCTGTCGGCGGCGATCGCGATGCGGTGCTTGAGCTCGGGGAAGGGCGCACTGCCGTCAAGATCGACGCGGCGCGTGTAGCGACCGATCTGCAAAGGAGAGTCGATGAGCCGTGCGAGCGATGCGCCCTCGAGCTGCACGCTCCCGTCGGGTTTCGCCGTGAGCTCGAGCGCGCAGTTGAGCTGCCAGCCGGCGGGGACCAGCACGGACGCCTGCGTGCTGATCGTGTCGGCATCGCGCCCCTTCGGCAGCAGCACGAATTCATTCCAGGGAAGCACGGCGAGCGCATCGCTGCTCGTGGGTCCGGTACTGAACTCGCCCCCCTCCCCCTCCACCGGCAGTCCGGAATCGAGCGCGATCTCAAGGCGCGAGACTCCACTTGGCACCGTAAGCGAGATCGCGTACATGTCGAGCGGATCGCGCTGCCACGAGATACTCGCACCCGAAGCGCGGATCTTGAGCCCGACGATGGTTTCGAGCGGCCCGGTCGGTCCGTGTTCTCCGGGAATCCACTTCGGAAAGACGAGTGTCAGGGGTCCGGGCTGCACCGCGAGTGTCATGTCGGTGTGTATGCGCTTGCGCGCCACCTCGCGTGCATCGAGCCGCACACTGAGGTCGGCCGCGCGGGCACTGACACCCGCGAACGCCAACACCCCGATGAGGACGCAATGAACTGCTCGCATCTCGACCTCCCCCACTCGCCCTCACCGCAAGGGCTGCGCATTCTCGGCGGAAATGGCCGCAGACGGCAACGAGTGCTAACGTGCGGGCATGGATGCGCCTCGTTATATCGGCGGCTGCCTCTGCGGCAGCGTGCGCTACGAGGTCTCGGGCGCCGTTACTAACCTCTGTTACTGCCACTGCAACTCGTGCCGGCGCGCGAGCGGTGCGCCGATGGTGGCCTGGGGCACGTTCGCGCGCGAACGCTTTCGCCTGACACGCGGGGAGCTACGCGAATTTCGCTCCTCGGCCGCGGTGCTGCGCGGGTTCTGCGCGCACTGCGGGTCGGTGCTCACCTACCGCCATGAGGCGCGCGACACGGAGATCGATGTGACGCTCGCCACGCTCGATGAGCCCGCGGGCCTTGCGCCCGAGATGCATGTCTGGGTCAGCGAGAAGCTCCCCTGGGTGCCCCTCGCCGATCAACTGCCGCAGTACGCGGCGGGCACGACGGGCGCGGGCTCGGCCGCCTAGCGCACGCGCGCGAGGAGCGTGAGCGTCACGATCGCAAGCAGCAGCGTCGGCAACCAGGCGAGCAGCACCGGATTGAGGGCGAACACCACGGTACCGCTCTCAATCAACCGCTGCAGCAGGAAGAAGGCGATCCCGATCAGGAGCCCAAGCAGCATCCGGGTGCCGGTGCCCGAAGAGCGCAGCGGGCCGAGTACGAACGGGATGGCGAGCAGCACCGTGAACGCAATCGCCACGGTGCGCGCGATGCGCGACCAGAACGCGAACACATACTCGCGGGCATCGAGTGAATTACTGCGGAAGTAGCTGATCAGACGCCACAGCGCGCGGCTCGTGAGCTGATCGGGATTTTCGATCGCAAGTCCGAGGAACCCCGCGGTGACGTTCGAGGCGAGCACGTGCTGCCCGGGCTGCTTTGTGGTGACCGCGTCCTCGGCGAAGCGTGACTCGCTATAGCCCGAGAGCAGCCACTTGCCCTTGGCAAGCGCGGTGCCGCGCGTCGCGTGGCCAATGGCGAGCAGCCGATGCTCGGGCGAGAGCTCAAAGGTGAGCATGCTGCCGAACTGCCGTTCGCCCGATTGTCCGGCAACATTGAGCAGCAGATCGCCATCGCGCACCCAGGCGCCCGTGCCGCTGCCGAAGCCGACGTTGTTCAGCTTGCTGAACGCTTTTTGCAACCGCGCCACCTGCTCGAGCGGGGGCGCGAGAAACTCCCCGAGCACAAGTTCGACGCCGATCAGCGCCAGCCCCGCCATGAGAGCGATGCCGGCGAGTTGGGCGACGGAGACGCCCGCGGCACGCACCACGGTGAGTTCGCTGCCGCGCGCGAGCGCGCCGAGCCCGACAAGCGAGCCGATGAGCGCCGTGATCGGCAGCAACTCGTACGCCTGCTGCGGCAGGTTGAGGAGCGTGTAGTAGAGCGCACCGAGCGTCGTGTAGTGGCCGGTGCCGATATCGTTCTGCTGGTCGATGAAGATGTAGATCGCCCCAAGCGCGAGCAGCACCAGCATCACGAGCAGCACCGCGCTGAGGATGGCGCGCACGATGTAACGGTCGAGCACGCTCATCGCAGGCGCGCCCGGTAGCGCAGCCGGTTGGCGACGGCCGGCCCGTACATGACGAAGAGCGCGAGCACGAGCACCGCCGCGTGCACCCACCAAAGCCCGAGCCATTGCGGGACCGTGCCGCGCGCGATCCAGGTCTTGCCGGTGATGATGAGACTCGCGTAGAGGAAGAAGACCACCACTGCGATCCAGACGTGCGCGTAGCGTCCCTGGCGGGGTTTGAGGCGCGAGAGCGGCACGGCGATCAGCGCGAGCACGAGACACATGCACGGCAGCGCGAGCCGCCCCTGCAGCTCCGCCTGCTGTTTGGGATCGCTCGAGTTCCAGAGCGTTGCGGTCGGTTCGGCTTCGAGATCGCGGCCGAGATCCCGTAGCGGCGGAACAACCACCGGCACCACGTGTTCGGCGAAGCGCACCATGCGGAACTCGGCGCTCCCTGGAACGCCCTCGAAGCGCTCGCCGTCATAGAGCGTGAGGATCTGCGTCGTGCCATCGCCGGTGACCGAATGGCGCGCGCGCTGTGCGAGCGTCACCTCGACGAGCGGCCCGCGATTGCGCTCCACGAATACGTTACCGAGCGTGCCATCGGGCGCGACCTCCTGCGCGTACACGACGGCGTTGCCACCGCCGAAGGTGCGGAATTTCCCCGCCGCGATCGGCGCGGCGAGCCCGGCGCGCAGGGCGGCGTTGCGCAGGTTGAGCGCGCGCTCGGTCGCCTGCGGTGCGAGCACGAGGGTGAGCCAAGCGAGTGTGCCGCTCACCGCGAGTGCCAGGAGTGCGACCGGGAGGTAGCCGTTGACCGGCCCCGCCCCGCAGGCGAGCCCGGCCGCGACTTCGCTGTCGGCGTACAGCCGGCCGAAAGCCAACACCACCCCGAGCAGCAATCCCACCGGCAGCAGGATTGAAAGATTCTGTATCGAACCGAGACCGATGAGCTCGAGCACCACGCCCTGCGGGTACTGGTAGGCGGCCGCGCGCTCCATGACTGCCACCAGCTGACTGCCAAGCAGAATGATGAGAAGCACCGCGGTCACGACCATCCAGGCCGTGGCGACCTCGCGCAGAACGTAGCGACCGAGGATACTACCCACCGTTTGCCCGCATGCCCGCCCGATAACCGGCGGGCTGTTGAGTTACACTTGTCGCCGCTTGCTCCCCTAACGGCGCAGCGAGCGCTGAATAAACAGCAAACGGGGCGCAGGCGCTGAGAAGTGCGAATAAGGTAAGGCAGACGCGCGCGCGCCTCAACGGGAGGGCCATATTGCATGGAGTTCGGCGTCTTCACCAAGGGACTGGCGAGTCTTGCGGTCGACTGCCTGGTAGTCGGGGTGTTCGAAGAGGCGGAACTCGGCGGCGAGGCGCGCACGCTCGACGCCGCCGCGGGCGGACGGCTCAAGAAGCTGCTCGCGCGCGGGGATTTCACCGGCCGCGCGGGCGAGACGCTCCTCCTCGCAGAGCTGCCGGGCATCCGCGCTCGGCGCGTGCTGCTCACCGGGCTCGGTGCCAAGAAACAGTTTCAGCGCCGCACCTGGCGCAAAGCGTGGGCGGCGGCGGTGGCCGCGCTCGCGCGCACGCGCATCGCCTCCTGCGCCGTGGCCCTCGATCGCCCCGAGATCAAACAGCTCGATGATTACTACTTCGGGCGGCAAACAGCCGAAATCACCGGCGCCACGCTCTATCGCATCAATGATCTCAAGAGCGGGAAGAAGCCCGCGCCGACCGCGCTGAAGAAGGTGCTCGCGGGCCCGGTCCGCAACGCCGCCGCTGCGACGCGCGGCATGGCGCACGGGGAGGCGGTGGCGGCGGCGGCGAACGTGCAGCGGGATCTCGCGAATCTCCCTGGCAACATCTGCACACCGATCTTTCTCGCCGAGGAGGCGCGCGCCCTCGGCAGGCGCCACCGCAGCGTACGCGTGCGGGTGCTCGATGCGGCGGCAATCCGGCGCGAGAAGATGGGGCTCGTGCTTGCGGTGGCGCAGGGGAGCCATCAGCCGCCGCGGTTCATCGTCATCGAGTATCGGGGCAGCAAGCGCACGCAGCCCCCGCTCGTGCTCGTCGGCAAGGGCGTCACCTTCGATACGGGGGGCATCTCGCTCAAGGACCCACCGGGCATGGATGAGATGAAATTCGACATGAGCGGGGCGGCGGCGGTGATCGCCGCGCTCACACTTGCCGCACAGTTGCGGCTGCGACTGAACCTCATCGGTCTCATCGCCGCGGTGGAGAACATGCCCGGCGGCGGCGCCGTCAAGCCCGGCGACATCGTGACCAGCGCCTCGGGACAGACCGTCGAGATCCTCAATACCGACGCCGAGGGACGCCTGATCCTCTCGGACGCGCTGCACTACGCACGGCGCTTCCACCCCGCGGCGGTCATCGACGTCGCCACCTTGACTGGCGCCTGCGTCGTCGCCCTCGGCCATCACCACTCAGGCGTCATGGGCAACGACGATGGGCTCGTCGGCGAACTCCTCGAGGCGGGCGTGCGCGCCGACGACCGCTGCTGGCGCTTGCCTCTCACCGAGGAGTATTTCGAGCAACTGAAGAGCAACTTCGCCGACTTCGCCAACGTCTCCGGTGGCCGCGACGGCGGCGCCATCACCGCGGCATCCTTCCTCGGGAAGTTCACCCAGGGACTCAAATGGGCGCACCTCGACGTCGCCGGCACCGCCTGGCAGGGAGGTGCGCACAAGGGCAGCACCGGACGGCCGACGCCGCTCCTTGCGGACTTCCTCCTGCGACGCGCGGCGGTGTGAGCCGCGCATCCCGGACCGCACAGCTCAACTCGCTATAATCCCCGGCGTTTCCCCGGGGAATCCGCGACCGTCAATGGACAAGGTGTACGCGCCGCAGGACATCGAGCGGCGCATTTACGCGCGCTGGGAGAGTCACGGCTGGTTTGCGCCGGCGGGCCGCGGCGCGCCCTACAGCATCATGATTCCGCCCCCGAACGTCACGGGGACGCTGCACATGGGACATGCGTTCCAGCACACACTCATGGACACGCTGATCCGCTATCAGCGCATGCGCGCTCGCGATGTGCTCTGGCAGCCCGGCACCGACCACGCCGGGATCGCGACGCAGATGGTCGTGGAGCGGCAGCTCAATGCGGAGGGATTAAAGCGCACCGATCTCACGCGGGAGGCATTCGTCGAGCGCGTCTGGCAATGGAAAGCAAATTCCGGCGGCACGATCGCCGCGCAGATGCGCCGCCTCGGGGAGTCGGTCGACTGGACGCGCGATCGCTTCACGATGGACGCGGGCATGTCGCGCGCGGTGATCGAAGTGTTCGTGCGGCTGCACGCCGAGGGCCTCATCTACCGCGGCAAGCGCCTCGTGAATTGGGACCCGGTGCTGCTCACAGCACTCTCAGACCTCGAAGTTCAGTCCGAGGAGGAAGACGGCTCGCTCTGGCAATTGCGCTACCCCTTCGCCGACGGCGAGGGCTCGCTCGTCGTGGCGACGACCCGCCCCGAGACCATGCTCGGCGACAGCGCAGTTGCCGTGAATCCCGAGGACGAGCGCTATCGGAACTTCATCGGCCGGCGCGTGACTCTGCCGCTCGCCGGGCGCGAGATCCCGGTCATTGCCGACAGTTATGTCGATCCCGCCTTCGGTTCGGGGGTGCTCAAAGTCACCCCGGCGCACGATTTCAACGACTACGAAATCGGGGAGCGCCATCATCTCGAACTCATCAACATCTTCACCCCGCGCGCGACGCTCGCGGACACGGTCCCCGAGCGCTTCCGCGGCCTCGATCGCTTCATCGCGCGCGAGCGTGTGATCGCCGAGCTCGATGCTTTGGGACTCCTCGTCCGCATCGACAAGCACCGTAATCAGGTCCCGCGCGGCGATCGCAGCGGCGCAGTGCTCGAACCCTACCTCACCGATCAGTGGTACGTCAGGATGGCCCCGCTCGCGGCCCCGGCCATCGCCGCGGTCGAGGAGCGCCGTACGCGCTTCGTGCCCGAGAACTGGGCGCGCACCTACTTCGAATGGATGCACAACATCAAGGACTGGTGCGTGAGCCGCCAGCTCTGGTGGGGACATCGCATCCCCGCCTGGTACGACGAACACGGCCGCATCTACGTCGGACGCGATGAGGCCGAGGTGCGCGCGCAGCACGCGCTCGGCGCGCAGGTGCGGCTGCATCAGGACGAGGATGTGCTCGACACCTGGTTCAGTTCCGCGCTCTGGCCGTTTTCAACTCTCGGCTGGCCCGAGCAGACGGACGCGCTGCGCCGCTTCTACCCCGGGAGCGTGCTGGTGACGGGCTTCGACATCATCTTCTTCTGGGTCGCGCGCATGATGATGATGGGGCTCAAGTTCATGGGGGATGTGCCCTTCCGGGATGTCTACATCACGGGTCTGATCCGCGACGAGCACGGCGTCAAGATGTCGAAGACGCTCGGCAACGTCATCGATCCGCTCGACATTGTCGATGGCATCTCGCTCGCTGAGCTCCTCGCCAAACGCACCAGCGGCCTCATGCAGCCGAAACTCGCGCCCGCGATCGAGCGGGCCACTCGTGCGCAATACCCCCAAGGCATCGCCCCGCACGGCACGGATGCGCTGCGCTTTACATTCGCCGCCCTCGCCTCGCCAAGTCGCGACATCCGCTTCGATCTCGGCCGCGTCGGCGGCTACCGCAACTTCTGCAACAAGCTCTGGAATGCGGCGCGCTACATTACGATCGCGATCGGTGAGAGCAGCTCCGAGACCGCCGCCGGGCGCGCGCAACACCACGGGCGCACCGAACATACGGTCGCCGACCGCTGGATCCGCTCGCGCTTTGGCCGCATGCTGACGGCGGTCGAGTCAGCTCTCAGCGAATACCGCTTCGACTACATGGCGAGCGCGCTTTATGAGTTCACCTGGTACGACTGGTGCGACTGGTATGTCGAGCTCGCAAAAGGAGTGCTGCAGTCGCCGCTAGCCTCTGAGTCCCTCAAACAGGGCACCCGTCGCACGCTCCTCGAAGTGTTCGAGGCGCTGCAGCGGGCACTGCATCCCATCATGCCTTTCATCACCGAGGAGATCTGGCAGCGCATCGCGCCGCTCGCCAAAGCGCGCGCCCACGCGCAGCGCACTGACGACGCCACCATCATGCTCGAGCCTTATCCGCAGGCCGCAGATTTTCCCCTCGACGAGGCGGCTGAGCGCGAGGCCGCATGGATACAGGCCGTGGTGCTCGGGGTGCGGCAGATCCGCGGCGAGATGAACATCAATCCGAGTCGGCGCGTGAGTCTGCTTCTCAAGGAGGCGACCCCCCATGAGCGGACACTCGCAGAGCGGCACCGCTTCTGGCTCGAGCGCCTCGCCGGGCTCGACCGGGTGACGGTGTTGGCCGAGAACGAAACCGCACCCCATGCCGCCGTCGCGTTGGTGGGCACGCTGACCTTGCTCGTGCCGATGGCGGGACTCATCGATGCGGCCGCCGAGGTCGAGCGGCTCGGCAAACTGATCGCGAAGGCGCGAGCGGATCTTGACAAGGCGCAGGCGCGGCTCGCGAACGAGAGTTTCGTGCGCCATGCACCGCCCGAGGTGGTGAGCGGCGAGCGCGAACGCGTCGCGCAGCTCGAGCGCACCGCGGTGGGACTTAGCGCGCAGCTCGAGCGCGTGCGGCCGCTACTTGGCTCGTGAGCGCGCAGCCGACAGCTGCGAGCGACGCCGCGCACCTCCAACAGGCGCTCGAGCGGCTCGAGAGCGTCATTCTCGGCAAACCCGAGCAGATCCGGCTGTGCCTCGCCTGCCTCCTCGCACGCGGGCATCTGCTGATCGAAGACGTGCCGGGGGTAGGCAAGACGACGCTTGCGCACGCGCTCGCCCACGTGCTCGGTCTGAGCTGGCAGCGCGTGCAGTTCACGAGCGACCTCCTGCCCGCAGACATCATCGGCGTTTCAATTTTCGATCGCGCGAGTCAGCAATTTAATTTCCGCCGCGGCCCGATCTTCACGCAGCTGCTGCTCGCCGATGAGGTGAACCGGGCGAGTCCACGCACCCAGAGCGCGCTGCTTGAGGCCATGGAGGAGCGGCAGGTGAGCGTCGATGGCGTCACCTATCATCTGCCCGAGCCCTTCTTCGTGGTCGCCACCCAGAATCCGCACGAGCAGCTCGGCACCTTCGCGCTGCCCGAATCACAGCTCGATCGCTTCCTCATGCGCGTGACGCTCGGTTACCCGGACGCCGATCACGAGCGCGAGCTCTTGCGCGGGGGCGAGCGGCGCGAGCTCCTGCCCTCGATCGCGCCCGCTCTCACGGCATCGGCCGTAAGTGCCGTGCAGCAGGCGGTGCGCTCGGTGTACATCGCGGACGCACTCCTCGACTACGCGCAGGCGCTGATCGCGCGCACGCGCGAGCGCTCGGACCTCAAGCTCGGACTTTCCCCGCGCGCCGGGCAGGGTCTCATCCGCGCCGCGCAGGCGTGCGCGTATCTCGCGGCCCGCACTTCGGTGCTGCCCGAGGATGTGCAGACCGTGCTGCCCTCGGTCGTCGGCCACCGGCTCGAACGGCGCGACCCGGCCGCCCCGGCCGATGGCGCGAATGTGGCACAAGAAATCATCCGCGCCGTTCCCGTGCCCCCCTAGATGCCCGACCCCACCGCAACGGCGAGCCGCCCGCGTTGGCAGCCGCTCGCGCCGCTTGGCGTCTTCGCACGCGCGCGCGTTGCGGAGTGGATCCGCCGCCGCCAGGGCATTGATGTCCTGCCGGTCACGCTCGCGCGGCGTCGGCTCTACATTCTGCCAACGCGCGCCGGGATCGCGTTCGGGGTGCTGCTCGTACTCATGCTCCTCGCCGGGCTCAACTACACCAACAGCCTCGCGCTCCTTTTCACGTTTGTGCTCGCGGCGTTCACACTCGTCGCCATGCAGCAGTGTCACCGCAATCTCCTCGGCCTCTCCGTGGTCACGCTCGCAGCCCCTGCGGTATTCGCGCGCACCTCCGGTGCGCTCGAAGTCACGCTCGCCAATCCGAGCGAGCTCGATCGCCGGCGGCTCGAAGTGGCGCTGCCCGATGGCACTGCGAGCGTCATCGATCTGCCCCCGGGTGCACGGGGGCGACTCGAGTTGCCACTGCCTCCAGCCGAACGCGGCATCGTGCATCTTGAGCGGCTGCGAGTTGCGACCGCGCACCCCTTCGGCTTGTTCCGCGCCTGGACCTGGATCCATAGCCCGAATGTGCTACTCGTTTATCCGCGCCCCTTGGGTCGACAGCCGATGCCAACCGCACGCGGCCCGCAGAGCGCCGCGCGCGCCCGCGGCGGCGCGGATGCGGATGAGTGGGCAGGGTTGCGGCCGTTTCGCGATGGCGACTCGCCGCGGCAGGTGGACTGGAAGGCGTACGCGCGCGAAGCGCCACTCCTCGTGAAGGAGTACAGCGCCGGAGGGGCGGAGCTGCGGCTCTTTGATTTCGACGAACTCACCGATCCCGACCTCGAGCGACGGCTCTCACAGCTCGCGCGCTGGGTGGTCGATGCCGAGGCGCAGGGTGATCGCTATGGCCTCATCCTGCGCGGCACGCACCTAAAACCCGATCGGGGTCCCGAGCACCGCCACCGCTGCCTCGCGGCGCTCGCCGTGTTCGGTATCGCAGATGGACCTCCCGATGGTGCCCCCGATCGCAGCCGCTGAGCGCACGAAACTCGCTCCGCCCCGCTGGGCGTGCGCTGCGTTCGCGGGGGCGGTGCTGCTGCATATCGATCGGGTGCCCCTTTGGGCGAGCGGCATGGCACTCGCGGTCATCGCCTGGCGGCTCGCGAGCGCGCGCCACAGCGCGTGGGTGGCGCCGCTTCTCATACGCGCGCTGCTCGCGGTCAGCTTCGCAGCGGTCGTGCTCATCAGATTCCACACCCTCAACGGGCTCGCCGCCGGCACGACACTCCTCATCCTGATGGCGACGCTCAAACTTCTCGAAACGCGTGCGCGGCGCGACTGGTTCGTCATCGTCGGGGTCGCGCTCTTTCTCCTCGAGGCGGCCTGCCTCGACCGCCAGAGCCTTGGGCGTGCGCCGCTCTACGCGCTCGAGACGTGGCTTTGCATAACGGCGCTCGCGGTGGTCGGCTCGGAGGGGTTCGGCGGCCGCGCGGCGCTCGCTCTTGCCGGTCGCGCTCTGCTTTGGGCGGCCCCGCTTGCAATACTCCTCTTCCTCTTCTTTCCGCGCTTACCCGGGTCGTTCTGGGCGATACCGCGCGGCCAGCAGGCGCTCACCGGGCTTTCGGACACGATGACCCCAGGGAGCATCGTGCAACTCACCGCAAGCTACGAGCCCGCCTTCCGCGTGCGTTTCTCGGGGCCGGTACCCCCCGCCGAGGATCTCTACTGGCGCGGCCCGGTGCTGCACGCCTTCGATGGCTTCACCTGGCGGCGCGGCGGCGGCGCATACCAACCAGCGCAAGCGCCCGAATACCTCGGCACCCCCTACCGCTATCGCATCACGCTCGAGCCCACACGCCGCCGCTTCTGGTTTGCGCTCGACACGCCCGCGGGCTCACCCGACCCGGGCGTGACTCTCACCCCGGACCTGCAGCTCGTCGGCTCCGAACCGATCAACGAGACCGTGAGTTTCGACGGCCTCTCCTACACCCGCACGCGCGCTCTCGCGCCGCTCGCGGCCTCGATACGCACCGAAGACACGGCACTCCCGGCGCGCGCCAACCCGCGCACGCGCGAGCTGGCCGAGCGGCTGCGCGAGCGCGCCGGATCCGACGCCGCCTTCGTCGCCGCAGCGCTCGAGTACCTCCGCACCCAGGGGTTCGTGTACTCGATCACGCCCGAGCAGCTCGGGGCCGAACCGGTCGACGACTTCCTCTTCAACACCCGCGAAGGATTCTGTGCGCACTACGCCTCGGCGTTTGTGACGCTCATGCGCGCGGCCGGCGTGCCCGCGCGAGTGGTCACCGGATACCTCGGCGGCGAGTGGAATCCGATCGGCGCCTTCTATCTCGTGCGCCAATCCGATGCGCACGCCTGGGCGGAAGTGTGGCTCGGCGAGCGCGGCTGGCTGCGGGTCGATCCCACAGTGGTCGTAGCCCCCGAGCGGCTGCATCGCGGGGTGCTCGAGCTTCTGCCGGAAGCCTTCCCGACGAGCGTGCGGCTGCTGCACGGGGTGCCGTGGGTCGCACGCTTGCTGCAGAGCTGGGATGCCGCCAACGACTGGTGGGGCCGGCACGTCGTGCAGTTCGACTACGCGGCGCAGCTGAACCTTCTCACGAACTTCGGCATCCGCTCGCCCGATGCGCGCTATCTCGGCTGGGCCTTCATGCTCGCGCTTCTCCTCTGGCTCACGATCGTCGCCTGGTCGATCGGCCGCGCCGCACCCGCGCGCGCGCGCGCCGACCGGCTCGCGCGTGCTTACCTGCGGCTTTGCCGCAAACTCGCGCGCATCGCGCTGCCGCGCGCTGCGCACCAGGGACCCTTGAGCCTTGCCGAGGAGGTGTGCGTGCGCCGGCCGGATCTCGCCGAGCGGGTGCGCCCGCTCCTGCTTCGCTATGCACAGCTGCGCTACGGCCCGCGCGCACCACTCGAGTGGACACAGGCGGTCGAGGAGTTTCGGCGCGCCGTGGCGCGGCTTTCGCTCAGCCGGACTTGAAGCCGATCTTGGCGTGGGTGCCGTCGCAGAAGGGTTTGTTGGCGCTGCCGCCGCAGCGGCAGAGGTAGGTCGATGTCCCACGCGCAACGACCCGTCCCGTACCGCTCGTGATCTCGAGATTGCCGCGCACGCGCAACGGGCCATCAATCTGCGGGTCGATCGCGAGCACGCCAGCGCGCTCGGGCAGCATGTCGGTCTTGCCGCTTGGGGGCTCGCCGGTCGCGCTGAAACCGATCTCGTGATGCGAACCGTCGCAGTAGGGCTTGTTCTTCGAGGCGCCGCAGCGGCAAAGCGTCGCGCGATAGCCGATCGGCACACCATCGATCTCGAGCGCACCGCGGAACGCGTACGGCCCGCCCTCGCGTAGGCCGGCGAGATTCACAGGCGGCACGCTCTCCTCAGCACCCCCGTCCTTGCGACGATAGCGGATCGCTCCCGAGGGGCAGGCGTGCGCGACCTCGACCACCCGCTCGACCGGAATCGCATCGGGGTGGATCCAGGGTCCCTTCACGTTCGCGAGAAAAACCTCGGGCGTCCAGGTCACACAGAAGCGCGAGTGAATGCAGCGCCGCGCATCGAATGTCAGTTCGAGCTTCTCGCCCTGCACGGTCTCGACGCTCCCGCTCACCGTGGTCGGTGGCGCGGCCGCGGGCGGCGCAGCGGCAGCGGGCGCTTTCGTCGCCACCGACGATAGCGCCGGCCGCGCATCGCCCGGCGCGGAGTTGAGATCGAGCCCGCGGCTCGCCTCTCTTGCCAGCGCGCTCAGGCGGTCGGCGGCCGCGACGGCACGCTGATCACCCTTAGCGCGCAGCGTCTCCCCCACTTCCGCGAGCTGCGCGAATCGCTCGACGAAGAGCCGCCGCGCCGCACTGCCGGGGGGCAGCGGGCTCGGATCGCGCAGCGTGATGAACGACACCCCGGCGTTGCAGTGCGGGTTCGAGGGCCCGGCGGGCAGACGCGCCGCGCGCTCGGCGAGCGGCATGAGCGCCTGCATGAGTCCGATCGCGAGATCGACTACGAGCGATTTCTCATCACTCGGGCCGCGCACGACGTAGGAGTAGCTCAGGAGCCGCAGCATGAGTCCGTAGCAGGCGTTGCCGAGATCGACGGTTGCGACTGCAGCGGAATCCTCGAGCCAGACCCGCCCCTCCGGGCGCGCCGGGCGGCGCAGCACGGGGTTGGTGGCGGCTGGAAATGCCGGTGCAAAGGCGCGGTTGCGTGCGGTGAACTGCTCGAGCTCGCTACGGATGCCGAGGAACTTCTGATAGTGCGAGTCCACGGAATCGCGCGGTGCGCCCTCGCCCTGCTGGACGATGGCAGTGAACGCTTCGAGTGCCGTCTTCAGGCAGATGACCGGGCGCGCACCGGGCAGGTTCACCTCATGGCTCGAGAGCTGCAACGCCCGATCGCCATCGAAGGCGAACGACTCACCGCCCGAATGTTCGACAAAGGCGCGCAGGCCGTTGCCGAGCGCCGCATAGAAATCGCCCACCGTGTCGTAGTCGATGCCCATCGGCGTCAGTCGTGCCGCGGCGCTGCCACCGCGCCGATACGTGCGCTCGTAGGCAAAGCCCTCCCCGTCACGCTCGTCGGAGCCGTGCGGACGCTCGAGGAAGATGAAGTGCTGCAGCGTCGCGGCGTTGAAGGGCGCGAGCTTGACGACGACGCTCGCGGGGAGCTGTCCCGGATCGAGCGGAAAGTTCATGCGCCCGAAGCGCGGGCTGCCCCCGAGCGCGGACGTGATGTTCCACACCGCCGAGAGGTGACCCATCTCCTCGATCGCGACGCCCAGCAGCACGCCGCGCCAGCGGCGCACAGCGGCCGCCTCGTCGGCGCGCAGTCCCTCGGCTTCGCCATCCTTGAGGCTCGCGGCGGCATAGATATAAGTGCACATGAGGTTGTGCTCGAGCTCCGCCGCTTCGTAGAGCGCGTGAATGAGGACTTCGCGCTGCGTGATGGCCGCCGCCGGGACGTCGTTCATGCCGGCCTATGTCGCACAAATCAGCTCCCCGCGCCACTCCCCAAACGGCCGGGCTGTTCAGCTCGAGCTGTGCTCGCGCGTCTCGAGGAAGCGGATGCGCGGCCAGCGCTCGATCGTGAGCTCGAGATTGACGCGCGAGGGGGCGAGATAGACGAGCGCACCGCTGTGATCGAGGGCGAGATGCTGCTCAGCGCGAGCGCGGAATTCCTCGAGATCGCGCGGCGCACTCGCCTCGACCCAGCGCGCGCTGTGTACTGCGACCGGCTCAAACGCCGCGTTCACCGCGTACTCGTCCTGAAGGCGAAACGCCACCACCTCGAACTGCAGCTGCCCGACGGCGCCGAGGATGAGCTCGTTCGAGCGCAGCGGCTTAAAGAGCTGCGTGGCACCCTCCTCGCAAAGCTGCGACAGACCCTTCTGCAAGGCCTTCGCTTTCAAGGGGTCCTTGAGCACCGCGCGGCGAAAGATCTCCGGGGCGAAATTCGGCACCCCGGTGAACGCCAGGCGCTCGCCCTGCGTGAAGGTATCGCCGATGTTGATCGTGCCATGGTTATGAAGACCGATGATGTCACCGGCGAAGGCCTCATCGGCCTGCGCACGCTCGGCGGCCATGAAGGTGAGCGCATCGGCGACGCGCACCTCCTTATCGAGGCGCACGTGGAAGAGCCGCATGCCGCGCTCGTACCTGCCGGCGCAAAGCCGCAGGAACGCGATGCGGTCGCGGTGCCCGGGATCCATGTTGGCCTGGATCTTGAAGACGAAGCCGGCGAGCGGCGGCTCGGTCGGCTCGACGATGCGCTCGCGCGTCGCGCGCGGAAGCGGGGTGGGGGCGTGCGCGATGAACGCATTGAGGAGCTCCTCGACCCCGAAGTTGTTGATCGCCGATCCGAAGAAGACCGGCGTCTGTTCCGCGGCGCGGTAGGCATCGACGTCGAAGGCTTCGGTCGCGCCCCTGACGAGCGCGATTTCCTCGGCGAAAGAGCTGGCAAGATCGCCGAGAAACTCCTGCGCTTCGGGACTTTCGAGGCGATCGATGATGCGATTCTCACCGACCCGCCCGCGCTCACCGGCGCTGTAGGCGTAGATGCGATCTTCGGCGAGGTGATAGATGCCGCGCAGCTCGCGCCCCATGCCGATCGGCCAGGTGATGGGCGCCGTGCCGATGCGCAAGACGCTCTCGATCTCATCAAGGAGCTCGATCGGCGCTCGGCCCTCGCGATC
>DASPTE010000034.1:0-3384 GCA_035623585.1 Steroidobacteraceae bacterium | reverse complement strand
ATGGGGAGATCAATCGCCGCCATCAGTATCGGAGCGAGTCTTGGGGCGCTCCTGCGCTGGTGGCTCGGTCTTACGCTGAACGCCTACTTCCCGGCAGTGCCCCCGGGCACGCTCGCCGCTAATCTCATCGGCGGCTATGTGGTTGGGGTCGCGGTGGCTTTCTTTGCAACCTACTCGGCGCTCGCGCCCGAGTGGCGGCTGTTCGTGATTACCGGGTTCTGTGGCGGACTCACGACCTTCTCGACCTTCTCCGCAGAGATCGTGACGCTCATCGAGCAGGATCGGGCGCTTTGGGCCGTCGGTGCAGCCGCCGCCCATCTCGCCGGTTCAGTCGTCATGACGCTCGCCGGCATCGCGACCGTCGTCTGGGTCCGCAGCTGAGGCCGAAGACTCGGCCCGCTCGCTTAAGGAGCTAACGCCTATGCAAGGCTCGTTCCTGAGATTCTACGTGCACGAGGGACAGCGCCACGAGCGGCGACTCGTGTGGGAGTGGCTGCTCGAGAGGGCGAACTCACTCGGCATTCGCGGCGGCTCAGCCTTTCGGGCGATGGCGGGTTTCGGCCGACATCATGTACTGCACGAGAGCACGTTCTTCGAGCTCGCCGGCACGATGACGGTTGAGGTCGAGTTCCTCGTGACCGATCTCGAGGCCAAGCGGCTGCTCGAGCTCTTGCATGCCGAGGGCATTCGCCTCTTCTATGCCTGCGTGCCAGCCGTGTTCGGGGTCGTCAATCCCGATCCCGGCGATCCTCCGGATTCGGACTGAAGCGGCGGGCTGTCCGGGCCCGCCGATGCGGAGCGCTTACTCACGCTTGATGGTGTGGAGCGGCGCGACGAAGCTCGAAGCATCGCGAACGGGGCGGTTAGCCTCGGGGGCGATGAGCGGGCGGCAGGGTTTGAGCGTGGCCAAGCTGCGCACGGCGAGCTCCTGATACTCGCGCGTACCCTGAGCCTTCCAGGCGAGCTCTTCGGGCCTGAGCTCGCGAATGACGCGCGCCGGCACACCGGTGACGAGCGTGCGGCGCGGGACTACGAAGCCGGCTCGTACGAAGCTCCCCGCACCGACGAACGCCTCCTCCTCCACGACCACATCGTCCATGACGATCGCGCCGATGCCGATCAGTGCCCCGCGACGCACGATGCAGCCATGGAGTACCGCCGCGTGTCCGACGTGAGCGTCCTCTTCGAGGAGTGCGTCCTTTGAGGGGAAGCTGTGTAGCACGCAACTGTCCTGCACATTCGAGCCCGCCTTCAGGATGACGCGGCCGAAATCCCCGCGCAGAGAGGCGCAGGGACCGACGTAGCATCCCGCCCCGACAATGACATCGCCGATGAGCACCGCGTCGGGGTGGACGAAGGCCGATGGGTCCACGACCGGGATGATTCCGTCAATCGAATAGACCGCCATCGCCCGTCCCTCGCCTAGCCCGCACGCCCCTTGCTGAGCACCGCGCGCACCGCGGCGCGGAACTCCTCGGACTCGAGCCGCGCGCCAAACTCGCGCGCCTCCTCCTCGATCCGCGCAAGGAGTTCGCCGCAATCGCCGCGCACAAGGCGTCGCGTGGCCTGCAGCGCCCCGCTTGGCTGCGCGGCCACTGTGAGAGCGAGATCGCGCGCCTCGTCCATGAGCGTCTTATCCTCGACGACCCGATTGACCAGTCCAAGTCGATGCGCGTTCGCGGCATCGAACGGCTTACCGAGGAAGAGGAGTTCTGCCGCGCGCTGCCAGCCGAGGAGCCGTGGGAGGAGAAGTGAGCTTCCGGCCTCGGGCACGAGCCCGAGCGACACGAACGGCATCGAGAGCTGGGTCGTGCGTGCCGCCACCACAAGATCGCAATGCAGGAGGATCGTCACCCCGATCCCGATCGTCTGTCCGTGCACGGCGGCGATGATCGGCTTGCCAAAGGTCGCGAGCGTCCGCAGGAACACCATGGCCGGATGCGCACTCGTGAATTTCGGGCCGCTCAGGAAATCATTGAGATCATTGCCGGCGCAAAAGCCCGCGCCCTCCCCGCTCAAGAGCACCGCGTTCACTGCCTTATCGGCTTGCGCGTCACGCAAGGCGCCGGCGAGCGCCTCGTACATCGCGAAGGTAATAGCGTTACGCTTCTCGGGGCGGTTGAGGCGCATCTCGAACACGCCATCCGCGCGCGTCACAAGGACCTGCTCGCTCATAGCGGCAGCTTGCCGAGTGCGCCGCTTGCGTGCAACTCGCGAACGCCGGCGGTCGAGCGGCGAGACGCTCGCATCTTATCAGTGCGCCGGTGCCGCCGCGGGCATCCGGAAGTCGGTGTCGCTGTCCGCCGCGAGCCAGACGAGGGCCGCCCAGGCCGCGACGTTCTGATCAAGCTGTTCCCGGTCGATCTTGTCGAGGGTGTCATCGGACGTATGGTGGATGTCGAAGTATCGCGTCGCGTCCTGCATGAGGAGAAATGCCGGCACCCCCGCCTCGACGACCGGACCCACATCTGTGCCGGCATCCTCCGGGAGCCGTGGCGCGGCCAGTACGCCAATCGGCGAAAGGACCCGTGCTACCCGCTCGGCGAAGCCGCCAGAGGAAACAGCACGCGGTAGCGCCAGCGAGTAGATCCGGTCAGCGCCAAGGTCGCTCTCGCCCGTGAGCACATGGGAAGGGAGCTCGGCCTGGTGCCGCTCTGCATAAGCGTTACCGCCAAACGCCTTGAAGGGTTTCACGGGCTGGGGCACTTCCTCTGCGCCATAGAGAACGATCCGCACGGTGCGCGCAGGTCGGTGCGGGAGATCGCGGATGAGTTTAGCTGCCGCGGTGATGATCGCGGTTCCGGCACCGTCATCGATCGCCCCCGTCCCCCGATCCCAGCTGTCGAGGTGTGCGCCAAGAAGCACGATCTCTTTCGCACGCTTGCGTCCCCGCACGTCGGCGATGACGTTCTGAGAGTATGCATCCTTCACGTATGAGGCGGCGGAATGCAGCTCGATGCGCATCGGGCGACCGAGCGCCGCGAGGCGCTCGATCTGATCGGCATCGGGTGCCGAGACTGCAAAAGCAGGGAGTGGCACCCGCCCGTCGACATAGCGCGTGGCGCCTGTGTGTGCGAGGCGGTGACTGTCGGTCCCAATTGAACGCACGACAAAGGCAGCCGCACCGCCCTGCGCCGCGGCTGCAGGCCCATCCGCCCGGGCGTTCACTGCGACGTCGTATCCGAAACCATCCTGCGTGCGCACCATGCGGTTGGCAACGAATGCGATCTTGCCCTTGAGCGATCCGGCGGGGACGGCCTTGAGCGCATCGAACGTCGGGAAGATGACCACCTCGCCCTCGATGCCAGCGGCGGGGGTTGGCGGAGAGCCCCCGAGCGCGGCCACGACGAGGGGCTGCACGCTCGGGACCGTGATCTGCGCACT
>DASPTE010000030.1:0-2614 GCA_035623585.1 Steroidobacteraceae bacterium | reverse complement strand
GCGAGCAGCAGCAGCGCGCCGAGCCCCACGGTGAGGAACAGCACCACCGTCCACCACGCGTAGGCGATACGCAGCACGCGCAACGCGAGCGCGCGTAGATTCGCAAACGGCTTCACGAGGACTTTCCGGCCATGGGTCGATGATGCTTCCCCATGCGGGGATGTGAACTGGTTCTCCTTATGTTAATGCTGCGTTGCAGATGTGAAGGTCATCACGTCGACTCTGCCCCCGCGCTCACCATACTGCGATCAGCACATTACCGGGAAACCGAATACCGCACATCGGCCGGCGGGCGGTTACCTTAAAGTCCAAAGCGAGATCAGGCCTTGTCTAATACCGCCATCGCCATGACCGCCAATACCGACTCCGCAGATCCTGCGGTGTCTCGCTTTCTCGATGCGGTGTGGATGGAGCGCGGCCTCTCGCCGAATACCCTCGCCGCCTACCGCGCCGATCTCACCGCTCTCGCCCGCTGGCTGGCCGAGCGCAACGTACAGATCATGCGCACCTCGCGCGCCGACTTGCAGGAATTCATAGCCTGGCGCGTGCGCGCCGGTGCCCGCCCGCGCTCGACCGCGCGGCAGCTCTCGAGCTTCCGGCGCTTCTTCCGCTACTTCATGCGTGAGGGCGTGATCCGCGAGGATCCGACCGCGCAGATCGCCATGCCGAAGATCGGCCGCTCGCTGCCGCGTTCGCTCACCGAGGAGGAAGTCGAGTCGTTGCTCTCGGCGCCGGTCGTGAGCGATCCGCTTGGCAATCGCGACCGCACCATGCTCGAGGTGCTCTACGCGACGGGACTGCGGGTGTCGGAGCTCGTGAACCTGCGTCAGAGCCAGATCAATCTCAATCAAGGCGTGATCCGCATTCTCGGCAAGGGCGATCGCGAACGGCTCATCCCCCTCGGCGAGGAAGCAATCCGCTCGCTCAAGGAGTTTGCCCGCGCCGCGCGCGGGGAGATCCTTCTCGAGCGACAAACGGATTACCTGTTCCCGACGCGCCGCGGCGATCGCATGACCCGACAGGCGTTCTGGCACATCATCAAGCGTTACGCGCGCAAGGCCGGCATTTCCAAGGAACTCTCCCCGCATACGCTGCGTCACGCTTTCGCGACACACCTGCTCAATCACGGCGCTGACCTGCGCGTGGTGCAGATGTTGCTCGGCCACAGCGATCTCTCGACCACCCAGATCTACACGCATGTCGCGCGCGAGCGTCTCAAGGAACTGCACGCGACGCACCACCCGCGCGGCTGAAGCCCGCGCCTCGCTCTGCTAGACTTCTCCCGCCTGGCACGCACAATCCTCGCGGGGGCGAAACTTCACTCCCCGGGGCCGGTCCAATTCGCGAATCTGGCGACGGAAATTCCCATGATGGCCAAAAGTTTGCTGTTGGCGCTTGTGCTCTCGAGCGCTGCACTCGCGGGGCCGAGCACCACTCAGGATGAGCAGCCGACCCCAGCGCAGGTCGCGAGCCGCATTCCCGGCGCGCGCGCTGATGAGCTGCGGGTCTCTCCGGTGCCCGGTATGTACGAGTACACGCGCGGCACGGACATCGCTTACGTGACCGCCGATGGCAAGTACGCGATCAGCGGGGACCTCTACGACCTGCACACGAACGATGACCTCACCGAAGCGCACCGGCGCGAGTTGCGCCTGCGGCTCATGGCCGCCGTTCCCGAGAGCGAGATGCTGATCTTTGGACCGAAGGATCCGAAATACACCGTCACGGTGTTCACGGATGTCGATTGTGGCTACTGCCGCAAGCTCCACAGCCAGATCGCCGAGTACAACCGACTGGGCGTGCGCGTGCGGTATCTGCTCTACCCGCGCACCGGTCCGAACTCTTCCTCATGGACCAAGGCGGAGCAGGTGTGGTGCTCGACCAACCGCAACGATGCGCTCACGCGCGCCAAGCTCGGTCAGGAACTCACCAACAAGCCCTGCACCGACAATCCCGTGGCGCGCACCTGGGCGCTTGGCAAGGAATTTGCGCTCACGGGAACCCCCGCCATCGTGCTCGCCGACGGTGAGCTCCTTACGGGGTATCTTGCGCCCGATGAGCTCGTGCACGAGCTTAAGGACGGCCCGCGTCGCTAGCTAGCCGGGGAGCCGCCACGCGACGCCCGGGCGCTTCAGCGCTCGAGCAGCTTCAGCTTGTCGGGTTTGCCTTCCCACTCCTTGGCGTCTGCCGGGGCCTCTTTCTTCTCGGTAATGACCGGCCACTGCTTCGCAAGCTCGGCGTTTAATTGCTTGAAGTGCTCCTGACCTGCGGGCAGTTCTTCCTCGGAAAAGATCGCTTCCACCGGACACTCCGGCTCGCAGAGCGTGCAATCGATGCACTCCTCGGGATCGATCGTGAGGAAGTTGGGTCCTTCGTGGAAGCAGTCGACAGGGCAGACTTCCACGCAATCCATGTACTTACATTTGATGCAGTTTTCGGTAACGACAAAAGTCATTCTTGGTCCTCAAAGGGGATCGCCTCGCGCGCGCGACCGCATGTTTTTCCGCACGGCGCCCGAGCGGCGTTGTCATTGTGCCACGGGGGCGCGGGCCGGTGAATCAGCGCCGCGCGCGGCGATCGATGCTCGTGAAGTGATGCCGCTCGTGCCCGGCGG
>DASPTE010000024.1:0-3337 GCA_035623585.1 Steroidobacteraceae bacterium | reverse complement strand
GCAGGTGTACATCGAAGGGAGCCTGCGCACGCGCAAGTGGCAGGACAAGCAGGGGAATGACCGCTACTCGACCGAGATCGTCGGTAACGACCTGCAGATGCTCGGGGGTCGCGGCGGTGCGGGCGCTGGCGCCGCGCCGGGCGGCGCTCCCGCGGACACTCCCGCACGAACGGGCGGGGCCCCATCGGGCGCCTTCGCGGAAGAGTCGAGCGGTGGCGCAGGAGGAGGACGGGGTGAGGAGTTCGACGACGACATCCCGTTCTAGAGGGTGCACGCGCATCGGTTTGATCGCATAACTTACTGTCTTTATTAGATTTTCAGAACAGGATCGGTTGCGCGTACCGGCCCGCAAGGAGGCGGTCGCAGGCTCTCCTTTGGTAGAATTTCACGCTTTAACAGCGACTATGCCCGGCCGCTATTTCATCAAGACCTTCGGCTGCCAGATGAATGAGTACGATTCCGCAAGGATCGCGGACGTACTGCGCTCACGCGCAGACCTCACCCCCACCGACGACCCGAGCGAAGCCGATCTTCTTCTCATGAACACCTGCTCGGTGCGGGAGAAGGCGCAGGAGAAAGTGTTCTCGCTCTTGGGCGAGTGGCGAAGGCTCAAGGCCCGCCGGCCCGAGGTGCTGATCGGGGTTGGCGGCTGCGTCGCGAGCCAGGAGGGGGAGGGCATCACCGAGCGCGCCCCGTTCGTCGATCTCGTGTTCGGTCCGCAGACTCTGCATCGACTCCCGGAGATGATCGGCGCGCGCCGCCAAAGCGGCGCCCCCATCGTCGATGTCAGCTTCCCCGAGATCGAGAAGTTCGATCGGCTGCCTGAGCCGCGCGCCGAAGGCGCCCGCGCCTTCGTTTCCGTGATGGAAGGCTGCAGCAAATACTGCAGCTTCTGCATCGTGCCCTACACCCGCGGCGAGGAAGTGAGCCGCCCGTTCGAGTCCGTGCTCGCCGAAGTGCGCGCGCTCGCGCGGCAGGGCGTCGCCGAGGTGACGCTCCTCGGGCAGAACGTCAACGCGTATGCGGGCGACATGGCGGACGGTGCGCGCGTGGATCTTGCGACCCTCATCCACCACATCGCGCGCGAGGAGCGGATCGAGCGCATCCGGTTCACGACCTCGCACCCGCTCGAATTCAACGAGAGCCTGATCGAGGCGTTCGCGAACGTCGAGAAGCTCGCGAGCCACCTGCACCTTGCGGTGCAGAGCGGCTCAGACCGGATCCTCGCCCTCATGAAGCGCGGCTACACCACGCTCGAATTCAAGGACAAGGTGCGCAGGCTCCGCGCCGTGCGCCCCGACATCTCGATCTCGACCGACTTCATCGTCGGGTTCCCGGGCGAGAGCGAGCGCGACTTCCTCGCGACTCTCGCGCTCGCGCGCGAGGTGCATTTCGACCAGTCCTTCAGCTTCATCTACAGCCGCCGTCCCGGCACCCCGGCCGCCTCGCTCCCCGATGAGGTCGAGCCGGCCGTGAAGCTCGAGCGGCTTGCGCGGCTTCAGGCACAGCTCGACTCCCAGGCGCGTGCGATCAGTGAGCGCATGGTCGGCACGCGGCAGCGCGTGCTGGTCGAACGCGCTGCGAAAAGGAATGCGCGCGAGCTCGCCGGGCGCACCGCCAACAACCGCTGGGTGAATTTCGCAGGCCCCGCGACCCTCATCGGCCGCTTCGTGGACGTGATCGTGACCGAGGCGCATCCGCATTCGCTGCGCGGGCGGCTCGCGCACGCCGCCGCCACGGCGCGCGTGGCGAGCGGCTGACGCCAGTGGCTGCCTCCGCCCCCGAACCGCCGCGGGAATTCGCGCTCCGACCCGCGGACAACACCCGCCTCGCCAACCTCTGTGGACCGCTCGATGAGAATCTGAAGCTCCTCGAGGCACGGCTCGATGTGCGCATCGACCGGCACGGTGATGCCTTTCGCGTGATAGGAGCCCAGGCGGCGAACGCCGAGGACCTGCTGCGCGAGCTCTTCACGCTCACCCGCGACGAGGAAGTGACCCCGGAGCGCGTCTACCTCGCGCTACGTGAGCGCGAGGCCGGGGCGCTTGCACCCGCGGGCGATGCGAGCGCGCACACGGTGCGCGTGCCGAGCGGGGGCATTCGCGCGCGCGGTCTGCACCAGCGCGAGTATCTCGAGCACATCCGCAGCCGTGACCTCACCTTCGGCATCGGCCCCGCCGGCACCGGTAAGACCTATCTCGCGGTCGCCTGCGCGGTGGAGGCGCTGCAGGCCGACAAGGTGCGGCGGCTCGTGCTCGTGCGGCCGGCGGTGGAGGCGGGCGAGCGGCTCGGCTTCCTCCCGGGGGATCTCGCCCAGAAGGTCGATCCGTATCTGCGGCCGATGTACGACGCGCTCTACGAGATGATGGGCTTCGATCGCGTCGCGCGCTTCATTGAGCGCAACGTCATCGAGGTGGCGCCGCTCGCCTTCATGCGCGGCCGCTCGCTCAATGACTCCTTCATCATTCTCGATGAAGCCCAGAACACCACCATCGAGCAGATGAAGATGTTCCTCACCCGCATCGGCTTCGGCTCGAAGGCCGTCGTCACGGGCGACATCACGCAGACGGATCTGCCTGCCGGCAGGCAGTCGGGCCTGAGTCACGTCGTCGAGGTGCTGCGCCCGGTCGAAGGCGTTGCCTTCACGTTCTTCGACGCGCAGGACGTCGTACGCCATCCGCTCGTGCAGGCCATCGTGCAGGCTTACGAGGCCCGCGGGGGCTCGACATGAGTGCGCGCAAGACGGCCACGCCGCGAGCCCGGCGCGCAGCTGCTCGCGCCCGCTTTGAGCTTGAGCTGCAACGGCGTGCGCGCGGCTGGTCACCGCCCGCGCGCGATCTCACGCAATGGGCGCGCGCCGCGCTCGGCGATCGCGCCCGCGGCCACTCGCTCGGGGTGTGCGTCGTGAGCGCGGCCGAGAGCCGGCGGCTGAATGCGCGCTTTCGCGGCCGCGAGCATCCGACCAATGTCCTGTCCTTTCCGGCTGCGCCGCTTCCCGATCCAGGCGGCGGCCCGCGAGCGCTAGGGGAGCTCGTGATCTGCCCGCCCGTGCTGCGCGCTGAAGCCCGCTCGCAGTCGAAGCCCCTGCGCGCGCACTGGGCGCACATGGTCGTGCACGGCGCACTGCATCTCGCAGGCTACGACCACGAGCGCGAGAGCGACGCGCGCCGTATGGAGCGGCGCGAGATCGCGGTGTTGCGCCGGCTTGGCTTCGCCAACCCGTACCGGAGCGTTTAGATGTCGAAGGAGCTCAGCAATACCGGCCGCTGGCTCAGACGCCTGCGGCAGGGGCTCGCGGCCGAGCCGCAGGACCGCGCCGAGCTGCTCGCGGTGCTGC